>JAGQOY010000003.1 GCA_020427005.1 Planctomycetales bacterium
AGTCACGTTTGAATGCGAGCCAGGGACGCTCAGTGAGTCTAAAGTTCATACATTGCGTGAGTTGGGTGTTACGCGTTTGAGTTTGGGCGTGGAGAATTTTAGCGATGCAGTATTGGAGGAAAATGGTCGAGCACACTTGTCTAGAGAAGTGTATCGGGCTTGGGATTGGATCCAGGCTGCTAGTTTTCCAAATGTCAACATTGATTTGATTGCAGGTATGGTTGGGGAGACATGGGATAATTGGCACGACAATGTTCAACGGACGATAGACCTGTTCCCCGAGAGCGTCACGATCTATCAGATGGAACTTCCCTTCAATACAGTGTATTCCGCGGGTATCCTTAACGAATCCAAAGAGTCACCGGTTGCGGACTGGCCAACCAAACGAGCTTGGGTGAAATATGCATTTGAACAGCTAGCTGCCGCCGGGTACTCATGCAGTAGTGCTTATACGATGGTCAAAGATCCCGGCAAAGTGAATTTTAGCTATCGTGATAATCTATTCCAGGGTTCCGACCTGCTCGCGACGGGCATTGCATCTTTCGGGCATGTTTCTGGTGTTCACTACCAGAATCTGCCTGAATGGCAACAATACATTGGAACTTTGGAACAAGGAAAATTGCCGCTGGGGCGAGCCTACACACCTTCAACTAGGCAGCAGTTGATTCGTGAGTTGATTTTGCTGCTAAAAAGAGGATACGTAGAGTTCGAGTATTACCAACGAAAGTTCGGTGTAAATATCCTCGTAGAATACAGCAATGTTTGGGAAGAATATCAACGTGATGGTTGGCTAAACATTTTGGAGGACAAGATCGTGCTCACAATGGAAGGTCTCCTACGAGTCGATGGACTCTTACCAGCCTTCTTCGAGCCTGAGTATCGCGGGGTGCGTTACACATGATCGCCGAATTGGTGTTCATGATGGGGCAATTTGAGGCTCGTTTTCCAGCAAACTTGCTGTATTCCAAGAATCACATGTGGGCCCTTCCTAACGCAACCGCAAAGAGCCTCCGTTTTGGCCTTTCAGCCTATGCCGTTCGCTTGCTGCAAGATGTTTACTTCTTGGATTTGGTTGTGGAACCGGGCATGCTATTGGCTAGCCGCCAAGAGATTGGTTCCATTGAAAGCAAGAAGGCTGAGAGCAGTTTGTATGCACCTGTGGCTGGAGAAGTAATCGCAATCAACGAGAATCTGTTAAATGATCCCACTGCCATTAACCTAGACAAATACGGCGATGGCTGGTTATTCGAACTCAATGACTCATATCAATCGCAATTGCTGACCCCCGAACAGTACATAGGCCACCTTAAATCAGCATGGGAAATAGCCCAGAGGACCATCAAAGGACAAGCCAATGTCGATTCCTAAACTGACGGCCATCGTTTCGTCTGGTCAGAGCCGAGATCCTGAAAAACGAGAGTTTGAGCAACAGATCGCTATTCAGCTTGCAGGTATTGAGGGAGTGAGGGTACTTCAAGTACCACATCTCTACGACCTCAACAAGGATGGAACAACCTGGATGGCTCTGAGAAAGTTGAACGAAGACCTTGTGGTCATTTCTTGGTTATTTGGACGTGCTGCACATTGGGTATTAGATCGTAATGGTGTACGTGGTCAGACTGGCGACGTTCAGCTCGCAGAAGAGTTCGATGAGAGCGATTCGGCTGAAGATGAAAACCCCGATGATGAGTTAGAATTGGAACGCGTGACCAGCTCACAACCTCGGCCAGCGCGCAAAGTCTATTGCCTTAATTTTAGACATGGAAATTCACCGGAGCAATTCGTAGCTGAGACTGTACGGATACTAAGGGAGGTCGATGGAACAGCAAACAATCTCGAAGGCAATAAACTGGGTGGGGTTGAGGTAAATATTCCAGAAATGGATCATTCGGTGGCACAGATTTATTCTGAGAACGGGGGTCGTCGATGGTACCCAGTAATTGACTACAGCAGATGTACCAACTGCATGGAATGCATTGATTTTTGCCTATTTGGCGTTTATGGCGTTGACAGTACCGACACGATCTTGGTTGAACAGGCCGACAATTGTCGCAAGGGTTGTCCCGCATGCAGCCGCGTCTGCCCACAAAATGCCATTATTTTCCCGCAACATAAAACACCTGCTATTGCAGGTGCGCCAGTGGATAATGGCGGATTCAAAATCGATCTCTCTAAACTTTTTGGCGCACCAGAAGCAAATGAGAATGCCCTAGAGGCTGCTAATCGAGAGCGCAATGAACAGCTTATACTTGCTGGTCGAATACCAGTGGCAGATCAGTTACCCACTAATCAATCTACAAAAATAGAATCGAATGATACAAACTTAGCGCAAACAGCGACAAGTCAAGACGAACTTGACGAACTCATAAACCAGCTCGACAGCCTCGATTTATAGGAACATCATGATGCACCGACTTTTTACCTTGGTTATCTTGCTACTGGCGCATAGCATTTGCACAAGTCTGTCGTTGGCTGATCGATTGACCACGGAGAGTCTTTGGGATTTGGGGCGAATTGGAGATGTGGCTATATCTCCTGACGGGAAGCAACTTGCCTTCCTAATCACGAATTATGATTTGGAGGAAAATACTGGCCATACCAGCCTCAAGCTGCTATCGCTGGGTGAGAGTGAGGTTGGTCATGCCAACGTATCTACCTCGAAAGGATTTGGAACAGCTATGGTTGC
Organism: Planctomycetales bacterium; assembly: GCA_020427005.1. Taxonomy (GTDB): domain Bacteria; phylum Planctomycetota; class Planctomycetia; order Pirellulales; family Pirellulaceae; genus Aureliella. Next base: position 2,687 of record JAGQOY010000003.1, read on the forward strand.
ACCTCAGAGTGCGATTGTACTAAAGAACATGAAAGGGCTGAGCTCTTTAAACTGGATTCAGCGGCCGGAAGGCTCCCGGTTAATCTATGTGGCGACGACTGAGGGTGAAAACGGTACGCCTCAGGCATTCATGCTCGATACTTCAAATGAAAAAGCAATTCAACTGACAACGGTAGCGAATGGGATTTCCAACTTGAAGGTTTCACCATCGGGAAATGCTATTGCCTTTACCGTGGATGTCAAAATGGACTCTACTGTAACCGATCTATACAAGGACCTGCCAAAGGCAAATGCCAGAATAATTGACAGCCTGCTTTATCGCCATTGGAACGCTTGGCACGATTATGCGTATAGCCACGTTTTCGTTGCCCATTTTGATGCCTCGGGCGTACTCGGTGAGCCGGTGGATTTGATGGATACACTCAAAGCTGATTGTCCAGTACCTCCATTCGGCGGTGCTGAACAGTTCGAGTTTTCGCCTGACGGAAAGGAGTTAGCGCTGACATTGAAGTTAGTGAATAATCCAGCCGAAAGCACCGATACTAGCATTTTTTTGGTTAGTTCACGAGGTGGTTCACTGAAGAACATTACCCCTGGAATGCCAGGCTATGATATGGAGCCGCGTTATTCTCCGGACGGCCGATTTGTTGCGTTCCAATCTATGGAGCGAGCTAGTTTCGAATCAGATCGCAATCGTATCATGCTATACGATCGGGCAAGTGGGGCTCTGCGTGAAGTTACTAGCGGATTGGATCAGACTACACATCATGCGACCTGGAGTGAGGACAGCCGTGGATTGTATTTTTACAGTGAAACTCGAGGTACTCAGCAGATATATCACATTGATATTGAGTCGTCTCGCCTACAGCAAGTAACTCAAGGACAGTTTGATTTTACTCTCGAGAGCATCATTCCCGGAACGCAGAACATTCTGGTTCGACAGCAAAACATGTTGCGTCCTACGGAACTTGCCCTTGTCAATGCCATCGATCACTCGCTGACCACTATCACGGATGAAAATGGAAGTATCTATGCGAACCTAGAACTGCCCACTGTTGAAGAAAGGTACTTTACGGCCACGGATGGAAAACAAATTCACAATTGGGTTATCCTACCTCCAGATTTTGATCCCCTATCGGAACGGCAATGGCCCATGTTGACCTACTGTCAGGGAGGTCCGCAGGGGCAGATTGGTCAGTGGTTTTCTTACCGATGGAATTTTCACTTGATGGCCTCACAGGGCTATGTCGTGTTGGCTGTTAATCGCCGCGGACTACCCGGATTTGGTCGCCAATGGAACGATCAGATCAGTGGTGATTGGGGAGGGCAGGCCATGCAGGATATTCTGGTGTCTACCGATGCCATGATGGCCGATCCCAAGATCGATAGGCAAAGAGTAGCTGCTGTCGGTGCGAGCTTCGGTGGATACACAGTGTATTGGCTCATGGGAAACTCAGAAAATAGGTTTTGCAGCATGATTGCTCATTGCGGTGTGTATAATCTTGAGTCCATGTATGGGTCGACCGAAGAACTATTCTTTGTTAATTGGGACCTTGGCGGCCCTTATTGGAAGAGTGCTGAGCTTGCCACCAAGTACGCCGAGTTTTCCCCCCATCGGTTTGCGGGTAACTGGCATACGCCACTACTTGTAATTCACGGCGAAAAAGATTTCCGCGTTCCTGTTACTCAGGGCATGGAAGCCTTCACTGCTGCACAGGTACAAGGCGTCCCAAGCCGATTCCTCTACTTCCCAGAAGAAGGGCATTGGGTATCGTCACCCCAAAACAGCGTACTTTGGGGAAGAGTCTTTTTTGATTGGTTAGATAAATTCTGCAAACCGAAAGTACCCTAATAGGCATTCAACAAGTAATCCCCAGATGCCCAAAGAGATTCATAAAAGAAAACTTCAAAGTTGAGTAGTGTGTTTTCACCCGTTTGATCAGTGATTTGCATGAAAACACACGCAATACGTCGATGCGACCCGAACTAGGTGAGATGGTGCTTCGCAAGGAGGGTGGCGAGTTCCGGTACAGAACTGACCCCCATCGTGTTCAGCACGCTTCGGCGACGTCGATCCACCGTTCGAGCACTAAGTGCAAGACGAGTGGCAATGGTCTTGTTTTGGGCACCTGCGACTAGCTCGCGCATGACCTCTTTCTCATCATCGGAGAGCTGGGCCATTCGCGACCGCACTTGATGCGCTTCATCTCTGCGGAAACGCAGATTCCGCGCTCGATCAATGGCCTTTCGAACCGCCGCAACGAGAACCGGACCTTGCAGTGGCTTTTCGACAATCGTAACTGCGCCTTGTTCCATCAGACGAACTGCCGTTGGAACGTCAGCATGGCCAGTGAGAACGATAATTGGAAGGTCACCATCGATATTGTGTAACTGTTGCATCAACTCGCTGCCATCGCCGTCAGGCATCAGTAAATCGGTTAGCACACAACTAACGTCGGCGGAGAATGCTGATAAAAGCGCACGGCTGCTAGTAAAGTTGCGGCAACGAAAACCCCCAACTTCGAGCATCTGTTGAATCACGCTCGAAATTATCGGATCGTCATCTACGACGAAAACTGTATCTTGACTTTGGACGCGTTTCGCGAGCTCAACTTCATCAGAGATTGGAAAGGTCATTGCCTTTAGACCTCGAACTATTTCCGGCAAATGCGTCGGCGCGAATACGCAATGACGGAGGTCGCAATTACTTTAATGTTACCCGTAAGAGGTGAACCCAATTTGCGGCTGATAATAAGATAGGGTGAGACCATCTGCAAGAAAATGCCCCTTCCATGCAGCAAGTCTCTGTGCCTACGCGGGTTATCGTCACTTCCCGTAGACTACTTTGTCGCTGATCCGCCAAACTTGGCACTAATTATAGTAATTACCACAATCGACATGAGTATCTACATAGTATGGGAAGGAATCCCAAGGGAAATGCTGTCAAAAAGCCGAAGATTCTTGGTTTTCCCGTAGGTTACCAACGCGAAACCGTTCTAAAAGCGGGACCGTTTGCTACTCTCCATATTATCTTCAGTCAATCGGAGTCCGCGCTCAGGCATGACTGTCTCGATGCAGACCGGCATTTTTTCTTCCTTTGTATCGTCCGAACATGTATTTCTGGCCATCAACTGTTGTATCGATCCAAGGCAAAAAGAATTCATCTTCCAAAATCATCATCTTTGGAGTAAGAGGGGAAAACTAGCCCCTACCGATAGCCGGAACGATAGCGAACACAAAAAGACAAACCGCTCACAAGTGGCAACAAGCGATGTATTCAGTTTTCACAGCACTTGCGAAGTGTAATTGCATACCGATCCTTATACAGATTGTAATCTACAGCGGTTTCCCACCCTTTCCTATTCCGAGTTCACTGGGCCAACAATTCGGACGCGGTGACGTAGCGAACGAAGTCGACGGAGTGAATGAAGTCGACTTATTACCCGAAGAGCGGGTCAGCATTGCGGTTTATCAGAAATGCAACCGGAGCGTCGTAAACATCAGGACAGAGGTATTGCGGGAATCTTTTTTAGGTGAACCGCTTCAGTTGCGGGAGGCAACCGGTAGTGGCTCGGTAATTGACAAGCAAGGACATATTCTCACATGTCAGCATGTTATTGCAGGTGCAAGTCGGATTGTAGTCAGCCTGCACAATGGAAATTCCTATCCTGCCGCTGTAGTTGGAGAAGATGCACTCACAGACGTGGCGATACTTCGAATTAGTCCCTTGGACGACGAATTGTTCCCAATTCAATTCTCTGTAGATCCAAGACTACAAGAAGGTCAGCGAATCTACGCCATTGGCAATCCATTCGGTTTGGAGCGCAGTATGTCCAGTGGCATGATCTCGAGTTTGAATCGACAAATACACTCGAAAGATGGAAACGAGCTTCATTCACTTATTCAGATTGATGCCTCAATTAATCAAGGTGATTCCGGTGGGCCATTGCTAAACACCAGCTCAAAAATGATTGGAATGAACACTGCGATCATGTGTAATGGTGTCGATAGCGCGGGAATTGGTTTGGCAATCCCAGTTAGCACTTTGGTTCGTGTTGTGCCGCGACTTTTACAAGGTGGGCGCGTCGTACGGCCTAGTATAGGAATTGAACGTGTTTACGAAAGCAGTCGTGGAGTGCTCGTAGTATCAGTAGCTGAGGGTGGACCTGCGGCAAATGCTGGCTTGCGGGGTTTCAGTCTAGTCCGCAATAGAGACTACAACATCGTCGATACATCGGTTGCCGACTGTATTGTGGAATTTGACTCGCAGCACATAAGTTCTGCTAGTGACTTGTTGGCAGCTATTGATAAACACCGCCCGGGCGATTTAGTCACGTTGCTGGTAGAGCGTCAAGGAACGCACCAAAATATCAGACTCCGACTTGCTACCGATGAATGAAATACAACTGTCTAATCAAGCACCTCTTAGCAGGTGCTTGGCCCGGATGCGTCTCTCATTCCATTGGCTTATCAATATCCATCCACCGAGAACCAGGACGCCAAGACCTGGCCAGGTTACAGGAAGGACCAACCACATGGCGAGGGATAAGAACAACCAATATGCCCAAAAATGTTGTTGAAAGAAATTAAGCGCCCACGCTCCCCAGGCATCCGCTACATTGAAGGCCAGGACCATGGCAATAAGCAAGAGGCCCGCAGCCGTATACTGATGCCATTTGTAGACTACCCGTTTCGTTTCCCTTAAATTGATCAGGCTTTCCACTTGGAGGCTGACAGACGTGGGAAGTACTTCGATCTCATTTGATACTAATAATTGGCCTATCCTAGTCGAATCCTCTCCCGCACTATCTTCTGCCATAATTCCAATTTGATTTGCCAACGAATTCCAGCATTCAGTAACCGTTTGAGGCGGGGCCGCGGATTCGTCGAGCCATGAAAGAGAGTTTATCTCACCTATGGCCGCGTTACTATCAAGTCCGACATGATCCGGATGCCAGGCTGCAAACCAAGCACTTAACTCGGTTTCTGACCGCGATTGCAAGATCGGAAAGGTCTTGCTCAGTATTTCACACCACTTACGCACCGCAGCTTGCGAAATGGTACTACCGCTCATCATGGAACCGTCTAGGTGCCATTTGTCAGATTGAATCGCAATGGTTAAATTCTCGACCGTATTAACGTCAGGGAATTGTGGAAGGCGTATGCCGAATGTTTCAGCTTTCGAATCCAGTGGCCAATTCAATAGCAAACGGAAATTGAGTGGTAAGTAATTTGGTCGAAGCAAGATTCGATACTTTTCAGATTTAGTATCGAAGTGGGCAGCCACAGGTAGTGAGTCGATTTCAGCACCTACAAAAGCACAATTCCTGGGCAATTGAAACTCTAGCGAGGTGTTTCCTTTGGGCTCTAACCATAATCGCACTTCCCCAGTGATACCTGCATCTTCATTTTGCTGCTTTAAGTTGATATGAGCAAATTGGATGGTTATAGGAGTGGTTTTCTGGGACTGCTGGCTCCAACTCGCCAATGTGTGACGATCGGAAAATCGATAGACGGTTCGGTCCTCGGAGGTTCTCGAAGCCGACTCACCTAATTGAGAAGCATCCACTTGTGTTGCCGCGTAGCTCCATTCGATCTCTTGCGAATCCAACATGCGTGGAAATGAAATGAAGTTCTGTACGCTAATATCAGAAATCGGCCGAATGAAGGGCGGTGATATGGTTTGCGCGCTGTAAACAACAGCGGGAAGGCGGAAATGCATATCCAATTGAAGTGCGTCACTCGACTCAATGGCGACACATAGCAACGATTTTTCAGAATCACCAAGCGGCAGGATGCGAGTTCTGGAATTCAGAACCAAATTGTCTCTTAAGGAAGATGGGATTTCAAAGAACAAATAGTTGATAGCACCTCCCATATTTTCCGTTGAGAGCGAGTAACTTCCAAGCCATCCTTGAGAGTCCCGATCCATAGTAGTTATGGCTGTGCCAGCCAGGTCTAGCTTTGATTCACGCATCGAAAAGTCAATCGGGTAAAACATTGGGAACTCAGGAGTAGTTCCCAATGCATTGTCGATTTGTTGCCATTGTCCGACCAAGTACTCGAGAGACTCCAGCCGATGACGCTGATTGATTTCGGATATTCCAGCCTGAAACTCGCTGTCGCCGGCAACCTCAGCAATTACGTCAACGGCATGATGAGCGTAGACAGAGAGGACGGAATCTTCAATTCGATAGCCCCTTAGGATGACTCGAGGTAGTTTTAGAGATTGAACATCCAAGATAGGAACGTTTAATTCAACTCGAATCTGCTGTCTAGGAGTTATCTCGTTTTGCCCAATCTCCGCGATTCGGACCTCAGATCGTTCAATTATCGAATAGACAGCAGTGTGTCCATTAACCGTAACATTAGTAAGTGAGCAGGCCTTTGGAATCTGTAATGAAAGTGGTTGACCTGGAACGTCCGAGAATAGATCCGTTACGTATTTGATTCTCAATTCATTTGAATAGATATGCATCTCGCAAGATTCAGCCGCAAACGGTCGTACAGGCACAAGAGGCTGGAGCCGAGTCGTAATTGACCCACTAGGAACCCGCAGAGTCGTACTGTTATCACCGAGTTCACCTCGTCGCCATGAAATGTGCTCGTTGGCAAGTGCAGGCAACCAGCGATCGATGCCGGTAACTTTCCATAGCGCATGAACATCGCTACTCAAGGTCAGAAACCGGTTTTGAGTAAGTGTAGAAGTTTCCAGAAGCCCAAGGAATGGAATCGACAATCCAACTAGGCTCGTTCCCTCAATGGGAGTCAACAAAACACTAATCGAAACATCAGATTGATCATGCGGTTTTTTGATCGCGTACATGCGACGATTACCAACCGGTATTTGCTCTGTTTCGATAATCGTTGCATCTCCCAATTGCGTACCAATCGGTTCCCAGCCATTCTCTATGAAAAGATGAAGAACGTCAGGCAATGTATTTGCTCGACGTATATCAAGCTGAGTCTGACTTACAACTTGGTTGCCGGCGACATGCACCCACGCGTTTGAAATAACGCTGTAGTTGGATGCACTTATGGCACCAATCGAATTGGATCTCCAACTGGCCTGCAATATATCCCGAGGACCCAATTCCGCTTGTAAATCTCCAGAGACGTTACGTTGCAATGCCGAGTGAGAATTAACTTTTGGATCGTTGGCAAAGCCTACCAAGCGGATCTGCGCACTTGCGACTCGCGGAATTCGAACCGAAAAACTGTTCTCATCGAAGGAAAGGTTGGTCCGCAATACGTTGAAATCAAGTCGTAATCGCACGATCCCAGCCTCCAAGGACTGAAATACAACCGCTTCCGATTCTTGTCTGAGCCGATTGCCTACGAAGATTTCTTGTCCGTTAACAAATCCCTGGGAGAGTCTTAATTCATCGGACAGAAAACTCAATCGTATTTCTGATTGAGGTACTGAGACCTGCAAGCGGAATTCAGCACTAAGATCGATCGTGGTCTGCCGCGATCGCAACGTATAATCGACATTTAGAATCTTTGGTGAACGATCAGACAGTGAGTTATTGGGAGTGTCATTTAGCAATTGCCTCAACTGAGAAGGAATATAGACGTAATCTCCGTCAACTTGTCCTTCGTCGTCAAGCGGAATGAGTACTCCAAATATTCGATCCGAAACCTCCGTGGTTGTAGATTCAACTTGCGGTACTGCCCAAGCAGGTGAGCTGAGGACAAATGAACAAATCAGTACTGCTACGCTTGTAACTCCGTTGGATTTTAGCCAGCCTGCCACTGTGGAGCCCTGCCTCGATTTGTCGTTACGTGAGTGATGTGATTGTAAGACGAGACACACCAATTTTATGAGCGTTGCCAATCCAACTCCCAAAAGCGCAAGCTGAAGCATGGGTACGTTTGAGGCAGGTGCCAAAACAGTCCAGGCGGCTATCGAAAAATGTAATAGGCACCAACGATATGGTGAAGAGTCGCCAATCCACCAGCAAATTACACCCACCAAAACAACCAATCCGATCGCAACGCAGCTGACAAACGTCCGAGCAATGACCCATACAGTTATCGCAGCGTGGATTGAGTTGTCTGCCGAATTCTTTACTTGAGAATGTAGATATTCGTTACTCTCCATTTGATTTCGCCCAGTTTGCATCTGCTCCATTTCTACCACCGGATCCGGAGCAATCAATTTCCAACAGCGTGATGGCAGCAATCGGTCGATTAACCTATACGACACACCACTTTTTAGGAGTGGGATCCACGGAACATGACTTGGAGGTAAGCGAATGTCTTCCGATCGATGGAGAACCGGCAGAGCGATTTGAGGCGAGTGTACTTCAAGGCTTGAAATGATCTGCACAGGTGCGCTATGGCTCTTAAGAACTAGCTCAAGCACATGCCGATGAAGATCTGGCGTAGTGATTGCTAACTGTCCGTCACCTTCTATCTCATAATCCGACTCACGTCCATCGAGCTTTACGCTTTGAAGTTGCCAGCCAGGCGGGATAATAAATTGAGTACTGGGACTCGAGCCCTCAATTTCCCATCTTCCTGTGTGTAATTGCGTGCCGTCGGTAAATATCCAATGTTGAAGGTTCTCCCCCCAAGCCCATCCACTATTTTTTTGAGGGGAGCTAGAGCGTTCGAAAGTCAGTTGTGGCAAGTGGTCAGGCCGCAAGTGAAGGATGTAGCCACCACTTTCCCATGCGAGGTTGCTTTCATTGAGTGCCTTCTCAGCCGATTCGGCCTCTATGATTTCTACAATTTCACTTCCTTGAACCAAGTCTAGGTTTTTGGGCGTTGCTAGAACAAGTTCTGAATTGCTCGTTTGAATGGGCACCACGGAAGGCAGAGAGAACCGAGCTTCGGCTTCTTCTAGTTGTATCAGCATTCGGCACGTTATACGGAATCTCTGTACAAGCGGAGCAGGGAACATAAGGTTCACGATATGTGAATTTTTTGAAGCCGCATTTAAAGCCCTGGTGGCGTTTGGATCCACTCTCAACTGAACGGCATCATCTAGTCTCCACTCCAATTGCCCCGGATCCACAAGTCCAACTATTTGAAATGCAAGTGAGTCAAGAGCGCCCGACCTGGGCTCACACAAAATAGAGTATTCTATTTCCAGTTGTTTGTTGTCAGGTTGGGACCGCAGTACCGCAAATAGTTGAGTTGAGAAAGTGCCCGCTGATGCAACCAGTTTTACTGGAGGAAGAGAGCTTCCCGTACCCTGGAAATACCAACGATTTGCTTGGTTGGGTAGCAATGGCAATTGCCAGGAGGGAAGGTCAGAAACCAACCTCTGTTGATTGATTAGCTCACTGGTGACTAGAACTTCGTAATTGCTAGAGGGTTCAACAGTATAGAAATCCTCCTGCGTGCCGCCAAAGAATGTTATCGGTCGAGGCGCCATTAGGTCCAATGGACTACTATTGTCGGAATTCACTTGCACTCTGTGTGCCAGTAAATCTAGTTCAGCATCTATTTGCTGTTGTTGGCCATCCCATTGCAGGAGAATTTCGCTTTGATGTTCCGAACCGGGAGCGCTTTCAATAATTTGTAGAGTGACGCCATCGGCCGAACTACTAAGTAAGTCGGACTGCTCAAGGAACCAACCGGCGTTAATCAGAATGCGCATTCGATTAGATTGCAGAGAAGAGCCAACCAATCTTAATCTTGTCGACGCACTTATTGACATGGGCTGTACTGACAGTTTTGTCAGTGTTTCTGCATGCAGCCTTGTTGGTGATTCGACGACTTGACATGTACTTGGAGGCAATTTACCGAACCAATCGGCGTCCCAAAAATCTTGAGTTGTCGAGGATACTGCTGAAGCGAGGTCTTTTTCAACATTGGATAAAGTCCCTTCTAGCAAAGATATTTCATCTGCTGTGCGAACGCCAGAATATCTTGATGTCCATTCTTTCACTCTGAATTCTTGTAACAACAGGCCGCTACTCCCCGCAGTTCGCGTATGTCCACGCGTCACATAACCTCCTCGAATGGAAATTCCGGGAAGCACTATCTGTGTAGGACCTTCGAAATCCTGCTGCATGGGTGCCATGCAGTGAACTGTAATATCCAAGGGAGTTACGGCATTACTCTCCCTATCCACATCTGCCAGAATCTGTATCTGTATTCGATATTTGCCTTCCAGTGATTGCTCGGGAAGGATATGCCACAAACTCGTAGTGCGGTTGACCTCAACGTCTAAGATACGTAGCGGGGAATCGATATCCATTTCCAGAAAATCGCGTTGGGCTGGTTTTGAAATTGCAAAGTCAGCCGTTACCTCGATTCCCTCTGGAGAGAGCGTATACTTTAGATCGGCTTTATCCACGAGCCAAGGAAAGTTCAAGCTATTCCAACGCTTGTACTTGTAGACAATCGGACAATGTGCAACTCCAGACATGCGAATTCGCCACCACTTCATTTGTTCGTTTTCGATTTGCCTTCCCGCTATCGGCTCGAACTTACGCCACAGTTCGGGCAAAGAGTCGATAACTTGTGGTCCCGATTCAATAACGCAGAAAGAAGACTCTAAGACGGCATGTGCAGGGGTAAGTAGGTAGAGATCGGCAACCTTAGCCGGCGGGACTTCAAGATTGAACATGAGTTCCTCCGGACGGCTAGCTTCAGCGGATTGACTGAAACCAAACCAACGGTCAACTACCTCGCCAGTATCCGTGATTTCGAGCGATCCCTGCGACGAATACTTCAGATTTTGTAATAGCTGTTCAGAATCGGCAGGTATATCGCGAGCATTATGGATTGCAAACGAAACTTTGCCGGCATCGTATGTCCGAGTTAGGTTCGAACCCTCTATCGTCCAGCAACTTAGATCCGAGACCAGTTTATCCCCTTCAATACTTGCGACGTAAATGGCTCGAGTAAGGCTTGGAGAATCAGTCACATCAGTTTGTCTTCGATCGAACTCTCGCTTAAGGGATTGTTCGAGGTCTTCCAGTTCAATAGGTAGGTAATTGCGATTGATCAACCGATTCGCTTGGTCGGCAGGATAGTAGACTCGAAGAACCTCCCAGTCGGGTGGAACTGCCTCAGCCTGGTTGCTTAGTAAGAATCCCAATAGCAGGGCTACAAACATGTGGCGACGGAAGGAAGCAAGTTGCATTCGATTCCTCCGTTACTGCGCGGTCGAACTGGGCTGAGGAACTGGCACCGAAGTCTTGCCACTCGTCGGCAAAGGCATGTTCGATACGCGCTCGAGATAGGTCGAGGGTCTTGAACTGAAAATACTTCTCCTGCGCAGGCGAGAATCCATCGCACTTTGAGTGACAAAGATTAAGAGGACCAATCCAAGTGACAGAACGGTAGCATGCCCTACCATGACGGCAAGATCTGGGACGATTAATCCCGCCGCAATCGCGCAAACAGATAGAAAGAATGCCAAGTATGGTCGCTGACTTGGTCGAAGTCGTAGCAATAATGTCGTCGTAGAAATCGATAGCAAACCCACGGGCAACCACAGGATAAAGCGAGACACTATCAGTACGGAAAGTGGCTTCGAAAAATCAAATCCGCTCATTACGTATGTGTTAGCTGCTAGCGGCAAATCTGATTGAGAGGAAACTCCCACCCAAGCTTCAAGTCCGCGTTGATCGATGCGACTTGCCCGAGTCCACCAAACTCCTCCCCATTGCCAATTCCATTCCGCAGTCAGTTCCGGTGGGCTCCATGCAAGGTGCTGTACAGTTGGTGTCGCCAACTGCCAATAAAACCTATCGAGATACTGAGCGTTCTCGATTTTGGGACAAGACACTTCCATGGACGTTGCCCAACCCAATTCTTGCGGTAAACGGTAAAAAACTTCAATACGATGCTTTAAGAGCGGATTGGTCGCATCCAAATTGATAGTTAAGCTGTCCGTATAAATGTCGTATGATAGTTCGGACTCTTCGAGCTGCTTTGCGTCGACCGCCACAGCCATAACATCGGCTGATGCAGGCAGTTGAATTTTCAGTTGCTCGTCAGCAGTTTCAATTTCTGCACAAAAACGATCGCGGCGCCGATCACCAGTTATTGCTGTTTGTAACCAACTTTTACCAACACTCACAGCGGAATGCTGTAACGTAGATCGTGGCAAGACCGAAACGGAGATCGTGCTTTCAGATCTTCCTATAAGATTCGTGAACTCGCCAACCCGCTTCACCGTCTGCGGTGACAAATTTGGGTCCAAGAGGTCTTCCGCCGCGCGGACAAGATCATATTGGCTGGTATCCCTGATCACCCAACGTTGGTCCGTTGCAACACAGTTTTCTGGTAAGTTGAACTTGACTAGTGGAACCTCGATCGGATCAAAGTTGGCAATTTCAGTTTGGCTATTTCGACTGCTTGAGCTTTGCCATGGTAGCGTAGAAATCACTCGCACTTCGGCTTGACCTCGCAGGGCTGGAACCGATGGCGCTTGCATTACCTGCCACGTCAAGGTTTTAGAGTCCTGAATATTACTATTTTGCGTTGTTGCAACCGGATAGAGTACTCCGTTGACAAACAATTGTAACGAGCGAAAGTTTACGACATCGCTTCGGGCTTCGAACTCTAGATCTGCGAGTGGCGAATTGTTGATTCCCAGTTGCCAGGTTTGCACAACCTGAACTTCATTTGTGAGAATATTCAACTCTGCCGTCTGTGCATAACTGATTTGTTGTGGAAGCGGTTCAGCCTGTCCTGCCCAGTTCGGAATTGTGACACTGCTCTGAAAACGATAGGCCAGTGGCGTACGCAATTCCAATGGTTCGATAAACGGCACCAAACCTTTGCCAAACGTATCGGGCAACAATCCGTTACTGGCCGTTTCACGCCATCGGAGGAGTAGATTATCAGTGGCGTTAACTAACAGTACTCCTGAACCGTGCCCTACCTCTTGTTCACCAGAATCATTGAGGCCTCGAATAATAGATGGTATTTGGAATTCCAACGCCGAGTTGTCATCAGACGTCCAGCTGCGTTCAGCTGTGAACCGCCAAATCTGATCGATGCGACGAGAATTCGGGAGGCCATCCAGGTCTAGTTGGTTCCCACTTATTCGGTAGCTGCCGTCTTTTTGCCCAACAAACTCGATAACTTCGCCTCGCTCGTAAGGCGATTCCATGCTCGCTATTGCCCGCACCGTGTTGTCCTCGATGATCCAATCACCAGGCACGATTCCAAGAGACAGGTCTTGGTTGGCAACAAATGAACATTCGAGCCAAGCTGTTAATGTCAGTTTGTAATTGTCCACAGTAACTAAGTATGTGGGGCGAACAATAGGCAAGCTCAATTCACGTTTGAAATCCAGCTTCAAGTCAAGAGACCGGTGGTGATATTGAAATGCAAGCTGCTTTTGCGACCATTGGTCGTTCAGCCGTTGTTGAGAAAGCAACCTCGTTCCACCGTCAACCTCCCAGCCAACCGTGTAGACGGCTGGAAAAAGACATTCGACTTGTCCAGACTGGATATCTGTACCTTCGATTTGAGGTACCTTAACCTCAACAGAAGATGATTCTCCAGATACTTGGATGTCAGGGTCCCACTGCCAGTCCAGTGTTAGCTTAATTGGCTGAGGATTGTCCGGGTTGTAGTTCTTTACAACCAACTCCCATTCATCGGTTGCAACTTCGGAGTTCGAAGCTGTAGTGGTCTCACGATTGGTATTCTCATCTGAGGGTGAGCGCGAAACAAACGTCGTCGAAAACCAGCCAAATTCGGAAGCAGGTTTCTTTCTCCAACGAGCCCCCTGAGGTAAACGAATGCGTATTGTGTCGCCTGCGGATCGTCCATACCAACGTAATTCCACATCCGTACTTGCGAGCCATGGCTCAGCCAAATCACTGATCTGAAGTTGCGTGAGACTGCTAGCCTCAATGGCATTTGCGTAGGCGATCTTGCTTGAGTCACGCCAACTAAAACCGACTTCACCTCCCTCACTTAATATTTGCATATCGACGCCATCCGAAGATGGCTGCCGTCGGACTATCTCTTCCCCCAGAACTTCGAAGTCCACAGCGCTCGACGGTAGCAATACATTAATTGTGCATGGAGAGTAGGGGAGTGAAAGCCTCACATGTTTCAAATCGCCTTCGGCCTGAATCTTCGTAACGGCAACAATGGAGGCTGTCTGCTGGCTGTTCGCCGGCCCCTTAACGTCCCATTGCCAACCGGGTTGGTCTCGGCTGGCAAGTATCCGATAATCAGGGATTGTCGAGGACGTTTCTGAGAGTTGGCAAGTTTCCATACGCAACTGAATGGATGCTTTTTGCTCCGCTCTCGCGCCGAGAGTAACGGTAAAGCGACCTTCAACCTCTGCAATCTCGCTGTCATCCGAGATGCGAACATTGAGAACGATCTCGTCAAAATAGTTTTCTTCGTTAATGGTGGGCGTCTGGTCTTCTAATTGTAGAAACTCCTTAAGAGTCATATTTGGCACCAGGACTGGAGCACCCGAGTCACCGGACAACCACAATCTCGCTTTGGCGTCCAAAGTTCCGTCCGATAATATATCCGGCAAGCTGGCACCAATAGGATCCTCAGTTGGCTCTTGGGCAACAGCCCAGCAAGTCAAAAACGCGATCAGAAGGATCGGATAGAAATGATGTCCTTTGCTACGCGCGCAGCCCGAAACAGGCCAACATGCGACGTGTAAGCTTAGAAGTTTTTGGGTTATGAAACGAGATGCACCGACCATCCAAGCTGGCATTTTCGAGTTACTAGATAAGACCTGTCCCAGAGGAAGCTTTATCTATGTTACGCAACCGGCAGAGTCTTTTAAACCGTTTGACGCGGACCAAGAGGTCTTTCACAAGGATTTTGGTTAGCCCGGCGCACCCGCATGGCCACCTAATCGATACAACCCCCATGACCGCAACATGTAGTGCGGTAGGAATTTCTGGAGCCAACAGAGTTTTCTGAGGCTAGCAGGATTTTCTGAGGCTAGCAGGATTTTCTGAGGCTAGCAGGATTTTCTGAGGCTAGCAGGGGGGGGCATCTGCTGGCGCCTTCAACGAACGAAGATATTGGCCAAATCGAGTTTGCCTGAAGCGGAAAAGCGTATTTCGTTGTGAACCTTGCTGTCGCTCAAACTTTGCAAGGAAAACAACCTTCCATTAACTTTGACATTTGGTGGATCGTCCTGCAATGAAAACTCCAAACGATTCCAGGCGTTGACACTCATTAGTGAGGAGGCGAATTCACTATTCTCAGATCCCGAGATGGATACCTGATCAGCAAGACCAGGTAACATGACATCCAACTGCGCTGACTTTTCACCTAGTCGCACATCTGCAATGAACCCAGAGATCGTTTGCTGAGGCACGGCCTTCAAAGTTGCCATCCCTCGCCCTACATGTGCGAGCACCCAGTCATTGATCCCCCAATCCGCAGCCGATTCAGTTTCCCAGCCTCTCAGATCCAGACCACTATACAGGGATCGATATCCGCGGTTGGCTATCGCAGTATCGGAATCTGAAATTGGAGAGTCAGGCAAGGACTTGATTTGGATATTTCGGTAGTGAACCACGCCACCTTCAGATTCAAGACAAATATAGCCTTTGCACGGGCTTGCCGCTTTTCCTTGCGTAACGATTTCGCCATTGACCGCCAACGAGATGTTACCTGAATTGCAGACAATATGGTAATGATTCCATTCGGGACTGGGATTGGACCTCCATTGAGTCGGAAATGCGCGACTACCGTTACCACGCCCATTGACGGGTACCATCTTAGCTCCATGAATTGGAAAAATATCTCCATGTGTGGTGTGACTTTCATTGTTGCCGTAGGCGTTCTCGAGCACCTGGACCTCAATTCCTCGATGAAATGGTACACCTCGGGATGTAATGTCATCGGCCCAAACAAATACGCCTGCGTTTCCTTTTGGCACCATATGCCGCCATTCCAATTTCAACTCGAAGTTCTGGTACATGTCAACAGTTCGGATCTCGCCAATTGGTTTGCCGCTGCAAATCAACAACTCGTCTTCCACCCGCCAGGTATCCTCGGGAGTATTTACATGCACCCAGCCATCGAGGTCACGTCCATTGAAGAGCGGTTGAAACCCATCGCCTGCTGTCTGAGCATTCAAAGAAGGTGAGCACAAAAATAGAAAGGACAAGAGAATCGCACACACGAGTAGTTTTGTTGTAAAGCTGTGCATAAGAGAGGGCTTCCAAAATCAGTTGAAGATGGAGTCAAAAAGTGTTGTTTTAGGAACTCGGATCAATCCATTGCCAAAGAAACTTGTCCACAGGTCGTGAATGTGCAGCACCACGAGAAAACAGATTTATGGTCTCTACTTGCACTGAAACATCTTGCTGGACACTACTTCGTGGATAATGGACCGGATGGGAAATCCTGCAGGGGCCAAACGATCCAACATTAGATTGATTTCCTCTCGGTCACTGAAATGCGGCGGAGCGCCTGTACTATAAAGCAAGAGTTGTTCAATCAAGTTTCTCGCCAGCTCGCGGGCTTCAGCGCTCAACATCTTCTTCAGTTCTCTTACATCACTGAATCGCTGACCGTCGGGAAGTTCCCCGGTTGAGTCTACCGTGGGACCTCTACGAAAGGCAAAGGGTTGGCCATTTTTTCCATACCCGAGCTGCAGTTCACCATCCTCACCAAGGCTACGATAAAACTCGCGATAACCACCCGCCACGTCGAAACTCTCCAACGCCAGTCCAGCGGGGTCAATGATTCGATGGCAAATATTACAGGCTTGGTCTACGCGATGTAAATCCAACTGTTGGCGAATGGTACTTGCCCCACGCGTATCGGGTTCGATCGCAGGTACACTCTTGGGGGGCGGAGGGATCGCTACGCCGAGAATGCGTTCATTCACCCAAGCACCCCGTTTAACTGGCGAAGTGGTCGTGCCATTCGCTGTAACCTTCAGTATACTGGCCTGAGTCAACAGGCCACCTCGCACGGATGAGGCCGGTAGTGCTACCTTGCGCATCTGAGCGCCAATTAAGGGCGGTAACCCATAGTGTTTTGCTAACCGTTCATTCGCGAAAGTAAAATCGGCTTCAACCAAGTTGCTGACAGGGCGATTCTCGCTAATCAACTCACTAAAAAAAAGCTGAGTCTCCTCCAAGGCAGCATCTACCAGAGCATCATCCAAGTAATAATCTGGATACAACAATTCATCTGGAGATGTATCGTTGATCTTTCGTAGGTCCAGCCAATAAGCCAGAAAGGTATCGATAAATTGCCGTGATCGAGCATCGTTCAGCATGCGATCCACTTGCTCTCTCAATTGAGCATCAGACCTCCCTCCTCGCAAACTGATGGTTAATTCATCATCCGAAGTACTATTCCACAAGAACAATCCCAAGCGAGTGGCCAATTCGTTCGCGTTGAGCTCACCGGGCTGTTCGTCTAGGCAGATGAACCCCGGTGAACAGAGTATGGTTGTGTATCCCGCCAGCATGGAATCCGTAAAGTTCCATTGTTTGCTTAGCGCAGTTTCAACTACTTTCAAAAATGTAGAAAGTTCTTCAATGGTGGGCTGCCGGCGAAAGGCATTCTCTGCGAATCGTGTAAGTAGGCGCTTTGCGTCTACGAGAGGTTGCTCTGAAACCGCCAGAACTCGTCCCGACTCTTCTTTCAGCGGTAAATCACCAAATAGCAATTCGTGACCCGCGGGAGGCCATTGTGATTGAATCGGCCCTTCTACCTCCAAATAATTGAACGCCACACCAGGCTGACCGTCTGCTTCAGCAAGTGGATTATGCCAACCACCTGGGGGTCGAGACCGGAATAGCCGGACGGCATCCGGCTGGATGGTTTCGCCCTCGAGCAACCATACATCAAGCTCTTGAACTGTTGGTTCAATCTGAAAGTCCATGGACCCTAGCCGGCGCAATTGTCTTGGCGGAATTTGCGAATAGATAGTGAGCGGCTCGGACCGTCGACCTTTCTCCGTTAGATCCCGTCTTGGACGCCACCACTTCTCTTCCTCGCCAACTGCCCAGAACGTGTAGCCCTTAATTCTCAGTTTGTAGTTGCCGGGTTCGGGAGCTCTGAACTCACTGAAGTAGATCTCAATAGGTTCATAGCTACTTGCCACGACCCCAAAGGCTTCCAATTCTCGTTTGTCAAGATCGTCCGATCCAACGGTGAACGGCTGTTCTGGATTATTTAATACGTCTAGATCAGCTTGATACCCTAATAATGGAAAGGTAGCTCGTTCTGGGCTTCTGTTAAAGACTGTAAAATGCACTCGACGATTAAAAGATCCCTGTTCTCTTGCATAGTAACGGACGACCTCGGTTGTTGGTTTGGCTACATGCCGGGCTACTACCTGGCGCAAGGCGTAGTCGGCAGCTTGCATGTATCGCGCCATATTGACGTGGGATACGTCTAGCGCAACACCAATCTTGTTAAAGCGATATAGCTCACCATCTTCTGGCAAAATGCTTTTTAGCTGCAACCAGGGAGCGGACAAAAGTTGGCGAATAGAATTTTCATACTCAAAGCGATTCATGCGACGCATCACGCCGCGGCCATGCTTGGCAATCCACTTCTGATCGGCAGAAACTAAATTGTTGTTAAGGGACTCGAGAAAATCTTTCGCACTTGTTCTTGGTGCCCCGTCGGGAGGCATCTCTCCACTAGCAACCCGATCATGAATTTTAATCCATCTGTCCAGCGACTCTATAGAATCAGACTCCGCATCCAAATCAGTAGTCGGTATTAAGAACCCGGCCTCAGGCGTTTCGCCAGTGTGACATTCACTGCAGTTCTGCCAAAGGAAGGCAGCATTGGATTGAGTTATTGACACGTCAGCAGCCGAGCTGCTTGGCAGCCATGCAGTAGTTACTGAAAGGCCAACAAGCCACAGGCAGGCAAATGGAATTCGAGTCATGACAGTCGATCTCGGTACTTTTCGATTGAGAGCTCTTTGCGTATGTGCCATTATGCACATAGGATCGTTAGCGGCCACCGTTGAAGGAAACAGGCTCGGCTCAACCAACATGAAACGCCAATGCACATTTCTTGCTTGCGGTAGGGTCGCTAATATCTCTTTTCACACTCAGCCCCGATTATAACTCATTTGCCGCGGCCCCCGGATGTGTTTCTGCAGGTTCCATGTCTTGGCAGGTTCCATGTCTTGGCAGGTTCCATGTCTTGGCAGGTTCCAGGGTCCGCGCAAAGATTTGAGTCAAGGCGTTGTCTCGGCAGGGCACTTGCCCTCACATTCCTGCAGTACGAGAAAGTTCGGGAGACGAGCAACAGCGAAGAGGCAATCCTGTTTAGCTTGAAACATGCGGCCCAGCGGCAGACTAGGGCCGAGCGTCAAGTTGAGTGCATGCCATAAGATGGAGAGGACCCCATGGATGCGCTTCCCCGCCTGTAAGACACTATGAAAATCTCAGCTTGGGAGGTTTCAACCTTAGGAATGCGAGTGAATTTGCCAGAGGAGGTCGCACTCAAGCTTCTGAGAGCCCTGCCCGCAGCATGCGCATGCGGCCATTGAGACTCATGATACACTTCAAAGCAGAGCTTTAGCTTGCCTTTCTCATCGGTTGTTCGATCGCAGCAGGAGCTGGAAGAGGCAAAATCGCTGGTTCAATCATCGCACCGGCACCCATTCGCCATGGACGGCTATTCTTGCCGTCCCATCCGCGACCAGCGATGCATGTCAAGATTTCACTGGCGACCTGAACGGCTCTCGCACCATCTGCTCCAGAGACAACGGGCTGTGTACCTGAGAGAATGCTGAGGGCGAAGTCGTTTTGTTCGTCAAGGATTGCATTTCGCGATTGCGCGTGCACAGTCTCGACCTCAAAGAACTTATCGTATACTTGATCCTTGATTTCCAAGCGTTCCGTGGCAGTCATCCGATCTAATGCGATCCGGCGGAAGATCACATCTTCCGAGGGTTTGATAATATTGACACCTGCGGCTGAAAAATTGAGCTCAGCATAGCCTTGCGTGCCAAAGACTTGCATTTTGCGGGTCGCTTCGGTGGCTAGACGCGAAGCGCGTAAAGTAGCGATCAAACCACTGGCAAATTCAATCCGAGCCTCTGCAATGTCTTCGGTAGATCCTAAGACCGCTAATCCACTTGCCGCAATTTGCTCGACAGGTGATGAGTCAATGGACAGGATAAGATCCAAATCGTGGATCATTAGGTCAAGCACTGCCCCAATGTCGGTACTGCGACCGGTAAACTTACCCGAGCGAACCGCTTCGATGTATTTCGGTTTTCCAAGCTGCGGTATGGTAGCGGTCCATATTGGATTGAAGCGTTCCACGTGGCCCACTTGTAGGACGCGCCGATGGCTCTGAGCCATATGGACTAGGCGTTGGGCTTGGTCAGAAGTGTGTGCAAGAGGTTTTTCTACAAGCACATGAGCGCCACTTCGCAATAAGTCACTAGTTACTTCATAGTGCATGACTGTGGGAGTGGCCACTATGGCGGCATCGATTTTTCCTAACAACTCTCGGTAGTCAGCTGCTGTGGGGAGATGTAATTCTTGGGCAATGAGCTGGCGAGATTGTTCAATTGGATCGACGACTGACACGACTTCAAACTGCTCATTCGATGCTGCCAACTTGGCGTGAATACGTCCAAGATGTCCGGCACCGATAACGGCCAATCGTAAAACACTCACGCTGCTTTCCTCCGATCACGTCCACGGCCGTGTCTACCGCCTTGCGAGTCTTCTATAAAGTCAAAGAGCACTTGAATTTCGGGTAGTAATGGTTTTCCGCCTGACAATATTTCTCTGGCATGCTCCATTCCGACCCGCGATCGGTAAAGAAGCCGATAGGCTTCCATCAAGATCTTAATTGCCTCAGGTGAAAAGTTCTTGCGTTTTAGTGCCACTACGTTGACCGTGCGCGGTCTAGCTGGGAAGCCCTCAACCAACATGTAAGGTGGCACATCATGCAATACGCGGCTCAAACCGCTGACAAAGCTGTAGCATCCGATTGAGGCAAAATGGTGAACCGCAACACCGCCTGACAGCGTCGCGTCATGTTGTACGTGAACATGGCCACCTAACATAACGTTGTTAGCCATAATGACTCGATCCCCAACCTTACAGTCGTGGGCAACATGTGAACAAGTCATGAAGTAGCAATTGTTACCTACCGACGTAACGCCATCTTCTTTTTCCGTTGCCCGATTGATTGTCACGGATTCACGCAAGATATTCCCGTCTCCAACAATCACTTGGGTTGGAGAGCCTTGGTAGCTTAGGTCTTGCGGTTCAGCTCCAATCACTACACCTGGAAAAAGGTGGTTTTCGCGGCCGATCGTCGTATGGCCTGTGAGTGTAACGCTGTTCTCAAGGCGAGTTCCTCTGCCGACCTGAACGTGTGGACCAATCACACAATGGTGCCCCACGCGCACATCCTCATCCAAGATTGCACGTGGGTCGACAACGGCGGTATGGGCTATAATTGTGGCCATACTTACCAACTTTCAAATTGTAGAATTTGGATTAAGGTGATTTGGGTATTGATCGCTGCAACGATTTTACAAACTCCGACCAGCGGATCGAATTGCGTTGATGAAAAGTAAACAATGCCTTGTCTTATGCAACTTTTCTGGATCGACTGCTTGCTACGTTGATATCTGCTTCGTAGACAGTACGAATCATTTCCGCCATTTGTCCGTTCAATTGATGGCCACTACGATAAGCGACCACTCTTCCTATCACATCTATTCCTGCCAACGCCAGGTCACCAATCAGATCTAGCGCTTTGTGCCGCGCACACTCATCGGCAAATCTAAGTTGATTGTTAATTGGGCCTTCATCTCCAAAGACCAACAAATCTCGCTCAGTAACATGCCTGGCTAAGCCTTGGGATTGCAACGATTCCGCTTCAGCTTGACTGATAAACGTTCGAGCTGGTGCAACCTGATGATAGTAATTGTCCTCGTTCAAGGCAATTTCAAACGTTGCACAACCGATACTGGAATCTTTCCCGTAATCAAGCCGATATTCAATTTCAAGCCGAGAACTGCCCGTGGGATGAACCTCTATCCAACTACGGCCATTTGCAACGCGCAACGTCTCACGCACACAAAATGTTTCACGGCGACTTCGGAGTTGCGTCTTGCCGACGCTGTCCAGGGCGAGCACATAGGCCAAACTACTGCCATCCATTCCTGGCATCTCTGGACTCGTGACATGAACCTCTGCATTGTCAATCTGCAAGCCATACAAAGCAGACATGATGTGCTCGACCATGTCGACCTCACATTCATCCGCTTTCAAGCCAGTGCGCATGGGCATTCCCACTCGAGATGTCGCCAATGCATCAACCGACGGAAAGTGGGGGATATCATCCCGAAAAAAACAAATCCCAGAGTCCGCAGGCGCCGGTAAAAAAGTTACCGTCACTGGTGCCCCGGTCCAGTATCCGCGACCACTTACAGAACATGGTCCATTAAGCGTGGTTTGAAATCTGCGTGCTCGCATGACATCCTTGTCCGGGAGCTTTATCACGGTACTAATTGAATAACACAGCTTGTCAATGGCTGCGGCTTGTACATTTCGCCAGGAACATATTCGGAACTGTGAGACCGTGGTTTGAACTTGTCAGCATTCGAGATGGCTCGATGTTAGTTTTTGGCTCAGGCCTCTAAGCCCAGGATTTCCGAAAATGTGAGGTTCCCCAATTAATGACCGGACAAAAAGCTCGTTCCATTTGATTTTTCGCCTTGACCTGTTGTAACATCGTGAAGCGACAGCTCGCCTTTTGTGCCCAACAGGAGGTCGCTCGGCGGTGAAGAAGTTTCTTATCTTCACCGCTGGCTGTGTTTGATCCACGTTCGCGAATTGCAAATCCTCGAGTCCGCCTACGTGGTTCACTTAGCGAGGGGCAGCGCCAGGGCGGCTAGCAGTGTTCCCTGCTTTGGCCTTCAGTTGCTCCAAGACCCAATCGGTAAGGTCGATACCAGGGTTGTAGTAGATCACATCTTGACGCATGACGAAGTCAACGGTCTCAGGCTTCTTAACGTCCATTTCCTGACGGCTGACTCGCAAAACAACCTGCGCCTTCCACCCATCAGCAGCCGCTTTCACCAAAGTTTTGACGTCGTTGTACACACTGAATAGGACGGTTGCCTGGCGTTCATCAAACTGCTTTTGCTGCTTGACTAGTTCGAGGCGAAGAGCAGTATCCGCTTCGGCGATCTTCTTTTCTTGTTGCTCGTACTCGGCTGTGCCTTCAGTGTACTGTTGACGCAGCATTTCCATCTGCTTGATGATCTGATCCCGCTTCTTGACCATTTCGGCACTGGCCGCTTCCATTTCCTTCTGAATCTGTTCCACCTCTTGCTTCATGCTTGGGTGATTCTCGAGGATGTAGCCGATGTCAATAACGGCCACGGCTGGGGTCGCTTGGGCAAACACTTGTACTTGGACGCACGCCCCGAGAATTAGAGTTGCGATAAACACGCGTACACTCACTGGATAGCCTCCTTGCTAAACTGGTAATGGAATTCCGTAGGGAACAATCCTGAGGAGTCTACAGAACTCTTAAGGCCTTCCACAGCCTGACAAGCTCCTCGGGGCCATAAATGATCATCCAATGATCGTCGGCCCAAGGCATATTGGTCCCATTTACACGGCGAATTGTGAAGACATTTGGCAACGGGGTAAATAGCGATTTTTCATCATTTTGTGGATTTATCAAACTTGTTAGAAATTCGGGCCCTTGAATTGAGCTGAGTAATCTAATTACGAATTGTGATTTGCGTGAAGTTGAGCTACAAACTTCAGCTAATACTCTGTTTGTTTCACACGTTGAGAACAAATTGGCCCAGTATTGGAATAATTGGAAGTGACATCTAACAATTCAGAGAATTCGCCCTCTATAGCCAATCCTTCGCTCCGCCGTGTTCAGCTTTATACCGACGGGGCCTGCAGCGGAAATCCTGGCCCAGGAGGGTGGGCGTTTATCCTGCGGGACCTAAAGACTAGAAAGGAATTGACCGGCGCCGGAGGTGAAAGCGACAGCACCAACAATCGCATGGAGCTGAAGGCCGTTATTGAAGGACTCAAACCATTACGAAAACGGTGCAGGGTCGAATTATACTCCGATAGCAGCTATGTACTTCAAGGCCTCCAATCCTGGATAAAGGGCTGGAAATCCAAAGGTTGGATGCGTGTGGAGGGGGGCAAAAGAAAACCAGTCAAGAATGTAGAACTGTGGCAAGAACTGGACTTGCTAGTAAATCAGCATGAGATGTCTTACCACCATGTCCGTGGGCACAGCGGTCATCCTGAAAATGAACGCTGTGACGAAATGGCCGTTGCCGCCAGCCAAAAATATTATTAAGTCACTGGTTTGACTTAAGGATCACTGAAGGACAAAGCAACAATAGACCTCAGTATTCATAGTTGATGAGAAGAGCACAGGTAATTCTGCATCCCCAAGTACGGGCTCGCAACGACAACTCAGCTGTGCTAGTCGTGTCCGAGTTTTAGTTTTTCGCAGAGGGCGACGTGTCTCTTGAAAAATCCGATGCCATCGTATTGCGCGTTTACCCATGGAGCGAGACGAGTTCAATTGCAACGCTATTTACACGCGATTTTGGCAAGATCTCTGTACTTGCCAAAGGTGCCAGGCGTCCCAAGAGCCCCTTCGAAGCTGCTCTTGACCTGCTTTCAATATGTCGCGTAGTGTTCATTAATAAAAACTCGGATGCACTCGACCTATTAACCGAGGCCAAGCTTAACAAACGATTCAGGGCGGGAAGTCGTAGTCTACTTCGACTGTACTCCGGCTACTATGTCGCGGAGCTCCTTGACCGGCTTACGGATAAAGGCGATCGGTGTCCAGAAATGTACGACCTCGCAGCAATCACCTTGCAAGAGCTCGAGGAGAATTTACCAGTGCACAGCCTGGTCCTGCGGCTCGAATTACAGATATTGCGTTTGATTGGCAACTTGCCAACCTGGGACTTTTGTGCCCAATGCGCGGTTCCAATGGGAACGGAGCCTCGCCAAGTGTTCAGTGTTGCAGCCGGAGGCTTGCTATGCACAAATTGCCAAAAGGGGGCACGGCTGATGATGCAGATCAGTGGCCAAACTTTGGAGACACTCCGGAAGTATAGTTCGATAGCTTGGCGCCAGCAGGTATTGCAAGAGATCCCCATGGAACAAAGAGGCAGTATTCGTGGGCTGATAACCAAATACCTAACATATTTCCTCGATCGCAATTTATTACTTCACGCCTATTTAGAGGAGCTCGGTCGTTGACAAGGATGTCCCCGACAAATCGGCGAACAACATTAGCCGTCATTGGTAAATTTGCATCCAAGTTGCATGTCGCAGCCGCGATCAATTGCTGGTACTCAATCAAGTCCCAGTTAGTATTACTGCACACTCATGGTGCGCACCGAAACCGTCCATCTCCGAATAGCGCCATACCATCGTATCTAGCCCTAATCCTGTGTACCCTTTGTGCAACATTTCAGTGCACGGGGTGCGCTTGGATTTCCCCCAAGGATTCTGCGTTCACTGCTTATGAAAAAGCACGTGAAGAGATTAACTCTCCGACAGACCTCGAGGACTATCGCCCAGAGGGAGTCAGTGCGGAAAAAAAGGGGCTGACCAACGATTTCTTGCAGCGTATGGGATGGAGGTCCACTCGCCGAAAAGATATGGAACTTGCGCAGAACCTGTTCGCTGCCGGGGAAGCAAAGTTCAATGAAGCTAAATCTACTGACGGAAAGTCACGCCACGAGCTGTTTCAAGAGGCTGCCAAGCTATATGAGGAGTCAGCAGAAAATTGGCAGAGTTCGCATATTGAGCAAGATGCCTTAATGATGGCTGCGGAGAGCCAATTCTTCGCGGAAAACTATCATCAAGCTGAACTACTTTATGAACAGCTTGTTAAGGAATATCCTCGGACCCCGTATTTGGATCATGTAGATTCAAGAAGATTCGAAATAGCCGATTACTGGATCAAGACCCATCATGTCGACAATCGACCGTTTTTCATGGTTAACCTTACCGATGGCAAATACCCATGGAACGACACCGGCGGTCATGGCCGCCGCATCCTAGAGAGGCTACGTATCGATAACCCTACCGGTCAGATCAGCGATGATGCTACGATGCGACTGGCAGTCGAACAATTGCAGGCCGAAGACTACGATGCTGCGGCTGACACGTTCGCAGAATTGCGGATGACCTATCCAGATAGCGAGCACTTATTCAATGCGGAAATGCTCGAAATTGAGAGCTTGCTGGCTTCCTATCAGGGGCCAAAATACAGTAGTGTACCGCTTACAGATGCCCAAAAACGCGTGCAACAAATTGTCAAACAGTTTCCGAGCGAATCTCGTGAAAAGCAAAAGGAATTGAACGAAGCTTACGCTCGCATTCGCTTGTCCATGGCTGAACGGATTTGGGATGTAGCTGAATACCGTCGTCTGGGCAAGCTTTACGGCGCAGCCAAGTTTCATTACCAACGCATATTGGATGATTACGCTGACACGCCTTATGCAGAGCAAGCACAGGTGAAAATAAGTGAGCTCAGCGATTATCCTGATCGACCAGCGCATTGGCTGGATCCACTGGGCAAGTTATTTGGCAGTACAGACGACCGTCCGTGGCGTGAAAAGAACCCCGGCGCCTATGACTAACTGTGAAACTCATTCACGGGAATTGAACGTTCATGCACAGTAGGACGACCTATTTAATACTTCTCGCTGAACGCCGACAAGTCCAATATACAGCTCTCCGTCCCTATGAAAGTAGCATCGCTCAGAGGCTACAATCCGAAGGAAGTTTTGAATCGTCTGCGCGGATGAGAACACGTTACCACTGTCCGCTCACCTATTGCCTGTGGATGACGGCAATCTCGACTGTTATGCTGGCAGGTTGTGCAGGTTATCAGGTGGGTACCGCCAGTTTGTTTAATCCCAACATTCGTACAATCTATGTCCCAATCGTTCGCAACGATTCTTGGCGGCACGAATTGGGAGTGCAGTTGACGGAAGCAATTCAAAAAACAATTGAATTGCGAACTCCCTATAAGGTAGTTGCCTCTCCGGCCGCCGATAGCACGCTCAACTGCCGAGTTAATTCGCAGATGAAACGTGTGATCACGGAGACTCGGACCGATGAACCACGAGCCCTCCATAACATGATTGCCATTGAATTGACTTGGACCGATCGGCAAGGCAATTTGCTGATGGAAAACCGTCCAGTTCCCATTGGTGAATTAGCCTACTTTTTCGGCCAGAATACGACGTTTGTACCAGAGTCTGGTCAAAGTTATGCTACCAGCCAACAGCGGGCGGTCGAACGATTGGCCAATCAAATCGTGGATCAAATGGAATCCAGATGGTAGACACAAAGCCAAGGAACACGATGGAAACTCCGAAGTTTTTTTTCCGCAGTTCCTAAGGATTTTTCAACTCTGAATTGCATTTAGGGGATTAAAGAGTTTTCTTCTGCAACCTTTTTTGCTCGCCCCTGAGTCCATAGGCGCAATCCAATGAGTCGTTGCTGACCTCTCTGAAAATATGCTTCGCTGAGTTGCAGTAAGTATTCATCGTAAACACGCGTCAACCCATTTTGCCAATTCGGTTGTGACGGCAGTATCCAGCCAGCCTCAATCACCAAGTTTGCCAGTTCACGACCTAGGGCTTGGTGTCCCTCGATATGCGGATGAATATGATCAATCAACTGCCGATCACTGACCAAGAAAGGCGGTTCGGATTGCCTGCTGAAGAATGCTTCGCAGTCGAAGATAGGTACCGAAAAATGACTCGCTATTTCAGTTATTTTATCCAAAATCTCGGTTGGAGCTCGCAACGGACAGACATCGCAATCCCTTGCACGTGTCAACATTTCTTTGGCCCTCGGAAAGTCGCCTTGCTCAAATAACATTCGGCCACCCAAAAACAGGGCACCAGCATGCTTGTTATCGATGTGCAATGCCTCGTTAACTTCCAACATGGCCTGCTCAGAATTCCCTGCTCGCCGCGCAGTTTGTGCTGCCTGCCAGTGAACCTCAAACTCGGCAAGTCGCTCTGCCGATAAATTCTGGTCCAATTCGAATTTCATGGGCGGACAGTCCAAAAGATTCGAAACCGGGCGCATAAGTACAAGAGGCGTCTTGGTCTGTCGGCAGGCATTTATCATTTGCTGCAAATTCCAACCAAAATGGACAACCACTCCTGGTCGCCAAGCCTCCATTTCACTTCGCCGGTACTGCTCTAATCCCCCACTGTAATCTAATAATGCGTCAACTTCCTTGGACATGACGGCGCGTGGCGGCGTGGCTCGCTCTGCTCGAAAGCCTGCCATCGAATCGACGAGCTGCACCATGTGCAGCCTTGCCACCGAACGAAGGGACCTACTCCAAAGTGAATCAGATTGGTGGACGTCCGCGTAAGTCCGTTTTTCTAGGAATTCATTGTGTCCGGTATATACAACCACCAAGTCAGGCTCATATTGCAGTATTTCCCGAAGAATTGCCAAGACTCGGTAACTGGCGTAGGACAATCCTCCACAGTTAATCACCTCTACGCGCCGATCAGGCACTGCCGTTTGGAGGCCTAACTCGAGCCATTTTGGGAATGAACTTTCGGTACTGTACGGTTCTCCCTGCGTTGTCGAACCACCAAGTGCAAAGATTCGAAACGTTTTTGGATCCTTTGTTTTCGCAAAGCTAGCAGGTCGAAATAGATTTAGCCGTGATTTACCAATCGACATCACGTGTCCAGTGTCGTCTGCGACAAACAGTGGCTCAAGAGCGTGCAAATCAACGTAGGGATCGATGGGAGGTGGAACTCGCGGCAAATCCAACGCCATCAGAATTAACTCAAACAATACAAGCGGAAATATCCCTACAAGTATTGCGATGATTCGAAAAACCCACCATCGGTAGCGGTTGCGGGTTTTATGATTTGCGTGTTGGTTGAGCACAATGGATGTTTGAGCTCCAATAGATGGAGATCTCCTTTCGAGATAATTATAGTTTGTCTGAAGTTGCATGTCGCGCTGGGAGTTTATTCCTTATGAAGGTATTGGTCACTGGTTCTAGCGGCTTAATTGGTTCGGCCGCGGTCAGGCATTGGGATGCCTTGGGCGCCGATGTGTATGGTATTGACAATAACATGCGTCAAACTTTCTTCGGACCGCAAGGAAGTACGCGTTGGAATCAGCAACGACTGCAGGCAGAGACCCAGAGATTTACTCACGTCGAGATGGACATTTGCAATCGAGAAGCCATAACGCAACTTTTTGCACAACACAAATTTGACTTGATCATTCACTGTGCTGCTCAACCAAGTCATGATAAAGCCAAAGATATTCCTTTGCTCGACTTCGACGTAAATGCTGGTG
Source organism: Planctomycetales bacterium (assembly GCA_020427005.1). Classification (GTDB taxonomy): domain Bacteria; phylum Planctomycetota; class Planctomycetia; order Pirellulales; family Pirellulaceae; genus Aureliella. The sequence continues at coordinate 31,984 of JAGQOY010000003.1, forward strand.
GTACCATCAATTTACTCGAAGCTACGCGACAGCATGCGCCCGAAGCAGTATTCTGCCACATGAGCACAAATAAAGTCTACGGAGATGCACCCAACGAATTGCCATTGGTCGAACTAGAGACTCGTTGGGAATATGCCCGACAAGAAGACTTTCATGGAATTGATGAAACCTGTCGCATCGATCGCACAACACATTCTTTGTTTGGTGCTTCCAAATGTGCAGCAGATGTGATTGCTCAAGAGTACGGTCGCTACTTTGGCATGAAAGTTGGTGTATTTCGAGGAGGGTGTTTGACTGGTGCCAGTCATTCTGGAGTCGAACTACATGGTTTCTTGTCATACCTCGTGCACGTAGCTGTGCAAGACAAGCCGTATACCATATTCGGATACAAAGGGAAGCAGGTTCGTGATCAAATCGAAAGTAGCGATGTCATACTTGCTTTTGAGCAGTTTGCATCCAAGCCACGTCCAGGCGAAGTTTACAATCTGGGTGGAGGTCGCGAAAATTCTGCCTCCATGCTCGAGTGCATTCAATTGATCGAACAAATTAGCCCCTACAGAGTTCGGCATACCTATACCGAAACCAATCGTATCGGTGATCATGTCTGCTATATCAGTGATTTGAGGAAACTCAAGTCACACTTTCCTGACTGGTCAATCCGCATGAGCCTGCCCGACATTTTGGGTAAGATGATTGAAATGGAGGAACATAAATTGCAACATAGCAAGATTGGCTAAACCAAAAATCTAGGCCACGTTATTACATCCAACTTCAACGTTGGTTTGGTTTTGATTATCAAGGGTATGAAATTAAAATCTGCTCCGCAAACGACATCTATTTCTTCGCTTATTCTGTTTGCCAATTCGGATCTCGTTGAAAAAACATAAGATGTTGCCAAGGCAATTCGTCGAATTCGCGAGCCAGCTTGAATCCATTAGCCCGATACTCTCTAAGAATCTGGCGCTTGCTCATTTTATGAAGCGGCTTGATGGGAACTCTTGGATCCTCTTCACGATATTCCAGCAAGGCCACGACACCAGTGTCTTTCAGTGCTCGGCGCATCTTGGAGAGCATCTGCTCTGGATGAGAGAACTCATGGTAGACATCAACTAACAAAATGAGATCCAAGCTGCCACCAGGCAACCTAGGATCAACTAGTGTGCCTTCGATAGCATCAATATTGGTAATGTTGGATTCTTCGCAGCGGAGTTGTAGCAAGTGCAGCATTTCAGGTTGAATGTCAACCGCGAGGACTCGTCCATTATCGCCGACCATGCGAGACATCATCAATGACCAGTAGCCATTGCCACATCCCAAGTCGCAAACTCGCATACCTGGCTCTAACTGCAATTGTCTCAGAGCCAAGCTCGATTTTTCTTCGAGTTCACGATCGTCTCGAATTAGCCATGGAGCGCCATGAAATGACATGGTTTGAGCAATCTGGCGCCCCATGTACTCAGTGAGGGCAGGCGGGATGCTGTTTGACGCATCCGCCTGCCCTGTGGATGGTTCCGCCGTAGCATCCTGCCCATATGCGGTTGAGGACAAGTGACTGTCATACCCCATGAACAGGAACCACAGGATCGATAGTCGCAATAAAATAGGTTGCGCGTGGCCCAAGAATAGTTGTCTGACTGAGGACATTATTTCACCAAACTTCTAAGAACAAAAGAAGTGTTTCCGGTCACTCAGATCTTTTGGCTAGAGCACCCTCAATAGCAGCCACCAAATCAGCGTCATTGGGTTTTGTCCGAGGACTAAACCTAGCAATGACATTACCTTGGCGATCGATTAGAAATTTCTCAAAGTTCCAAGTAATGTCTCCCGTTCCGGCGGGTTTGAGGTTCAAGGATGTTAGGTACTTGTACAAGTCACAGGCTTCGCGGCCATTGACATCGATTTTCTCAAACATGTCGAATTTGACGCCATACTTGGTGGTGCAGAATTCAGAAATATCTTTGCTGGAACCAGGCTCTTGCGTACCAAACTGATTGCAAGGAAAGCCTACGACTGCCAAACCCTTTGACTGATACTTCTCGTGAAGGGCTTGCAAGCCTTCGTACTGCGGCGTCAATCCACATTTACTTGCAGTGTTGACAACTAAGATCACTTTACCCTTGTATTTGTTGAAGTCAACCTTCTCGCCAGCCAAGGAGGTCATCGATAATTGCAGAAACTTTGATTCGGCCTGTTCTTTTTCCGCCGCCAAGGTAAAGGCTCCTAGCATCAATCCTAGACACGCTGTCAAACATAGTATGCGCAACATAACTCTCTCCTCGATTGGTAGATATTAAAATGACGCTGGACCGTCAAAAGAAAGTGATACCCGACTAAAAATGGGTTCTCATGCCAGTCTCATTGTAGCAATCCCTGGCAATAGCCGCAGACCGCGAAGAGAAAATGAGTGTCTATCTAGGGTAGCTGCCAGCGTTTTCGGAGAATCCATTCACAACAAAGCGTGAAGCAAAAGGCCGCCATGTACAGCCATGAATCCCAAGCCGAATCTCCCAAACGACGTTTCTCAATTGTTTTCACAGTTGTCGCCTCTTGACGTTCGCGAAACCACTGTAGGGCCTTTCCGACTTCTTCGGGCAGGATTACTTTCCCACCTGCAGCTGCATTGGCCGCCGCCATGTTTTCTAGCATTTGCCAATCCGCTGCTGGCTGCTGCAATTCTCGCGATTCGTCGGACACAATAAACGCCACGTCAGTCTGATACTCGGTTCCATCTTGACCGCTGGCGGCCAAGGCAACGCGATACAATCCGGGTGAATCAAGCCCGGTAACTCGTAGTACGGAAGAATTGTCTCCCGTTGAAGTTGGCGTTAGATTTTGTAGCCATTTACCATCTCGGCTTAGTTCGATCTTCAGATTGGTCGGAACCGTTTTTTTGTCACTGCCTCCAAACCATTCCAAGGCAATAGTCGGTGAATCGTCAATCGAAAGTCGACGTCCCTCCATAGATAATCGAAAGCCTTCTTTCAGCGTGTCCCGACGCAACAGCCATAACATGGCTTGCCGCCAAAACTGATGATGTTGAATCTTATGGCCATCCATGCACCAGCGCCAAGTTGAATCCCCGGCAAATGCCAGCACCAACCCGCGTCCATACTGTCCCGTAACAAGCAGGGGTTCGTTATTGGGTCCCGACATCAACACGGAAACACCTGGCAGTTGCTTGGGTTTGCCCAAACGATTTGCGCCCTGCAATGGTCTTAGTGAGCTCCACAGGGCTGTATTTTCCGGTTCATTTGCCAATTGCGTAATCGGGTGAAATAGAGGGGCAATGCGAATTGGGAGTTCACTATTGATGTGAAGAAATGGATCGATTGCCTGTCCAAATCGTTGATGCTGCGGCAAGGCCATGTCAATCGGGAAGGCTGGAGCGAGAGGGCTCTTGTTATATCCGCCGGCATCGAAGCTGTGATATCCTCCCAGCAGGAGAAGCCCAGCGCCATCATTCACATGACTGAGGATGGCTCGGGCTGAATTATTCGAAATAGCGCTAGCATCCAAATCACCTAGCACAACTGCATCGTATTGCGAAAGGTCGAAGGCCCTACTCAAATCCGCCGGCCATTGTTTCAAATATCGCTGCTGAATCCAACGAAAATCTACTTCGAACTCTACCGCATCGTCAAATGCTCGTTTTAGAAACTTTTGTTCTGACCGTGGTTCCCCCTCCAAGTAGAGAATTTTGACACCGTCCTCGCGGACTGTCACAAAACTAAGTGCTGTGTTATTACTCTCGATCTGTTCCAATGCGTCAGTCTCTAATTTTGCCTCAAGGAGGTAATCCCCTGCTTCTGGAGCTTCTATTTTGAGCTCAATGGGAATGGACTCGCTCGGTCGAGCTGCCAGTATTTCTCTCGATGCTAGTACCTGATCTGGCTTGCCGCTGGCCCGCAAGGTCAACGTAAGTCGCATACTTTGGTTTTGCATGCCGTGCGCCCCTACGACGATCGGAACGCGTAGATCTTTTTTTACAAACGCTACAAAGTCGTCACGCATACTTTCAATGGCGACATCTCGAAACTGGCTTCGCTCGCCACGCGGTCCAACTCCGACAACTATTAGCGGTTCGTTCAGCTGCGACATCTGCCGAGACACGACGACCGGGTTGGGTTCTGCGGGTACAACGGTTTGCGTTCCGTCAGTTATCAAGATTACGCCGCGTAACGGCGGATCCAATTGGTCTTTGGCCACGTCCGCGAGGGCTTTGCCTAAATCCGTTAAGCGACCGTGGGGTGAATCAGATAGGACTGTTGACAAATGCGGAAGATCCGAAGCTGTCGGTGCATGGAGGTTTCGATCGAAGAAATATGGGACCAGTCGATTATTCCCAAGTTCCAAGTTGGTGGCTGACACTAGGGCGTTCCAAATATCGATCTGAACATCCCATCGGCTTTTGTTAGGGCTCTCGCTGGGCAAGCTCATGCTTAATGAGGTATCCAGCAAAACGGCGATTGCCCCTGGATTGGAGTGCTCCGAGTGATGCACGATACCAGGCCGTAACCATCCCAAAACCAAAACTGTGGCAGCAATTGCTCGAAGCCATAAAAGTGTAGTTTTTCCACGCCAAGAAAGTTCTTGCGTAGAAAGGATCAACCACAGACTTGCTACCATTAAGATAGCCAGCGGCAAGACCGCTAACCATCCAAAGACAGGCTCTACGCTTATTTGCGAGAACGTGTACCAGGGGGCTGTTATCGACTGCCAAACCATATGGAGCATCGAGTGTTTCTGGAGGATCAAAATTTGAGTTGATAGAATCGGTTGGACATGAACTGTTCAGCCAAAAATAACCCCGCTACAAACAACATTAACAACGGAAACAGCTCACGTCCAAAGCGAGCTTGCCCAACACTACTCTCAACATCGTCTCGATTCGTTGCAATGCGAAAGTTGTTGGCACCAAGCAGCTCGTTCAATTGTGTTTTTTCAATTCGCTGTAACTGGCTGTCAGCCAAACTAGCATTAACACTGAAACCACGAAGAACAGGTCCACCCAGTTGGCCCCGCAGGCGATAATTGCCAGGTTGTTCAACAGTTCCCAAACCTAACCAGCCCGCAGAGCTTTCCACTCGGCGGTACTGTGCTGGTGGTGAGAACAAATCATATCGACTCGGCCATTTTGTCGTCGGATTATTAAGTGAGATTGGTTCTCCAGCAAGATAATTAACATGACCGGTTTGGGTACCACTGAGCGTGCGAAAAACTCCAGTCAATAGCGCCCAAGCAGGCCATGGATCGCGGCCAGACCAAAGCATGTTCCAAACGGTCGAATCTGTCTCCAACGGAGCGGGAATTGGCGTAGTCAGCGTCACGATTTGCCCTCGTTGTCGTTGCTGCACAATTAGCACCGGCGTGGCGTCTCGGCTCAAGCGACAGAGAACTTGGGTATCCTCTACTAGTGGCTCAAGGTCCCAAGCTCGCTGAATTGGAAAATCAACCCACGGTACGTCGGCCTGTCCTAACATCCTGAATATCGAATGCGAAGGAGCAACTACTTGTAAAATGGTTGCGGTATCTTCCGATGGATACTGTTTGAGTTGAAGGTTCTTACTTGGCAATAAATCGGTTAAAGGATTGCCTGCAATCGATTGTGCTGAGCGAATTCCGCTGCCGAGAATTACCAACAGTCCACTTCCATTCTCTACTTGCTGATCCAACTGGGCACTAATTTCTGCGGATAATCCCGGCGGATCGCATAAGCAAATGACGGGATAGAGAGAAAATTGAACCTGGTTCAACTGAGAGTAACGGATGATTTGGACCGCTGAATCATCGTTATCCGCAGCATTGATATTGACGATAAACTGTAAATTCCTCGCCAGGTCAGCATCATCGGCAACAATCAGGGTAGGTTGGGGACGATTCGCGAGCACAGTCAAGTAGCGTGTGTTATCAAGCGTCAGAGGATCCGCCTTGGACATGCGTATTTCAAAATGATGCGTACCTTCTTCCAACGGCTTGGAGGTTAATTCAACTACTGAGGAAGCTCCAGGTTGAAGCGATACGACCTTCCTATCAACTACGTGCTGCTGAGGTGTTTCTAGTTTTTCGTTACGAATAATAGGCAACCGAGGATCTTGCTCTTCTTGCAGAAGTTCCACCGTAACGTTTTCAGTTTCGGAACCGCCAGCTGGGCATACGACTGGTACTTGGATTCGAGCGTCAGTTCCCACAGTCACGGACTCTAAATCGCAAGTCAAATCTCCGAGTTGCCAATTCGACGAATCAACGCTACCTAAATCAATGATTTGAACAAGCACTTCGTCCGGGTACTCAGTCAAGATTTCAGACAATTCACTAGGTGTGCCTGACCATGACACTGCTGATAAATCAGTTAGTATGTAGATTTCTTTGCGTTCTAGCTCACTTTTTTGTACCAATTCAAGTGCTATTCGCAATCGAGAAAGCAAATCGACACGTGCGGCGCCCGCTTGAGTGAGCTTGAGTTGTTTCTTGGCTGAAGCCGGGTCGAGACTCAGGGCATTGATCGGAACCCCGCTAATAATGCCAACTTGGGATTCGATGGGAAGCTGTTCGAGAATCCATTCGCCCATTTCTTGGGCTGCTTCCATTCGTAATTTGTTGTTGAATCGGTACTGCATCGTTGGGCCGTTATCAAAGATAATTGCCGCAGCTACTGGAGAACCTTGGTCGGTATTAGGCATGCTAGGCCCACCTGCGATCGTCGCGGCTCCCCACCATAAAGTGATACACCATAGCAACAAAGCCGTTAGGGAAGCTACCAATCTTGCGCCGCGCGAGCGATTGGTAACGATGGCCACTAGCGCAACGATGGAGGCGAGAAACGCGCATACGCCAACCAAAGAGATTCCGATTATTCCACCAAGCATGGCGGAATGCACACGCGGCCGAGCTACGGCCAGAACGATAGCGGCCAGCAAGAGAATACGCAGTAGCATTAGCAGGAAATGTCGCAACCGCCAGCTACTCGCTTTTTCCTGCGTCGTTTGGCGAACAAATCGCAGAGCAGGAAAATCAACAAGCTGAGGCTCTCGTTGACCATACAAATGCAGAATCACGGGAACACTTAGCACTGCCAGACCTGCAAGCACTGATAGATGGAGGAAACTCATGCCTAACGCCCTCGTCTGCGCAAGAGGTACTCCATTAATGCTTTATCGTAAGGTTGGCTAGTGTCCAGTGGTACATAATCAATTCGACTTTCGGTGAGTTCCTTATCGTACCGAGCCCGAATACTGGCCACCGTTTGCCGATAATCTTCAGCTGCATCGGCCGCTCGCACGGATTGGCTGGCTCCCGTCTCAGGATCGCGCAATTGAACCATCCCTTGAAATGGAAAGGTTACTTCAGCTTCGTCGAGAACGTGGAAAACAATGATATCATGTCCTGCAAAACGCAAGTTCCGCAGAGAATTCAACATGGACTTTTCGTCAGTGAGCAAGTCACTCATCAGCATGATCAGGCTACGATGTCTCAGCATAGCAGCCAATTGATTTATGGAACTCGCCAGATCCGTTTCACCGGCAACTTGCAGTTTAGTCAAATGCGAAAGAATCGTTGGCAATTGGCTGCGACGACTGCGCGGGGGTACGCTGGCTCCGAGTTTGGTATCAAAGGTTATTAGCCCTACCGGATCTTGTTGTTGGATCATCAAATAACTGAGCGCGGCCGCCAGGCAAATGCTGTAGTCCAACTTCGTCAACTGTTGCCGATAGGTATAGTCCATGGACTTACTGAGGTCGATCGCCAGATAACCTGTGAGATTCGTCTCGGATTCGAACTTCTTCACGTAATACTTGCCGGTTTTTGCGTACGCGACCCAGTCAATATCCTTGGGATCGTCGCCGTGCGCATAACGACGGTGTTCGCTAAATTCAACGCTAAAACCGTGAAAAGGACTTGCGTGTAGGCCCTGGAGAAATCCTCGAACAACCATCTTTGCGCGCAAGTCCAATCGCTTGATTTGAGCGGCAAGCTCAGGTTTCAAATACTGTTCAACAGCTACCATAACAGGGTTTAGCCAAAGCTAGACTTGCAAACTTGTTTAAGCAGAAAACCAATTGCATTAAATTCCTAGTTTTGCCCACCTTCAAACTTAGGAATGGTGGGCTCTGGAATCTCTTTCAACAGTCGCTGGACGATTTTCTCGCTCGTCATGCCATCTGCTTGAGCTTGAAAGTTAGTACTCACGCGGTGTCTCAAAACTGGAACAGCTACTCGACGAATGTCATCAAGGGCAATGCTGAAGCGCCCATCCATTGCGGCCATGGCTTTGCCGCCGTTGATTAGAAACTGGCCCGCTCTCGGTCCAGCTCCCCAGTCTACTAACTCCCGCACAAAATTCGGGGCACGCTCATCTGCAGGACGAGTTGCACGCACTAGGTGCGCAACATACTTAACAATGAACGGACTGACCGCCACGCTTTGTACGAGTTTTTGTATGTTGAGGATAGCGCGAGCCGAAAGAATCTTGCTTACCTCAGGTTTTTCATTTCGCGTGGTAGCTAGCAAAATTCGCTCTTCTTCATCGGCGGAAGGATATCCGACAATAATATTGAACATAAATCGATCCAATTGTGCCTCCGGCAGAGGATACGTGCCTTCCTGTTCGATCGGATTCTGAGTCGCGATAGTGAAGAATGGATCTGGCAAATCATAGGTTGTTCTACCAACAGAGACCTCCCGTTCCTGCATAGCTTGCAGTAGAGCAGCCTGGGTTTTCGGTGGCGTTCGATTGATTTCATCGGCAAGCAAAATGTTTGTAAAGATTGGCCCTTCGACGAAACGGAACTGTCGTCGTCCTTGCTCATCTTCGTCCAAAACATTAGTACCCGTAATATCCGATGGCATAAGGTCTGGAGTGAATTGGATGCGATTGAAATTCACGTCCACGATGCGTGCTAGAGAGCTTACCATCAGCGTTTTTGCAAGTCCGGGGACGCCTTCCAGAAGGCAATGACCTCGCGTAAAGATGGCTGCCAACAGTTGCTCAATAACTTCATCTTGGCCTATGACGACTTTAGCCAATTCCTGCCGCATCGTATCTCGATGTTCGCGGAATTCACGAAGTAGGTCGCCGACATTTTTGGGTTTATTGGTCACAGAGCACGGTTTCTAATATCGAAGTTAGTGATATTCTTGGGAAAATAAAGCAACTAGCAGGATAACTTTACTCGACGTACGAAAAGCCCTTCGTAATTCTCGGTCCGGTGTAGACCTTGGGTAGCTGGAACTGAAATCCGAAGATTGACAGCTGAGGACAACAGCATGACGTCAGATATCAAAATTGTTGTAATTGCCATTCTATCATTTGTGTTGGTAGCAGGCGAATCGCGCGCGCAGGACGTAAATGCCAGGGAGGTCCAAGCAGCCATCGATCTGACGGTGAATTCCCTGTTGAAATATAACTCCCCAGATGGCAGATGGCCTGAATATGAACCGAGTCGCTACGAATTGGGCTCAACATGCCTAGTAGCTCTCGCATTGATCAATGCAGGAGTTGATCCGGAGCGTGATCGTTTGGCAAGGGTGCTGCGACAAATCAATTCCAAGCAGCTGGACACAACCTACACTGTGGCTTTGCAGATCATGGTTCTGGCTGCGGCCAATCCCCGGCAATATGCACCAATGATTCAAGCAAATACCGAGTGGCTAGCCAGTGCGCAGACTCCCGAGGGGGGGTGGACTTATGGCAAGGGAGGCAATGGTGGAGACCCATCGAACAGTCAATTTGCTCTGCTGGCACTGCATGAGGCACAACGAGCTGGAGCCAAACTGGATGCAGGGACTTGGAGACGAGTGTTCGGCAGAGCAAAGAACTATTGGGAAGCATTTCAAAAAGGTGATGGCAGCTTTGGCTATAACCTCAATGGCCAGTCGTCTGGCAGCATGACATGTGCCGGCATCGCCTCGCTGGTTATCATTGGTGCCCAACTCGACGAATTGGAGTCCAGTGCCACAGAGCAAATAAATTGCTGTGGTCAAATCCAAGATCAGCAGGATCGGATTGGTCGTGCCCTAGAATGGCTTGGACGCTCATTTAGCGTGACACGGAATCCTGGCGAAACAGCACATCAGTTTTACTATCTTTATGCCTTGGAACGCGTCGGTCGAATGACCGGTCAGCGCTATATTGGCGGTCACGACTGGTACCGCGAAGGTGCACAAGCGCTGATTGGCTACCAAGACAAAATCACGGGACTGTTTCGCTCCCCTAATCGAGAATTACTTGGAAATGACTATACGGAAACCGCGTTCGCCTTGTTATTTTTGGCCAAAGGCAAACGACAAATCGTCATCAACCGTTTGCAATTCGGTGAGGACGATGATTGGAACCACCATCCAGTAGCCATTCAAAACTTGACTGGACATACAGAGAACGCATGGAAACGTGAATTAGCGTGGCAGAACATCGATTTGGACCGTGCCACTTTGCCCGATTTGCTTGAAACGCCCGTTCTGTTTATCAGCGGTTCAAAAGCCCCCGAGTTTTCTCGCGCTCAAAAACAATTACTAAAGGATTATGTTGAAGAACAGGGAGGCTTTATCTTTGCCGAGGCGAATCATGGTAACGATTGCAACGGCCGAGCTTTCGAAGAATATTTTCAGCGCCTAGTGATCGAACTCTTTGAATCGCCGCTTGAGAAAATACCGCCAGAACATCCCATCTGGTATGCCGAATCGCGATTAACGGTTGATGACATGCCGCCAGGCGCCTGGCTATACGGAGTCAATACATGCTGTCGGCTGGGGGTTGTATATTCGCCAGTAAGCTTGACTTGTCGCTGGGAGTTGAATCCTCCTTACGGCACACCTTCAGAACGGAATGCAGCCGTCCAACGAGAACTAGACAACTTTGCGAAACTTGGCGTAAACGTATTGTCATATGCAACCGGAAAAGAGCTAAAACAAAAGCTCGACACGGTTTCTATCCTGGAAGAAGCCGTTCAGTTGGCACCTACGGATCGGGGTGTATTTCGGTTGCCAAAAATTACACACAACGCAGGCTCCAATGATGCCCCCAAAGCCGTATCGAACCTCGTCGAGTGGTTACACCGCGAAAACCCGTTTCAAATGTCCAGCGAACAAACTTTGGTGCCGATAACAGCTAGCGTTTTACAAGAATTCCCTATTCTTTACATCCACGGGCGCGGCGAACTACGTTTCACGGAACTACAACGCGAGACACTGCGAGACTACTTATCTAACGGGTTTATTCTAGGTGATGCCATCTGTGGCGATGAGCAGTTCGCTCAGAGTTTCCGGCGCGAAATGCAACTCATTCTTGGCGAGCCCCTTACGCCTTTGACGGGTAACCACCCACTATTAACCCCGGGATTCGGAGGATTTGACGTACGCAATGTACAAATAATAGACCCGACGACGACTGAAGATCAAATAATAGGCGTTACGCGGCGTATTCAGCCCATTCTTGAAACTGCAAAAATTGGCGAACGATTGGCTGTTGTGTTTTCCCCTTTGGATATGAGCTGTGCGCTGGAAAGCCGACATTCATTGCAATGCAGGGGTTACATTCGAGAAGATGCAGCCCGTATCGGGATCAACATTCTGTTGTACGCACTGCAAAACTAGCAACCTAATCCTCGGAGACCCTAATCCTGGGAAACCCTAATCCTGGGAAACATAGTATCCTAGTGATAAATTCAATCACCGGAACCTGGCCCCTCACCGGATGTCTTGAAGCCGCAGCTTGTGTTGATGCAAGACTATTACTAGGGTTTACGGACCGGGTTGTACACACTCCGGCTCCGTTGATCCCATCGGTAATGATCGCCGAAAGGGGTCTCTATCTCGCGAGTATTTGTCAATCCAGCAGCGAACAATCGGTGCAAATGGTCATCTGGCCACATCTGCGTTTTCAGGTAGTACTCATGCGCAAGGCTATTCAGTTTCTCAATGTTGTTGATATCCGACTTGGCCTCAGCCGTACTCCGTTGGGGAACAAGCCAAGATGATGCGACGCCAACTACCGCAAATACTATCAATGTCGAAACGAGAAACTCAATAAGTGAAAAACCACTCCAATGATGAATTTGCTTTTTGTTCACAATTCGGACTCGTCATATTGAATGGTCTGAAATGGATGGAGGGGAGATGGTTACCTTCGCGTACGCACCCACGTAAGGCTAGGCCGCTCCAACCGCGATTCCTAGTTTTCGATACCAACATGCGATGTTAGTTTCTGATGGAGGTGGGCCTACAGCGATCTTGGCAATTGTACCAGCGAGATGATCTCAGCCGTCTGGTCAGTGTTCGTTCGTAAGGATCGAATAGCGAGCAAACAAACGAACAAGGGTAGCCATTCGACAACCAATTCCCCTCGACTTCCCATTGCTGGCAAAGACGGTTTTTGGGGAAGGGTACGTGCGTCGCAAGACAGTTAATGGCGAGATTCCGCCGAGAATCGGGTTAGACCTCATATAGAGTGCCAGAACAAGCTTTTGAATTACTGAACTGGCGGTTTATGTGGTATTCAATCAAAGATTAGTTTGAAGCCATGCTTGTCGGCGTTCCGATGAAGGTAGTGACGGAAATGTTGGCTACATTTCCGTCATACTGCATATTTTACGCTTGAGGTAAACGGGCAATTTACCTGAGGCGGACCTCTCCCGCTGAGTGGGTGGGGCAACTTTGTTGCAGGTACGCATTGATTTGCGAGGGGCACGTTGGGCGACAGGCCTACTCGAAAACGATGGTAAGATATGCAGGCTATGGGCTGCCCCAGGGTACAGGCACAGTACCCTGGGGCTTGCTCTTTTTCATCTTCCCGTATCCTTATCCGCACTTGACTTTTTCCTCTGGCGTGTTCAAGTCGCCCCTCATGCGGATTTTCTAAAAGAATCCATTCTTGGACCCTAATCTCTCTTATTGAAGTAAGCGGATCCCATCGAAGTGGGTCTTCAGGGCTGCCAAAGACGGTTTCTCCGATTTTGAAGAAACTTGCACTTTACACCCTTCGTACGTGCTGGTGCATAGCCCACAAAAATGTGGCGTAGTAGTTTTTGACTTCTATTCTCGTCAACCAAGAGTTCGTTACTCGGTTTCGGTTTATCACGATAAAGACGATTGTAGTAGCTAGAGAATCCTGAGTGGTCACAACCTAGTATAAAAATTACTCAATTGATTATTCAAGGACTGGGCACATCCTAATCTTGCAATGGTTGTGTGTTTGTAGTTGCAATCTGTTTCATTCCTGTGTGACTTCTGACGAGTTGACTTCGTTTCTTAGTATCCTACGAAAGTCAACCACATCCAGCCGTCCGTACCAAAGCAAGAGTAAAGACTCCAATGACGAAAAAAGTGCTGCTAGTTGACGACAACCCAACTCTGTTACGTGCTCTGGGCCGTGTACTAGAGGAGAGATTTGACATTGAGACGGCCGAGAGCGGAACGCGTGCCCTCGAAATGCTCGAACAAGAAGCATTCGATGTGTTGATCAGCGATTTTAAGATGCCATCTATGAATGGCATTCAGCTTGTCACTCAAGTGCAAAAGGAATGGCCTAATACGAGGTGTATGATATTAACCGGCAACCAGGATGAGGACTCTTTAAACCAAGCCACGAACATCGCTAAGGCTTATCGTTTGCTTTTGAAGCCAATGCCAGTTACGGAATTGATCAATGCTATTGAGGAGGCGGTAAGAGAATAATGGTCGATTCCAGACGGAGTAATCGGGCAAATGTCTAGCGCTGCCAACCTACGAGCTACGATGCTGGCTCTGGTCATTGTCGTTTTGGGGACAATGGCCACAGGCAATATTGTGTATGTGCTAAATCGAAGTACTCTTCGACAAGAAGCCATCCGCTTTGAAAAACTAGCGGGACACATACAGCATGAAATCGAATGCAAGATCCGCGAAATAGAACACGGATTACATGGTACGCGTCGAATCTTTACAGCCAACCCGCAACTGGATTACACAGTATTCAAACTTACTCTCGACCCACAATCACTGGTACAGGAATACAATGGATCTTTGGGCATTGGGTATATAGAGAGATTGAGAGATAAAGCGGACGAACGGACATTTGTTTCCGAACTTCAACGCGAAGGTTCTGAGCTACAAGAAATTCAAATTTTCGAGAAAAGCGGAAACTCGTTTCCAGGGCGCCCAGAACTCGCCGGTCGCTTCGTCGTCCGATATATTGAACCAGCAGCTATCAACCGCTCGGTTCTTGGGCTGGACATGGGCTCAGAGCCAGCTCGCCGCATGGCTTTGGAATACGCTGCCATCTCGAACACGCCAACGGTAACCTCTGCATTGCGGTTAGTACAATTAGGCGATCGGCCGCACACGGGAGTCTTGTACGTCCTACCGGTATTTGCCCCGGGCCAGATGCCCTCCACCGTTGAGGAGCGATTAGCAAGCTTGCAGGGTTGGGTGTACATGCCGGTACTCATCGATCAGGTGGTTGCCGGTGTAGAATCTGTTGTCGAGAACCAACTGGAATACCGTTTAGTAGACGGCACTCTAGAAAAGAGCTTTGCAACCCTAAGCGAATCCCCGAATTTTTCATCCAATTCGGGAAGCGACGGCGAATCTCCTCAGACAACTACCTCATGGTCCAAATGGCTGAAGAAATTCCCGTTATTTAGGGAGCTTGCGCAACCTAAGCCCCTCGTGACTAGCCTTTCATTTGATGTCGGCAACCGTACTTGGAGCACAGTAGTCACCCCGTCCGCCTCATTCGCGTACGACTCTCGAATTATCCACTGGCTGTTAGCTGGCGGAGGTACCTTACTATCGTTGCTACTCGGATGGATCGTACGGCTGCAGCTGAGTGCAAATCACAAGGCTGAGTCCACTGCTCGAGAGATGTCGATCGATCTAATGCGATTTACAAAGATTGCCGAGCACACGACCAATGGAGTACTATTAACCGATCAACATCGAAACATCATTTGGGTGAATGCCGGGTTTACCAAGTTTACTGGATTCACACTCGAAGATGTCAAGGGTAGAACTCCTTGTTCCATTCTGCCATGCGATCGGTCGGATGCCAAAGCAGTAGAATGCATGCGCGGCCGACTAGCCGCAGGTGAAGGATTCCAAGGCGAAATTGTTAATCAAAGAAAGAACGGTGAGTATTTTTGGTTTCAACTGGATATACAGCCGTTATTTAACGAACGAAGAAAACTGCTAGGCTACTTGGTAATAGCCAACGATATTTCCGAAGTAAAAGAGTATGCGGCCCAAGTTGAATTGGCCACTGAAAAAGCAGATTTTGCACTCGCCGGTAGCAAACTCGCATTGTGGGAATGGGATTTAATTAAGGATCGTTTGCAGTTCGATCATCGTTGGCTTCAATTAGTGGGTCAATCCGATCACGGTAGAGAATGGACGAGTGACTACTGGTTCAGTCGTTTGCATCCCGATGATGTTGCTACCTTCCGAGCGGCGCTCCGAGATTGCTTTTCGAATGGAGACGGCGTATTCGAGTGCGAACATCGGTTGCAAAACGAAAAGGGTGGTTACATCTGGCTTCACGCTCGTGGCCAGATCGTAGGCCGAGACCTTGAAGGCCAGGTCAAGCACTTAGCAGGTACATTCATGGAGATCACTGCTCGCAAAGAAGCAGAGCATGCATTGCGATCCAGTGAAGCCAAAAGCAGCGCGATTTTTCTCAATAGCAATGACGCTATCCTGCTGATCGCGGGAGAAAGAATTGTCGAATGCAACCCCAAAACGACTACATTGTTTGGAATTGCCTCGAGAGAAGAATTAAGGCACTCGAGTTGGGACGAGCTCTCGCCCGAACAACAACCTTCGGGAGCAAATTCTAGTGAACAGTTTGGAAACTATCTGCAACATTGTCTGGAAACGGGCAGCAGTTGCTTCGAGTGGGTGTTCCGACGTGGTGATTCAACGTTCACTACAGAGGTAGTGTTATCTGCTTTCGAACTGGATGGAGAGCAGATGATTCAAGCAACTGTTAGAGATATTTCACAGCGGCTAGAGCTACAACGGCAGTTAGCACAAGCACACAAATTGGAATCAATTGGGCAATTGGCATCCGGTGTAGCACACGAGATCAACACTCCGATGCAATGCGTGTTCAGCAACGTCGAGTTTCTTCGAGAAAAATTTGAGCTGATCTTCTCCGTTATTGAACAATACCGCCAAGTAATTGCGGACCCACGAATTCGTCGCAGAGTTGCGGACAAGGTTGATGAAATAGAAGAAGTCTGCGATTTGAATCATCAAAGAACAAATATGCAAAGTGCACTATGTGAGGCAGTTGAGGGGTCGCAGCGCGTAATAGAAATAGTTCGAGCAATGAAAACCATGGCCTACCCTGGCACATCACAAAAAGTCCCCACCGATATCAACAAGTTGATCAATGACGCGTCCTTGGTTGCCCGAAATTGCTGGAAGGGCTCTAGCCATTTAGATCTCAAACTGGACCACCAACTGGGCCTCATCCCGGCGTTGCCAGCTCAACTGAGCCAAGTAATTCTGAATCTGATCGTCAACGCATCTGATGCTATAGAAGAGAAGATTGGTTGCGAGCCAAGTGAGTTAGGTAGGATCAAAATAACAACTCAACGACAATCGGATTCGGTGTATATTGAAGTTTCCGACACGGGCATTGGGATTGCCGAAGATATCCGCCATCGAATTTTCGACCATTTTTTTACAACAAAAGAGGTAGGAAAAGGCAACGGCCAGGGATTAGCAATCGTTTACGATATTGTCGTCAACCAACATGCCGGAACCATTTCAGTCGACAGCACTCCCTTAGTTGGAACCAAATTCAAAATTAGTTTACCGCTCAATGAAGCCGTAACACATGACGAATCGTCGGCCTCCGTGAATGGAGTTGCTAGGTTTCATACTGCAGTCGATACTCAATCTGCAGTCGATACGGTGCCTTTCTCGCCGGAAATGGCTAACGCATAAGGATTGCGATTAAGTTGGGTTGGCTCACTCAGATTAGTGACTTGGATTGGAACTCATCGAAGCGGCCTGGCGAGCCGGACTAGATAACTCGCCCAAGAGCTCGGCAGCTAAGAAAAAAGAACCAACAGCCAATACAAGATTCTCAGATCCGGCCTCGCGACAGGCCAGTTGCCAGGCCAAAAGCGGGTCAGCAACGATACTCGTATTGGGTAGCTCGCCGAAGCGAAGTTTAGCAGCGGACGCGAGCTCGTCAGCGGGTAGGCCCCGTGGGTTTTCTCGATAGTTGGTAAAGACCAGCGATGAACATGCGGGCAACAACATTTCCAGCATGCCGATGTAATCTTTATCACGGCTAGTGGCAAATACGACTTTTGGCTCCAGCCCTGGAAAGTGTTCGCGAACTGCCCGCATGGCGGCAAAAACGGACGCGGGGTTGTGAGCGACGTCAATGATTCTCAATGGATTCCAGCCCACAATTTCCAGACGCGCGGAAGGCCCTGAATGCCGTGCGGCACGCCGAGCCTTTGGCCAGGGAACAATCAGCCCCATTTCTTCGATCCACTTTAAGGCCGTAATCGCACCTGCCAGATTCTCGGCTTGATGGCTGCCAAGCAACCGGGTATGCCATTCTCCCGACGATTCCGTCTCAGACACAGCTTTGGAGATGAAAGAACCATTTTCATTGGAATGGACCAATTCGGTATAGTAAACGGATGCTTGACTTGGGAGCCCGGCGTCCTCATTGTCTCTTTGGGATGATATACATCTCCATTGGCAATCAAAATCTCGCTGCAACAGTCTTACTGGTGCCGATAGTTGTTCCGCACATCGCAAAATCACCTTGCGTGCGGACGAGTTCCGAGCGGTGCACACTAATGGCACATGAGCCTTGATAATGCCTGCCTTTTCAAAGGCTATTTCCTCAATAGTGTTACCCAATTGGGCCTGATGATCCAAACTTATCGAAGTTATGATCGACAGGATGGGAACGCAGACATTGGTACTATCCAGGCGACCTCCCAAACCGACCTCCAAAACGACAAATTCTGCTTGGTGGTGAGCAAAAAAAAGCATCCCCATGGCGGTGGTAAGTTCAAAAAACGTCGGCTTACCAGCTCCCATGGAATCGAGCTCGGCGGCGGCAACCTTTACCCGATCAACCAATGCCACAAATTCATCTCGCGTTGCGCATCGCCCATCCATGCACATTCGCTGTTCAATCTTTAGTAAATGCGGTGATGTGTAAAGTCCAGTCGGTACTCCGCACGCTGAAAGCATGTCCGCCAGCAAGGTGCTCGTGGTCCCTTTGCCCTTAGTACCCGCAACATGGATTATTTGGTACTTCTCGTGAGGATTTCCCAATTTGGACAGTAATTGGCGCATTCTGTCCAACCGGTAATTGGCCGTGGAGTAGGGGGCGTGACCAATCCTTTCGTAATTGATACGGCCAAGCAAGTATTCGATCGCTGATTGATAAGCGTCCAAATTTTTGTCTGGAACTCCAGCCTCACAGTTGTTACGGGGTCTGCAGGTGCGGCAAAATCAGATGTGGCATGGTTGTCAAATGCATCAAATAACCGACCATTTTTTGTAGTTCGAAAACTTACGGTCCTAGGGATCTTCGGCGCCGGAAATTGAAATGGTACACTGTTCCGCTAAAAGCGTATGGCAACGGGCGAACTTTTTGTCCAGCCAGTGCGTAGGTCGATTGGCGCTGAAAGTCAAACTAGCCAGAGAGTTGAATTGCCACGGCAACTACTACTTTTGGATGACTGGCAGTACTTTTCTATATTTCCTTATTTCCCGACAATTAGGCGGCCGGAGTCTTTCGACGGCCCAATCAAGAACTTCAATCGTTGAAGGTGTTTTTTCCAAATGAGTGCCTCTCCAGCCGCTGAAACTGAAGCTCCCGCAAGCCAGGCAACTGAATCGGACATCGTTATCGAAACAAGAAATCTAGGTAAGATTTACCGAGACTTCTGGGGGCGAAAAAAGGTCGCCGCTCTGAAGGCTTTGGATATTGAAGTCAAACGGGGAGAAATTTTTGGGCTACTTGGCCCAAATGGTTCCGGCAAGTCAACTACCATCAAGTTAATACAAGGCTTGATTTTCCCAACCTCTGGGCGCGCGTTCATCTTCGGCAAGGATGCTCGAGACGTGACTAAAAACGAGCGCATCGGATATCTACCAGAAGAATCCTATCTATATAAGTTTCTAAACGCCGAAGAAACGCTTGATTTTTATGGTCGTCTATTCGATATGCCCGCCGACGTACGCCGAGAGCGTGCTGATCGACTAATCAAAATGGTCGGGCTGGATCGTGCTCGCCGTCGTCAATTGCGTGAGTATTCAAAAGGGATGACGCGTCGAATCGGTTTAGCACAGGCACTCATCAATGAACCTGACTTGTTGATCTTGGATGAACCAACGACCGGTATGGACCCCATTGGTAGCCGAGAAATGAAAGATCTAATCGTTCGGCTTCGGGAAGAAGGCAAAACTATTCTCATGTGCTCTCACCAATTGGCAGATGTCCAAGATGTATGCGATCGAGTCGCCATCCTCCACCAGGGCGAATTGCGAGAATTAGGTCGCGTAGAAAGTCTGCTCAAAGTGCGAGACGTGACCGAGATCCATGCCTCTAGCCTATCCGACGAAGTGAAAGCAAAAATTGCTGAACTGATCAAAAATGAAGGAGGTAGCGTTCATTCGATCGACAATCCTACCACAACTATGGAAGAACTCTTCTTGGATATTGTCCGAGACGACCGCCCTGGCAGTCGACCAAGTTCAAATTAGCCAACTGTAGCCCCTCATCGAATTGTCTTCATTGTAACATCTACTTGCATCAAAACATTGCGATCAAATGCGAATCGAACCGGATCAAATGTGGGGCTACTTTGAGTGGCTCGTTCTGAACTTCGGATTACTCAAAGGCTTGCTGGTTGCAGTTGCACTGGCGCTATTGGGTTTCGTAATCTGTTTTCTCGTTTCCATGGCGCGCTATGGGCCTGGCGAGGGATTTTATAATGTTACGCGAGTAATTTACGAATTGCTCGCGCGCGATTTACCCGGGACTTCGGTTCGCCGAATTTATGCCTTGGCCAGATTGGCCTTCCAGGAGGCAATTCGGCGGCGTGTGTTGGTGGTTATGGCCATTTTTATTGTTGGCCTATTGTTTGCCGGCTGGTTTTTGGATCCCAGCTCAGACCACGTGGCCAGACTGTATATCAGTTTTGTGATGACCGGCACAAGCTACTTGGTTCTACTTTTGGGACTCTTTTTGAGTTGCTTTAGCTTGCCAACGGATATTAAAAATAAAACTATCCAAACAATCTCAACTAAACCCGTTCGACCGACTGAAATCATACTCGGACGAGTTGTAGGTTTTTCCGCAGTCGGAACCGTCCTGCTGCTGGGTATGGGAATCCTGAGCTATGTATTCGTAGTTCGCGGAATTGTACATTCCCATGCTGTGGACGTGGTTGCAGAAGATGGTATGTCGGGTACTACCACATACGATGCCCAACACGAGCACACCTTTCAGATCCTTTCCGGTGACGGCGAAGTTCTTCAAGGAACTACGGACGAACAAAAGGGCCACAAACATGTGGTAACCATGCGGAAGGGGGCTGACGGCAAAGCCTCATACGAGATCGGCCCACCCGAAGGTTTACTGGGAGCTCGTATTCCAATTTTCGGTTCTTTGAGATTTACCGACCGTGCCGGAAAAGATGGTTTCGGTTTGAACGTGGGGTACGAGTCCGAATATCAAAAGTATATCGAAGGTAATTCGCTAATGTCAGCGATCTGGACCTTTGAAGATATGCGTGCATCTCGCTTCCCAGGTGACAAATTACCGTTGGAACTGAGCTTGAAGGCATTCCGGACATTCAAAGGCGACATTGTCACAGGTGTTCAGGGACAAATAATCCTTAGACATACCAACGGACGCGTTGAAAGTGCACGCGTACCGTTTATCGTGCGGGAGTTTGCCGTCGACAATATCGAAGTTGACCGTAAGAGTCGTGGTTCCAAAGACGGTGTTCCGACTGAAATCGATATCTTTGACGACCTGGTTGATGACCAAGGAAGAATCGAAATCGTAGTTCGCTGCACGGATCCTGGACAGTATTTGGGTATGGCCCAACCAGATCTCTACCTACGGGCAGGAGATAGCACATTCGGCTGGAATTTGTTTAAAGGATTTTTCGGCATTTGGATGCAGATGGTGCTGATCATATGCCTGGGAGTAATGTTCAGTACCTTCCTTAGTGGTCCCGTGGCCATGGTAGCCACATTAACCAGCCTTGTGCTCGGATTCTTTGGTGGCATAGCCTTGAGCGTGGCCACCGGCGATATGCCCGGTGGTGGTCCGATCGAGTCATTGATTCGGATGGTGCTGCAAACTGGAGCCATGGTGGAAATGGACTTGGGCAACAAGTCTCTGGAAACCGTAATCCGACTCATGGACCGTGGAATCATGTATACACTCGTGAGCATGTTTCAGGCGATTCCAAGTTTTGGATCCTTCAACACGGCAGATTTTGTTGCATACGGTTTCAACATTTTTGGATCCTTGGTGTCCCGCCACCTGACCATGACTGTTGCGTATTTTATCCTTACTTCGTTAGTAGGTTACTTCTTCCTCAAGACACGGGAGATGGCAGCGTGAACGTAGTCGTTCTGCGTCGCCGATTATTCTATATTTCGGCAATGGTGCTCCTTTTGATTCCACTGTATTTCCTTGGCAATCCGTCCGTCCGCAATCAGGATGGTTCGGTTAAGTCGCCAGGGGGAACACTTGCTCAATTGCGGACTAATTACAACCTGGGCCAAGGTGACTTGGGCGAAATTGACCCGGCCAGCGAATCCATGCGTTTGGCAACGTTAGGCCTGCGGGGAGTGGCATCTACCATCCTTTGGCAAAAGGCCGAATATTATAAACGAGAACAATTCTGGGACCGATTCTCGGCTACTTTGAATCAGATAGCTATTCTCCAGCCTCACTTTGTCAAAGTGTGGGATTTCCAGTCGCACAATTTAGCCTACAACGTCTCCGCAGAGTTTGATGATTATCGCCAGCGTTATCAGTGGGTGAAACGCGGTATGGATTACCTTATTAAGGGTGGAAAGTACAACAAGAAGCGTACCGAGCTACCTTTCTATTTGGGATGGATGTTTGGCAATAAGCTTGGTGTCGCAGACGAGAAGAAACAATTTCGTGAGTTGTATCGCAACGATAACAATTTTCACAACGAAGTTTTAGATAAAAGCGGCCTTGATCTGGCTCAACCTGACGGTTTAGGGCCAGATCGCAAGCCAGATAATTGGCTCTCAGGTAGGCTATGGTATGAGCGGGCATACACTATGGTGGACGCTGGTTCGAAGCCTGCCAAGAGCACGATGATGTTCTACCGTGAAGGCCCTCAGTGGTTGATGAAACATGCCGAGGGGATTCAGTCAGAAGGATGGCTAGATGAAGCTGCACGTTACGCTTGGCGGGTCGCTGGTCGCGGCTGGAACGACTTTGGACAAATACAGATACTTACTTCGTTCGGCGACCAAATTCGCTTGAAAGAACTTCAAACCGCCAACGAGGAATACAAGGCTGCCAAGGAAGAGTTCGAGGAATATTGCGACGAGGCCTATCAAGCTGCGATTGCAGAACGATATCAATCGCTGACTGCCGAAGAACGTGAAGCTTACGAAAAACCGTATCTCGATCGGAATTTTGATGAGATTCTCGCAGCAGAAGATGCGGATATTAAATTGTCGGTCGACCCAGACTTTTTGGCCCGCCAAGTTGCAGATGACAAGCGGGTAGATGCCATGGAACGAGCAGCCAAACTGAAGATGGCAAGAGATCGCATCCAACATATTGAGATTTACCGAAATCAAATCAACTATGCATACTGGGAGGCTCGATGTGAAGCAGAGCAGGAAGACGCCGCTTTATTAGCCCGCACTAGCATGTATGAAGCGAACCAACTTCTTGACAAGGGGGAATTGGATGGTGCTTTAGCCAAATACGATGTCGCTTGGCAAGCTTGGGACGATCTGTTCAATCGCTTTCCCTCTATGATGATTGACGATGCCGCCGACGAAGTCGCCGATTCAGTCAAACGCTATCAGCAATTGCTTGATCAGCCCGATTTGCCAGACGATTTCATTCTCAATGAATTCTTTGAGTTTAAGGAATTGTTCGAAGAACAAAGTGCTGACCCTGCGATGATGAGTGTGATTGCTTCGTGGCCTGTCCGTTATCCGGGCCGAAACTTCTTGGATGAAATGCTAAGAAAAACTCGCGAGAACCCAGCGCCCGAAATGGACTTGAACGGAAATTCGGTTGAACCAACAGAGTCTACCGAAACTCCAATCCTCGAGATTAATGCCAGTGAAAACAAGGCATCGGATAATACTCAATCGCAGGCTTCGCCGGGAATGCAGGTCGGGCAACCCGATGAAGGTAAACCACCAGTACCCAAGTCCTAGAAACTTGCGAACAGTCTGCCCCGATCTGCCTTCGATGGTCGGATCGTTAACTACCATGGCTTGATAAGTGACCCTAATTGACTTCGTTGTGCGAGCCATGATAAGCACAATTTCCTTTGCCCATTAGGCTTTCCACAGCTTCGATCAGGTCGCTGGCCTTGAAGGGCTTTTGGAGAAAACGATTCACACTCGCATCGGCCAATACCGTACTATCCACGCAACCACTAAATAAGATGATCGGTAAATCCGGCCATCGTTGTCGCAATTGGCAGACCAACCATGTACCTGGGTGATTGGGCATCGATTGGTCGGTGACGACACACCCAATTTTTGCCTGTTCCTGTTCTACTCTAGCTAGGGCCTCAAGTGCGCTGTTGGCCGCGACAACGGTCTTACCGGCCGTCCGCAACAATTCTGCCGTCGTAGCCAATGCATCGGGATCATCATCGACCAGCAACACGGTTTTCAACTCCACCAATCTCGATTTAGACTGAGACCAAGTGGTCGCCAAGGGATTGTCTGGCGATGACACAAGGATTTCTTCGCACGAATCGGGGATCAACGGTAAATACACGCATATTTCCGTACCTTCCGGAGAAATAGAGTGCACGTCAATTGCACCGTTGCACGAGCGCACAATTCCCTGAACTGAGGATAGCCCCAACCCACGTGCTCTCCCGCGCGTCGAAAAATATGGATCGAACATTCTCTGTCTGACTGCGACAGTTAGTCCCTCCCCTTCGTCGTAGACACAGATACGAACGAAGTCCCCCGGTTCAGTACCCTCATGCCTCAGCAATCGGTCCAGCGTCGCTCGATTCAATTGCGTACAGGACAAACGCAAGGTGACGTGTCCACCCGTCGGATTTGCCTCAGATGCATTTGTAACTAAGTTGACAACGATTTGTTGTAACTGCATGTCTGAAATCGGAATTTGGGCTTGTTGTAGATGGCAGTCGAAAATCAACTGTGATTGATTGTGAGTGTGGCACAACGCCTGCAACATCCCTAACGACTTTCTCAGGCAACTGACAACCTCGGTCGACGCCTCTTCAATCGTTCGACGGCCCAGGAATTGAATGAGCTGTTTTGTTAAATCCGCAGCTCGTAAAGATACCGATGCAACTTGCTCAAACATATCGTTCTTGCGCTTAACATCCGGGTAGAGTTGTCCCAATTCGGCCGAACCGTTGATCGCGGTTAAGAGATTGTTGAAATCATGCGCTACGCCTGCCGCCATCACATTGAGCGAATCGATCCGATCCTGCTCGGCCACGCGCTGTTGCAGCTCGAGCTGAAGATCTCTCTGCCTTACTAGCTGCGCTCCCGCAACTCGCAATTCCTGGGCCAACTTCGATCTGGACCTATATCCCATCCAAAGTGCAATAGTGCACATCGAAATGAAAATAAGGCTTAATGCTAGAACAACTGCTAACTCAGTCTGAGCGCGGATCTGCGCGTCATGCAATGCGTCGCGATTCTTTAGCTCACTGCTTTCGTATTGTTGATTAAGTTGCCCCAATGTGTCTTTCAATCTCTCTAATTCCCCGTTGTCTTCTGCATCTCGGACCGCCTGGATCTTTGTTTCGGCAATCCGCGCATATGCGAGGGCTGAGGCGGGATCACCGTTGGCTTCCGCTAGCTTTGAGATCTCTTGGGCTAGTTCTAAACATTGTCTGACGTCTCCAATGTTCTCAGCCTGCTCAAAAAGGGACGTAAGATTTTTTAGTTTTTCATTGGTCTGTAAGGTCTGATTATCCAGTTCGGCCAACTCTTGTCGGGCCTCAATTGAGGATACGGAGCTTCCAGTCGCCTCTGCAGCGGACAGGGCGTTTTCAAAATGTTTCCTACCTGTTGCTCTATCGCCTTCAGCTACACTTACCGACCCGAGCCCCAAATGGCAAATGATTTGGAAGTCTAGCCACTGCCCCTGCGTCGATAATTCAAGAGCCTCTTCGAGCAAAGCTCTCGCTTTTTCCAAATTCCCGAGCCGATATTCGACTTTACCAAGGTTCGACGCTGAAGCAGCAATCATGAATGAATTCTCGGAGGCCCGTGCCGAGGCAAGCACAGTCTCATATTCTATGGCTGCTTCTTCAAACCGGCCAAAATCCGTCAACACTTCTGCCAGGTTGTGATGAAGCATGGATAGTAGGCCTGAGTTGCGCAACCTTGTGGCAATCTCTAACGCCAACCGAAAATGTGTAATCGATGTTTCATAATGTTGGAGCCGAGCTTCATTAGTCGCCAATTCATTGTGCAAAAGTGCCGGGTAGTAGGTCTGGTCCTGCAGTTCATCTGAGATTTCCAACCCCTCTCGCGCAGCATCGCTCCCACTCTGGTAGTCGCCAGTTTCAAGACAGGCAGCTGCCTTGAATCTTAAAGTACGACGAAGAAGCGCAGAATCCATCAGTTCACGGGAAAGCGATTCTGCTTCAATCAAGAACTTGAGTGCTTCCGCGTGATTGCCACGCAAGCACAAACCGGAGCCTGCTATCCAACAGAATTGAGCCCGTTGTTGGGGCAGCATTTCACCAGCCGAATCTTCCGCCAGCCGACGTTCGGCCATTTGGACAGCTTCGGGTGGAGATGTTTTTAACAGTTCGAGAGCCTTGGAAATCAACTCATCATCCACTTGGCGACTGCCAGTCTCTCCAGCAACCTGGCCTGAATTATCCTGTTGACTTTCCGTCTGTTGCATTGCTCCTACCTGTATCTCAGGAGCAAGATTCATCCAAAATACTAGGAAAAGATACAGCCAGGTTTTCATCTCAGAGCCAAAATGTAGCGAACAAAACAGTTTTCGTAGGCCCTCAAAGACGCATTACTTTCACGATCTGCGCCTTTTCCCCTTGGCGTAAGTATCGCCGAATAGAGCCTGAACTTCTAGTCTATTGAGGCCCCGGACCGGTCCCCGAAGTTAGCATCCGGGTTCGTCTTTTGCCAGCTGACACCGTTGGAAATTGTTGGCGAACGAAGAATAACGGCGTCTACTACTCAAGGCGAGTATGTTACTTTGAGAAGGCTGCCTGTTCCCGCCTCATATTTATCATCTACCACCCAAGCATTGCGTACGAGAATATAAAGACTACCATCGCTTGAGATTCTCAAATCAACCGGGCGACGAATTCCTTGGGCGAAAGTTGCTGCTGCGTTGTTGTTTTCAGCGTCGGCAGTCAAAGGATCAATAGCATGGATCCAGCCATGCACAAAATCTGCAAACAGGTACTTACCTAACCATTCCTTTGGCCAGTCCAGTGTTTCTGGAACGAAGGCACCGCCTCCAATGGACGCTTGTGGATAGACATGGACTGGTCCCACAAACCCGTTGCCCTGCCTAGGACCATGGTCGACTGTTGGCCACCCATAGTTTGCTCCAGCGATCCCAGGGTTGATTTCCTCGAACTTACCCCCTACATCGTTGATCAACATGCTTCCCGTACGGCTACTGATCGCGAAGGTAAAAGGGTTGCGACAGCCGAGAGCCCAGATTGCGCGGTATTTTCCAATAGCTTTATTGAAGAATGGATTGTCATTGGGTATGGAACCATCTGCCCGCAACCGAAGCATCTTTCCTTGAAGAGTATCTAGTCGCTGGGCTGGTTCGCCTGCTGTCTGTTCTCCAATCGCAATGTATAGACAACCATCATTGCCAAAATGCAAAGCTCCTCCCTGGTGGCCCGCGGGCACATTGCCTCCCAGCTTCGTTTGATCGTCCCCTTCCAATAGGATCTCTTCGGTCCCAGGTAGCATCTGGTTCCCCTGGACCCGGATGCGACTGATCACGTGATGAGGATAAGGAGCGCCTTCGACATAGCAAACATACACAAAGGAAACTTCAGGAAACTGAGGGTGGACTGTAACACCTATCAACCCTCGTTCCCAATCCATAAGGGCCGGGAATGTCGCCATGGGTTCGAGAAGCAGTTGATCGTTTTCTACTACCCGCAATGACCCTTTCTGCTCGCAAATGAGCAGGCGGCTATCAGGTAGTATTTCCATGGCAACCGCGCCATCTAAACCTGTGGCAATTACGCGGACGGCAAAACCTGGCGGCAAAGTAATGGGGCCAGTTGTGCCTGCTCCAAATTTCGATGGACCCGTTCTAAGCGTTTCTAGATAAGTGATCAAATCAAAGATTTCGCTAGGTTTCAACAATTCGGAAATGTTGCTAGGCATTAATGAAACAGCATCAACTTTCTCTTGAAGGACGGCTGCAGTTGATAATATTTGCTCGCGCCCCTCGGAATCTACGATTTTCAAGTTCTGCTCAGTTCGATTCTTCACGATCCCAGCAACAATCTGGTTGTCAATGGTCAAGAATCTGGAAGTATGAAATCCCTCCACGATTTGTCTTGAAGGTTCAAGCACCGATTCAATTAGATGTGGCCGGTCAAATTTACCTCCAATCGCTGAAAGATCAGGCCCAACACCTCCACCTTGCGTCGCCACACGATGGCAAATGGAACATTTGGTTCTTTGATCTTCAAAAAATAGTTTTCGGCCTCTCCGCGGGTCTCCTGTTGCCGATAAAGCCTGACGTTGCAATTCGTTCAGGGAGGCGTTCGCGACTGTTTGCGCAGCCGATGGCACGCTGACTTGTCCCACGCATTCAGCTGTTAATGCAACAAGGAGAATGGAGATGATCCGGAAATAGCGCCCCATAATTCGCCCAGTTAAACAAATGAATACTGACTAATTTTGTATGCAAAGAGCTCAACGACAACTACTCGTTATCAGCCCAATTACTGAGCCTCTAACATGGAACGAATCTCCGATGCAATATCATGTGTGGCTTTGATGCCATACTCGACAACGCCAGCGAAATGAACAAATCCGTGAATTGCACCAGGATATTGAATGTGTTTGACGGGAATCCCAGCGGCGGATAGAAGCTCCGCGTATCTCTCTCCTTCATCTCGTAGTACATCGTACTCGGCAGTGACTACAAGCGTAGGTGGTAGGCCCTGCAAATTGCTCTCAAGTGTCGGAACGCAATAGGAAGTTACGTTCTGTTCTCCCAAGTATTGTTTCCAGAACCAAATCATATCTGCGCGGGTAAGCCCAAAATCTGTAGCAAATGAATGATAGGATCTTGTGTTACACTCATGGTCCATTACAGGGTAAATCAACACTTGTCCCTTAAGGAAGTCTTGTGAAGTATCTCGTAGTTTCAGGGCCACTGCTGCGGCCAAATTGCCACCTGCACTATCCCCAGCGACAACTACTCGACAGCTATCTACGCCGTACTTTTGGGCATCCTGGTCAATCAATCTCAAGACTTCAAAACAGTCTTCTAGCGCAGCCGGAAAAGGATGTTCAGGGGCCAAACGGTAATCCACACTAATTACAACGACGTTGGCGGCTAGTGACAATCGGCGACACAAGGCATCATGAGTATCGAGATCTCCCAGCACCCAGCCACCACCATGGAAATACACGACGACTGGAAAAATGGTTGCAGTTGAATGACTCGGTCGATAGAAGCGAACGGGTACATAGCCCATTAACGTATCGGTAATTTTGATCTCTTCTGGTCCACTACCAAAAACGTCCTGAAAACTATTAAATCGCTTACGCCCTTCGCTGGGAGTTAACTCATGCCATCGAGGACCCGGGTTTTCCGCGATCGCATCGAGGAACGATTTGCAACCCGCCTCCAGTTGAATTTCCTGATTGGATTCCAATTTGAACTCTCCTTTTCTGGGAAACTCCGATCGCATGCGCAGCCCTACAAACGAACCAATAGCGACCGACGCTAGGGAATTTTGTGGATCGAATCATGCTAAAAATAAATAGGGTCAACGAGAGTCGTTTGATTGGTAGCGAATGGTCAATTCCGGTCCAGGATACAAAACCTCGATGCCATGATGTTCTGTATCAGAAAGCAATTGGATTTTGTTTCGACCATCGCGTAGCCAGTCCACTGGAATTGAATGCGACGTGTAAATGACACTATGCGAACCATTACTGGCCACTTCTAAAGGTTGACCATTAAGTTGGAAATAATTCTCAACTTCACCCCGCCCTCCATCCCAAATGCAAGTTTGTAGCATTGCACGTTCAAGCGATTCCATCGGAACCGGAAGCAAGAATGTGCAACCTCGGACTCGCCCAGCTCGGCTCCAGAATGGAATAGACAAATCCTGCGCCGACAATCGCTGGACAAAGACTCCCGGTGGGTGTCGGACTGTCGGAACATTGGCTGGGGCCGTTTGAACAAACAAAGATCTGGATTTCCAGTATCTGTCTCCAGCTTGCTGCCGAGAAAGCTCTCGGGCCAGACTCTCGCCTTCGTTTGTGAGTTCGACCAATGCACATACCTGTGCATTGTCTTGAGCGGGCAACATCGAAACATCCCAAATGATCTCATAGGGGGCCTCATACACCGTTCCAATGTGTCCCAGCGGTTGCTTTCGTTTTGTCATACCGTGCCAGTCAAATTCATCTCCATCTCCATTTTCATCGAATCCTTCGTATCGCGCCAAGAAGTGAACTTGCGCAATGCGAGCCTGCATTTTTTCGGTCAGCTGCAAACTTAAATGCATGGTTTCGTCTGTTGGCGAGGATTCTATAGTCAGAACCGGTAAGCCGGGGCATATCTCATTCAACTCCCGAACGCGAGCATCTGAAGCTGGCAGGAGAGCATCCAAAGCGGCCTCTTCAACAATAAAATGCCCCCAAAACGTTTGGTCTCCGTCTACGGCAAATTGGAGAGCGTTAAGACCGCGTACTAGATCAGTAATCTTCAGTTGAAGCTGTTTGTATCCATGAGAGCATTGCTCGTCTGTTGGAACTGGTAATGTATATGTCGTTCGACCATTAATGGTGATCCTTCGATTGGTAGAATGAGGGTGACCTCCCCAAAATTCAACGTACAGTCTTGCCGCATCAATCTGCCTCAAATCTTCTTCGAATGGTATCAACATCAGGCCGTTACCACGAGTCTCTTGGCGATCATGATAAGTCGGGTGGGTCGCCACATAGGGATCGTTGACCCGAAAGCGATTATTGACTGGTGGATTGGCGAATTCATCTCCGAGCTGGAACCAATATCGTTGGAAGACAGCAGGAGAGTCCGTGGGCCAAATTCGACCATAAGGAGGTTGTGGGCCGCGCCACCCGCCTGTGTGCCCCTGCTGACTCCCGTCGTTCGATTCACGGTCAAGCTTCATGGGAAGCCAAGTGTCAGCTATCTGTGCAATTTGAGAATGTCTGGCATGCTCATCAGCCGATTCAGAAACCCTTACAAAACCTAGTCGGAATTGTGACGGCGCAGACCGCAACAGAGGTTGAGTACCTGGGCCGCGTCCGAAACCGAATACCAACATCCCGTCCGTTGCTTCGAGTTGTTTATGGCCGTTGCCCATCAACCAGAAGGTGTCATCCTGGTCGTCTAACTGCAGCTGTTTGAGTACTAATACATACGGACTATTCTGCTGACCAAAATACACCCACTGCCAGCGACCAAACCGCTGTCGATTGCGATCCGGCAACTGCCCAAATGGACCTTCACTATCAGTGCCCCCATATGTGGTTGAAGGCGACCAATTACCTGCAACGGGACCTTCATAAAGAAACCAATAGGGTCGATTTGGGTCGACCTCGAGTATAGAAATCATTGCGCTTTGGTCATCAAATGTCCACAACCATTTCCATCGACCGCTAAACGAAGTCACTTCAATTGAATTGTCAGCAACGATTTTCGATTGGCATTTGTCAAATCCCGGGTGTCCTACTCCAGCATCAGGATTTTCGCTGCCAAAAACCATGTTCGGCAATCCGCGATAACCGGCTGCGGCGGAATCCGGAAATTTGTTGAGGGGGTGGCTACGAAATGCGATCCAGTCGGCGCCTTGATTATCAACCAATCTAGAAAATCCACCGGAGGCTTGATCTAACCAATACGTCGCAGAACTGGTCCGAATGACAAAATGTGGACGGTTTTCGTACTGCTCCTCGTATATGCGCACATTGGCTAGCGTATCACGTTGGCTAGCAAAAAATAAGCAGACCAAAATAACTAACGGTCGACAAAGTCCAGCCATATCGTACTTTTACCTCAATAACAAAGGACAATAAGGTAAGGTCAGATCATCGCTCCCAGGCGATGGTGATTCCCGGTAGTCATCCACTTCCATTGGAAACGCTATTGCCAAAGATTGTTGAGAGTTGACAGGGATCACGCTGACCGTCATCTGCAATTATTGCAAAACTCTTTCTTGACGTGACCAAACGTGTCCAACGACTGGCGAAAAATTGTGGCATGGTTGTTTTTTGCCACTTTTGCCGTTGGAGATGAGTCCCAAAGACTCTTACGAATCATGTCATTTGCCGTTCTGGACTCCACCCCGGCTTCCACCCAATTGCGTTTTTTATGGGACGAGCCTGAGCTTGTCGCCACAAATACCAGTTCTTGTACCGCGAGCCGAGAAGCCGCGGAGCATTCCAGTTCCTCAAATAATGCCAAGGGACATCATGGTACAAACATAAGGCAATTAGCCCCCAAGAGACCCGAGTGTATCAACCGCTCAACTCGAATTGGCAAAGAGGTACGACTGGGTAGTGTGATGATCCGCCTTCTTAAGAGCTACGGAATTACCGACGATGAAATATTGGAGGGGGTAGCCAGCTATGCTCGAAAACAACAGCTCTCCCGGGCAAGCTGAACTTTCGGGCAAGCTGAACTTTCGTAAAAAAGGTGGGAGCCAAATTTTGCCTATCCGACAATCGACTCCCGGCCTGTTTGAGGCGTACGTTGTTCTCCCAGGCTCAACGATTACCCGGAACAATGGATCTCCCTGCCCATAACAAAAGTCCAGGTATCAATCCTCGTCGTCACGTAGCCGGGCTAGCACGGTGTAATCTTCTAATGTGGTCGTGTCACCGACCTGCTCCTTTCCGGCGGCAATATCCCTTAGCAATCGTCGCATGATTTTTCCACTACGCGTCTTCGGCAAAGCACTCGTAAAACGAATATCGTCGGGTTGCGCCAAGGCACCAATTTCTTTCCGAACATGCATTTTTAGTGCCTGTCGCAGTTCTTCGACTTCCCCTTCAACCCGCAAGGTGACGAAGGCAGTTATGGCTTGCCCTTTAATTTCGTCCGGCTTACCAACTACTGCAGCTTCCGCTACGGCAGGATGCGAAACCAACGCACTCTCAACTTCAATAGTACTAAGTCGGTGCCCCGACACATTGATGACATCGTCAATGCGTCCCATAATCCAGTAGTAGTCGTCGCTATCTTGGCGGGCATTATCTCCGGTCAAATACATACCTGGCACTTTGGTCCAATATTGGTCACGATAACGCTGGTCGTCTCCCCAAATACCGCGCAACATTCCTGGCCACGGATAGTCAATGCATAACATTCCACCACGACCTCTTTTGACATCGTGACCGTTGTCGTCCACGATACGCGGGCTGACTCCAGGAAGGGGCTTTGTACAACTTCCTGGTTTGGTCGCGATTGCGCCAGGTAGCGGGCTCATCATGATGCCTCCCGTTTCGGTTTGCCACCAAGTGTCCACAATGGGGCACCTACCACCGCCGATTTTTGTGTGATACCACATCCAGGCCTCGGGATTGATCCCCTCTCCTACCGAACCGAGGAGTCTCAGACTGCTTAAATCATGCTTGTCAACGTGATGATCACCCCATTTAATAAAAGCGCGTATGGCAGTAGGAGCCGTGTAGAGGATGGTAACACGGTATTTCTCAATTAGGTCCCAGAAACGATCTTCGGCTGGAAAGTTTGGTGCACCTTCGTACATCAGCACTGTGGCCCCAGCCGTCATGGGACCGTATACAACGTAGCTATGACCAGTAATCCAGCCGCAATCCGCAGTGCACCAGTAGATATCATCCTCGCGATGATCAAATACCCATTCAAAGGTCCTTCGAGCATACAAGTTGTACCCAGCTGTTGTATGACGTATTCCTTTTGGCTTACCCGTTGAACCGCTTGTATACAGAATGAACAGCGGGGTCTCACTATCCAATGGAACCGCGGGACAATCGTCGCTAGCCTGTTCCATCAATTCGTGCCACCAGAAATCACGGCCTGGTTGCATGGATACGTCGTTGCCAACGCGTCGCAACACAATACATTTTTTCACGCTGGGGCTTTTGGCCAGAGCCTGATCGACCGTTTCTTTCAGCGACAGGACCTTACCACGACGATACAGACCGTCGCTGGTTAACTGAATCTTGGCCCCCGCGTCATGGTTCCGATCGGCGATCGCCTCGGCCGAGAATCCCGCAAAAATCACTGAGTGAACGGCTCCCAAACGCGCGCATGCCAACATGGCAATGGCAAGTTCAGGAGTCATCGGCATATATATGCTGACTACATCTCCCGTTTGCACTCCCAAGCTCTTGAGTACATTCGCAAATCGACATACCTCACTATGCAATTGGCGATAGGTTAGCTTTCGCTCATCTCCGGGCTCTCCTTCCCAAATGATCGCCGTTCGGTCGCCTCGACCAGCGGCAATATGGGCGTCCAGGCAATTGTAGGATGCATTGGTTTTCCCGCCTACAAACCATTTGACGAATGGAGCTTCCCATTGAAGCGTTTCGCTAAATGGTGTGAACCAGTGCAAATGCTCGCGAGCCTGCGTCTCCCAAAACTTCGTAGGATCGCGGCGAGCTTCGTCATAAAGCG
The DNA here is from genome assembly GCA_020427005.1 of Planctomycetales bacterium. Classification (GTDB taxonomy): domain Bacteria; phylum Planctomycetota; class Planctomycetia; order Pirellulales; family Pirellulaceae; genus Aureliella. The sequence continues at coordinate 66,068 of JAGQOY010000003.1, forward strand.
TTTGATATTCTGCTAGGCTTTTGATGCGCGCTTGCTGGGAAAACTGCTCCGTGGGCGGGAACAATCTCTGTTCGATCATTACGGTATCGATTTCACCTTCCAGCTGTTCGCTCATTTCTGGTCCTTCCAATATATTTCAGAGACGGTCCGCACAATGGGGCCTTAATAGTAACGAGTAAGGGCTGACTGATGGAATCCCCACAGAAGAGAAAGGTCACTTTTGACGCGTGCTAAAGGTCTCGACTACGTGATTGGCAGGAATGGAGATTTGATAACTGAGACTATCGGATGCCACCTTTAGATGAATAAAATGACCTTCGCATTCTGCCGCTGAACCATGATTGGCAATATATTTGTCCTCGACATTGTTGACCGTACCGTCAGGCCGAAGATTCTTGTGTACCTGAAAAATCCGTTGAATTGATGGTGTGCCCTTAAGATTCGCAAATACTTCCGGCAAACACCCCTTCTGATCGCCGTTGTTCATGATGGCAACGCTAGGATTTATTGTATGTAAAACAACTGGATTGTTGCTCGTGTCTAACCCATGGTGCGTCACTTGATAGACGTCAACCGGGCCAATCAAATCATGAGGACATACCAACTTTATCTCTTGATTCCAGGTCAAATCGCCTCCGTCAAAAAAGCGAAAGTCGCCGAAACTAATAACCGAAACAATACTGTTTGCATTATCTGACCCATCTCGATCTCGGGGTGCACAAGAGGCACAAATGGCCTCGTTCAATGGTGTCGCCGAACTCGGTTCCACAAATTGCTGCCGCGTACCGATGCAACGAATAGTTACCTGAGGGCCGTTCGCTTGCTCCTTGACAGGCAAGGAGTCACCGGGATTTATGACCTGGCGCGAATCACATTCAAAGCTCAAATACTCACGACTGGGTTTGTTGGGCATGCCGTCAAAGCTTCCATTGTCATACACTTTTCCGACCGGTAACAGTGTCGCTAACAACGCAGCACCGCCATAATGATCGCCGTGATAGTGGGTCGTGATTAGGTGGTCAATTTTCTTTAACCCCGCCTCATGAGTAGCCACCCGCACGATCCTCTCAGGATCTCGATGTCCAGGATTGCCGCTGTCAATCAGAACAGATTCACCCATCGGAGTGACAAGCAGTGTAGAGGCTCCACCTTCAACATCAATCCAATAGATATCAAGTGTCTTGTCTGCCTCGGCGGCTATGACAAGCGAAGAAGCAAAGCTAACAATTAACACAAATACTAGGCAGCGCATCCAGGATCTCCCATCGAATAGAGCAACATAAGTCGCCATCGGCGAGGTCATTGAGAATTTTTATTTAAGCAATCCGTTCAACATTTACTTTCGGCGGGCACACGCGCCACAGGTCAACAGATTGCGGAGCAATTGTACACTATTGGGAATCGCATTTGGAAAACACGGTTCTATAGTTAGGGCCACCTAACGGGGCCCGAATTGCACTGAGGGTTCGCGTTCAGTGCTAAATCGCTGTTCAAACGAAATCTCTGCCACAACCTATGGTGACGCAGGGGCACCGCAAGAAACTGAGTGCGAGCTGATGAGTATAGGCATAATGACTTATTCGACCTTGTGATCAGTGTTCGAATCTTCATTCTGCAGCATCGGCGATGCCTGAAGGGGAACTTGCCTGGGCCTCTAACGCGTCGCATGGACCTCTCCATACGCATGGAGCGATAGGTATGAAGCGATTTTGCTGGGAAAAACGTGGACACCAGATTCTCGATGTTGACAATCGGCAACACGAAACTTCTTACTAAACTTCGAGCGTTGCCGCCGAACAGGTGGAAAACATGTTGATGCTTGTTTCGATTCCTGTTTTTGGTGCCAGATGTCCGTAGTTTTATCGCCAGCTAGCACTTACTAAGGAAAAAAATCTATCTCAACGTACTTTCTGCCTGCCCACAGTAGCTCTCATGCCACGATTTCTTGTAGGAATGTTGATTTTGTGAAACTCTTTTGCTCCGTTCACGTCTAAGGATGTTTCAGAATCACATCACAAGGGCAGGTAACAAAAAGCACGTGTTTTTCGTAAGTACTTACTATCAAACACCTTACAGCCGAAGCGCGGGGGCAAGACCCCAAACCGGCATAGTCTCTGCTTTCTCTCACCAACATCCCACACCCGCAGTTGTCACCCACTAGTGAAACTGCAGAACCTGCACCCGGATGAGAGAAGGTTGCCATGAAAAAGAGTTATCGCGGTCAGACAGGATTGGACGACGGGTTTGAAAACGACTTTGTGACTCTTGATCCGCACGAATTGGAAGACGCAAGCGAATTCGAACAAGACGCTGAGACAAACAATGAAGCCAGCGGAGAAGACGATGACGATGAAGACGATGGCATCGACCTGGACCTTATCGAAGAAGGGGATCTGGAAGAGCTGACGGAAGAAGTTGAGAGCACCGACGATCCAGTGCGAATGTATCTCATGCAAATGGGGCAAATCCCGTTGCTGACTCGTAAAGAAGAAGTTGCTTCGGCGATCAAAATTGAGAAGACAAGAAGTCGTTATCGTCACTGGATGCTTGCAACCGATTTCATGCTACAAAGTGCATGCAAATTACTAGAACAGGTTCGCGATAGCAAGTTGCGTCTGGACCGCACAATCGAGGTCAGTGTGACTAATGCGGCTGAGAAAAAAGCAATCATGAAACGCATCGTTCCCAACGTGAACACTTTGCGTCACCTGCTAATTCAGAATCACCACGATTACTTCATTGCCATCAATCGCAAGTTAGACTCTCAAACTCGCCGCGACGCCTGGAAGCGTCTAACGCGTCGCCGAAATCGAGCAGTACGATTAGTTGAAGAAATGAACCTTCGCACAAATCGGCTAGAACCGATTTTTGACAAGCTCGAAAGCATCGAATCTCGCATGCGTCAGTTGAAGAATCAAATCGAAATAGCTCGTGAGTCCGGGTTTGTGGATGGCCAATCTCGAGAGCAATTACTCGAAGAATTACGCTACTTGATGCGGATTACCTACGAAAGCCCGATAACTCTGCGTCGCCGAATTGAACGTACGATTAAGCATCGCCAAGAATACGACGCTGCTAAACGAGAATTATCAGCAGGTAACCTGCGTCTGGTTGTATCGATCGCCAAGAAATATCGCAACCGTGGACTAAGTTTCTTGGATTTGATTCAAGAAGGCAATACTGGGCTAATGCGTGCCGTCGACAAATTTGAATACGAACGAGGATTCAAATTCTCTACCTACGCTACTTGGTGGATTCGTCAAGCGATTACCAGAGCCATTGCAGATCAAAGTCGGACAATACGTGTTCCTGTCCACATGATTGACACCATGACCAAAGTACGTACGGTGACTCGACAACTAGTCCAAGAGCTTGGTCGAGAGCCTTCGGTAGAAGAAACGGCTGAACGAGCAGGCCTGTCTATTGATGATGCCCGAATTATCATCAAGATGGCTCGCCAACCGCTTTCTTTGGATCAGCCAGTCGGAGATCACGAAGACAGCTACTTCGGTGAATTTCTGGAGGATCATCGTGACGACGATCCCTTGTATGAAGCCAACCAGGAATCGTTGAAATTCCACATTGACGAGGCTATGCAAACTCTCAACTATCGCGAACGTGAAATTCTACGCTTGCGTTACGGATTGGCAGATGGATACGCATACACGTTAGAAGAAGTTGGACGGATCTTCTCGGTTACTCGCGAGCGAGTACGTCAAATCGAAAGCAAGGCCGTTCGTAAGCTCCAACAACCCTATCGCAACAAGGCACTAATGAGCTTCATCGATGGACTCGATCCGCACGCCGAAACCGAGTCTACCAGCCCCTAGCCAGCCAGTTTAAAGACGCTGCCTTTTCTTCCAACTCGCCGGTATTGGAACCGGCAAGGGATTACAACAGAATGCATCTCTCCGGGAACTCGAAAGCCTTCGAGTTTCAAAATAGGCAGGTGAACTCGTGGGAAGGTTCACCTGCCTTTCCTTTTTTACTCATAAGCTCCGCACCGCCCACGTTTGAATCCGTCTAACGCAATTGTTGGAGGTAGTCCTCCAATTTGCGCAGTATCGCCGGGTTCCATTCCCAGATTTCCACGGTGGGATTCTGGGGATGTTTTTCCACCGGCAAACTACTTGGAAGAAGCAAACGGTGTGGTTGAATGTCCTGGGGTGCTGGCAACTGAGTGATACCGGGGCGTGGCAACCCCAGGCAGTCACAACAAACTGCAAATAAGTTGCTCAGCTGTCGCCATGGAGTTTCTCTTTGTACGATCCCTAGGGCTTCTCCCCCCGTTGCTAAAGGTGTCACTACAGCTGCAATTCCGGCGGCTGCTAGCAGCTCCTTGGTGGACGCAAAGACTAGGACCGCTGTACCTCCCCCGTCGATCGGCACTAGCACCGCTGCTAACAACGGAGCCAGCATGACAGCCAGGGGACGCGTTCCCTTCCAGAGTTTGTCCTTCAATGACATTCCATGCCACACCTCGCGACTCCAGGCATCCAGCTCTTCAGAATTCAACTGGGTCTTATCTTCCGCGGCAAATCTCTTGATCGCAGCTTCGCAACCTACAAGTAGTTGTACCGAGCTTATGGCTGCAAATGCGTCCTCCCAATCGTGTTTTCGAATTCCCTCGGCCAGAGAATGAGCAGTCAGAACCCTAGCCCCCTCACCGCGACGAAAGCGATTTACAAACTGGGTCACGCTGACGGAAGCAGATTGAAGAATCTTGAATCTACCTGCTGAATTGGCAACCGCCTGTTGAAGCTGACGAGCAGTGCGATCAATACCTAGACTGAATTTCATCCACATGGGGGCTGTTCGCTGAAGACTGTCCGTCATTTGAGCAATGACAGTAGGGGAAGTTTGCAACCGTAATCCAATCGATTTGCCTGTTGCATCGCGTTCTGCCATAAAATCATAAGCAGCGTTCGTTGCGGCTTGCCAAGCTGCCTGGGTTTGGGCATCAACCTCAATCTTGTGTTGCTGAAGACATCGAATAGCCTGCTGAACGGAACCCTGTAGCTGCATGTTCAACGACCGACTACTTTCAACAGCCAATGTTCCTACATCTAGCTGTTTTCCTAGATGAAACAGGTAGCTCGATTCACCCCCAGGTTCAACTGAACCTTTTGACGCTGATTCGATTGTTTCTGGTGTGGCCTGCACAAATATGGGCAATGGTTCTGAGTCAACCATCTGCATCCCGTCTGGTACAGCTGGCAGGCGAGCCGCCGCCAACGAACTGCGGTAGTCATATGCAACAAAGACCGATCTGATCCCATAACGATCAATCAATGGACGCGATTCTGCGTGCACCGTGGCATGTGAATATCGAAGCTTTACGCGATTAACCGCCAGAATGCGCGGAACACCTGGCATAGCATCACGCAAGCTCGTCAAAATACGTAGCAAGCTTTCATCATGCAGACTACTCAACTTGCTAACCACCACAAATGCCGAACAAAGGCGTCCAATTCGCTGTAGCAATTCTCGTCTAGTATCTGGCAGAGGTAATTCCTGAACTCCCTCTCCTGATGCCAATTCAGCCCGCGAACCCAAAAATCCAGTTTGAATATCCGGGCAATCAACCAGACCCAACTTTAACGCATCGAGCCCAGGATCATAGGCTATCAATGGAATCTGCATCGCCCTCTCCAGGGATATGGCAGTTTCGCCTGGCGACGCCAGATCGGTTAAGTCTGGCTTGCCCATAACGGCTGAGGGAATAATCTGCCCGTTATACTGCAACATCGCCTGTTGAGGGTCTTCGCTGAGTATTTCGGGCGGGTGTTCGAAAAGATCGCCCAGAAAGCCGATCAACGTACCAACCAGTTCCGGTTCCTCCGACCAGATCTTTGGCAACCATAATACAAATCGATGCGTTCCGGCTTGATTATGGACCCCACGCAAGACGCGAGATCGATTATGGGGGCTCAAGTATGACGCTATGAGCGAGCTTTTTCCCGCATTCAGTAGTCCTGCTACCGCCACGACAGGACACCGACTCATTTGCGTAAACAAAGATAACTGATCAAGTCGATGCTTCAAATCTTGATACCAAGTACGCGCCTCTTTGCTCCGAACTCGTGCCAGAGCACTCAGCAGGTCGAGCTGAATTTGGCTGTCCGGAAATACTTGGTGTACTAACGGAAATTGCGGATTGCTAATCAGGTCCTGTAGATTTGACAACACGGAAGGTGACAGCTGCATGGATCCAATAAGAATTGTAGAAATACAGGACGGAGTCGCCGGTCCCATTTTAGACACGATTTTAGGGTAGAGCACTCTCGCACGAACCAAATCGTTCTACTAGGTCTCCCTGGTCATCGAATTCCAAATCGGTCGGTTCTTTCAAGATCTCGACATGCGAAAGTTGTTGAGCCGCCTCCCAAAAGGCTTGGCTACACTCGACTTCCGACAAGCTCAAAGTGTCGCGAATCCACATTGCGGAGACCTGTTCAGGTTCGACATAGCCCGCCATTTGGCAAGCAATTCGAATTGCTTCACGATCGCTATCAAAATCCATAGGAAGCATTGCGCCAGTCACATGCCCTGCAGTTATGCAGTTCATACGAGTCGATTGTGGATCGATGGCTTCGACTACGCGGCGATGGGTTAATTCCGCCAAACCAATTCCAGAAGCATTGCCGTGCGTTTCTGATGTCAAACCTCGAACGTAAATATGGTGAATCGAAGGTGTCTCACCGTCTATGGCAACATGATCATTCTTTTTTCTGCCAATTACGTTAGTATCCATGCCGGTTCCAGAGATGTTCTTACCTATACGATCCACGATCAGTAAGGACGCATGGTCAAATGGCAAGCTTGGCATCCACTGTTTAACCTGCCGCAAAAGCTTCGGCTCTTCGGATTCGATTTCCTGGGCCCTCACTCCGACAACTTGGGCAGTTTCTTCATAGGCGTTTTCAAGAATGGCTAATCCAGCCAAAACTTTGCATCGCTGAATGACGACTCGGGCGACTGAGCGCACAATCTGATCAAAACAATAGTTGGTTATGGCTCGATGATAGACCTCTGCGCCTCGTTGTTTACCGAGACCAATCAACATCATCTTCATTAAGCCGCTTTCAAGTTCACCGGCGAATCGAGTATGTGGCTTGACGCGGTTAAGGACCAGCACGTGGTCTGCCAATGAAGCCTGCCGATCAAAGTAAACGGGAAATCCCTCCGCCGCCATGCATACTTCAATAACGTCCATGCTGCTTCGAATAGGAGCGCCCATCGCCAGTTCCGTGATTCCAAAACCGGCCAGAAGTTGAGTTTGACCTTCAGCGGTGGCTCCACCATGCGAACCCATGGCTGGCACAATGAAGGGCTCCGCCCGCCGCGACTTCATGAAATCTACGCACGCACGAGTAATGGGAGCAATATCAGCTATTCCCCGGCTGCCAACAGTTATGGCTACCGACTTGCCAACAAGCTCGTTCGCATTTCCACATACGGCGGCCAATTGCTGATGCACGACATCGGCAATGTTGTTCAATTTGGGACGCGGAAATGCTTGCCGAATCCGAAAAAATTTTGGGAGTGATTGATTTGTCAAGGCAAGTAACCAATATTCTGAAATTTCAAGTGGCAGTCAGTCACGATTGACCAAACTCTTGCATCTAGGGCACGGGAATTGCGGCGCCTGGCAATCTCGGAGTACCCTCAAACTGATGCAAACTTACAACAGGTTGAGGCGGACGCGGCTGATCTGTCTGCTTAAGGACAAGCACGCGATCGCCTAGGAAAGCTAGAAATTGGTGATTCAATGGGCGCACTTCCACATTGATAAAGGTTTCAAATGTCAAGCGATTACGGTATACCAGCGAACCATCGCGAACGTCGACAATGCCCAAGGTTGCCTTAGCCTGATTATTCAAATAGTTGTCCACTTTGTACACCAAGATATATGGTGAATTACGGGGAAAGGTAGCCTGGTAAATGAAATCCTGCATTTGTCCCGGTTGCTGCCAAGCCGTTAGGCCCGTATTTTCATCGAGTGCAAAAACAGGTCCACGAATGGTTATGGCATCCCGACCAACGTCCAAGGGAGTATCCAGTAATTGACGGTTACTTGTGGCATCCAAAATATCGGGAGGTTCCGCCTCACAGAATACCAACAAACGATCAAAGACGTGCTGAAGGCGAATTCGTGCCGGTGGTTCCAGAATATCCTGTTGCGTTAGTTGGTACTTGCCACGCTCTAAGTCAACGAAGTGAAGCTGGCCGTCGGACTCCAGTAATGCCAAGTACCTTCCGTCACAAACATCGGCTCGCGTTCGTGCACCCAATTCTAGATCTATCAATGATTCTCCGGAAAAAGGATCCCATATACGCAATCGACTTTTGAAATCAACTGCGCTCATAAATCCTGACGCGCCCTGTGATTCCAGCATTTCAAAATCGACTAAGTAATTGTTGTACGATAGCCAGTGAAACATATTCTCCTTATAGGCACTGGTACGTAGCAAAGCACCATCTCGACAATCCAATATTTCGACGGTAGCAGTCGCAGGATTTACAATCGCTATTTCAGTACCAGCTTGGGCTATTCGCACCGCGTCACTGTACCCCATTCGCGACCAGAGTTCGTCCCCAGTAAGTGCATCTAAGAGCAAAACTTTGGCTCCTACCTGCACAACAATTCCGGTTGGACATAGCGGTCCAACTTCAGCCTGCGGGATATTGGGCAAAGACCGTGAACGCAACGGAAAACCATACGGTGATTCTTGAGAAGTAACAGTGGGTGGATAAAACTGCCGGCTTGGAGAGGCGGCTGGGCTCAGTAGAGAGTATCGCCACAACACCGCATTGTCCGCTGATGAGACACCGCGGTAATAGTCAAAAGCAATCAGTTCGGAAGCTGTTTCCACAATAACTAACCCACCGCGAATAGTGGCCCGATTCATCAAGTCATGGGTATCCCCGGTAGCAGGATCATATGGAAACCCGTGTATCAACTGGCCGAATTCGGTATTCAAAAATATCTTGGGCCCAGCAAGACGCACGAAGATTTCTGGGCGTCCAAAACGCTGACTTACCTGCGGCATCGAGATGCCGGGATAGCTAAAAGATGAGTTGGTTACAAATTGCACTTCGGTCGAACCTTTCGGCCACTGCACTTCGCGCGGATCTTCAAGCTGCTCAGATTCAGCAGCCGCGATATCTTGGCCAATTCGCCGAAATCTCAATCCGTCAGGCATTAAATTAACTAGGTCGACATCTGGTAGTTCATGCAGCATCGCACTAGCTTCGGTCTGCACTTTTTCGACATCTGAGATGTACCAAGGATACAGTAGGTGCTCCGCTACCGTGTGTTCATCCGTCCCCATGAGTGCCCGACAAAGGTGCAGTATGTCGGGAGCCGCTGGCAGTAGCCAAGCAAAGTAACGCAGTTTCTGCTTCTGTAAAGGAATAAGCATTCCAGAAATAGATTCCAACTCTTGCGCCATGATGCGTTCCATTTCCTGACGGTCTGTTTCGCTGGCACGGTCGTACATACGAGCCAATTGAGTAGCAATCCACTGGTCTGAGTCAATTTCATAGCCGTTGGAAATCTCCAATTGGTCGGCCTGAAGGGAATGACTGCCGAAGTTGCTTCCGATGCGATCATGCATCAGTGTCAATAGTCGACGAAAAGCTGCCAAATATTGTTCAGCTTGAATGTTTCCCAGGGCCAAACGTTGGAAGAATCGGAATCGCTGTGGCCCCAATTCCACAACTTGATCATATTTCCTGGCAAAGGCCACATACTCTTCAAAATCTGTGGCTAGACCTTCTAATAGCGCTTCCACCAGTAAATAGCGGGTGTCAGCATTCTTCGAATCGATTTCGTAACTTTTTTCCAACGATGAAAATGCATTATCTAAGTCTCCCTCTGCCAACAGTAACTGCGACTGCTGGTTTAAGGCCCAAGGGTCCAGCGGAGAAGTTGCCAGTCGCTGCTCAACCTGTCGAGCAAGCGACTCACGCGTATAGAAAACACAAACACTAGTCGGACCAACAGAAACTAACTGATCACGATGGGCAAAAAGATTTCCCAACCGTTGATCAACTTTGGCTTGAGCCAGAATTTCACCTGTTCGAGTATCAATTTCAATTACCACACCATCCGATAAGGGAAGGAGAAGCGTCTCTTGTTGCCAAACTCCCTTACCGGCCAGAACGTTGCCATGTGGAAAATCACATTGCCAAACTTGCCGACGTCCGCTTTGCATCAAGTTGAACGCTTGCACTCCATGTTCACCAACCAGCACAATGAATTCATCAATACAGCCCGCCACATAACGCGATGCGACTCTCTGTTCCTCCCACACTTGGGCACCGCTGGCAATGTCAAACGCCCATACATGATCTGTCTCAGGAGGGCTAATGATGACCAAGCCTTTGTGAACTAACAGCGTCGGTTCATGCCACCGTCGGGCATAGGGATCAAACTGAGGACCGAATTGAGAACCATTTGCACGAAAACTAACATTGGGAGCCGAGTAGGCTCGCCCCCACGCTAGAGCGCGACTTTGTAGGTCAATAGCCACAAGAGCGCCGCTGCCAGTGGGACAAACAATCATGCCATCGGCGATCGTTGGAGACAAAGCCTGGCTCAATCGAGTCTTAGATGTAGACTCGATGGTCTGCAATTGGACTAGTTGCTGACTCCACTGCAGCCTTCCTGTAGCCGAATCCAAAACCACCAAATTTGTTGATCCGGGCAGTTCGGCTATACAATACAGCGACCCGTCGTAGGGCGTGGGAGGTCCAAGAAAGAACACTCCGGCCAATGAAGGTTCATCCGTACCACTTGCACCTCCAACCCGCCATTGCAATCCACCTTCGGTCGCAATGCTGACCCCATCAATAAAATTAGATTGCATTCCATCCACTTCCGCGCTTTGAAATGCACGGGTATTGAGCGGACGCTCCTTATTGCTACTGACGTAATAAACCAAGTTGTTATCGCAACTAAATTGCCCAAACGCCGTGCTTCCCCAAACGCGATCGGGTAGGTCGGATCCACCAAAATACTCGTCACCAATGCGCGAGAAATCACCATCAGAATATCGACTCAAAGAAGCCATCGAATGGTGAAAAAAATAGGGCCACCGTGTGTTGCCAGTCTCAAAATCAACAGCCAATAAAGTTAGATCCGTGGTTTTTGTGAAAATAAGATCTCCGGCCGTTCGTACTTCGAATTTGGGTAACAAGATGTTGCCGCTCTGTCGTTGAATCTGCCACTGTTGTTCAAGCAATTGCTTTTCCTGAGCACTGCCATGGATTTCTTTCACCCAACGAGCCATAGGCAACGGTACGCCAGCTCGCGCAAGGCCGTCTCTCCGAGGCGACCCTCCTGTTTGCTGCCAATTGTCAAAGGTATGGCGATTCGACAATTCAAAATCATCCGCTGCGATGGAAGCAATAATGCGAGCCCAATCGGTCTCTGGCGTGAAAGTTAACTCCCGTCCAGCAAGTCGAACTTGCGCTCCAGAGAAGTCTTTGCTCGCTTGTTCCAGAGTAGCTATTGCCGCATCCTGTTTTCCGGCCTGAATCCAAGCGGTGGCAGTCGCTACTGCCAACTCAACACCAAACCGTTGGCGCGCCGACGGTATTCGTAACAGACGCTGCAATATTCCTGCTGCCGTTCGCGCATGCCCTTGCGCCGCCTGATACTCAGCCAAAAGTACATTAGCGTCGTACCCCGCTTCAGTATGCATGAATCGTCTGGCCACATCGCCAATAGATTCCCAGTCCTGCGACTCAATGGCCTGCTGCAGGGCCTGCCTAGCAGTAACTCCGTATTGCAATTCAAGGACCTCACGTCCTTGCGCATCTAGCTCAGCCAGGACTCGCGTGGCTTCTGCCTTGATGCTGCTTCGAAAAAAAGCCGACTGCATTGGCTCCAAAAAGAAATCCTGTCCAACCAAATCCGCTGGAAGATCCGCCGTACTTTCCGCTTGCAGCAAGACCCCAAGCGCCTGTATGCCATCGCTGTAGCGTTTTTGTTCTAGCGCTTGTTTCCCCTCGTTTAATAATCGCATAAAGGGTCGAGGCGCAATGAGAAACGATTCTGCCGCTGATGTGTTGCGAGAGCCGCGAATCTGTGCTGTCGCAGACTGCATCAACGCCACGGTCATTAGCAGGGAAAATACGGTAGCAAGTCGCTCGGACATGCATTACATCCTTAAAGAAAGAACTCCTCAACCGGCCACTCGTGACTTGAAATTCATTGGCAACCTGCGAGCCAACTATTAGCCTATTTGAACGGTCGCTCAATCAGAGTGATCTTGAGTTCAACTGGGTTGCCTTGCCGGACAATCGTTAGCCCGAGGGGCTCTCCAACCTGGCTGCGCTGGACCGCTTCTGCAAAATCAGAGAAGTACCGAATCGACCGGCCATTGAACTGCGTGATTACATCATTTGGTTGCAAGCCGCTCAGGGCCGCAGGATAACCGGGCGTAACTACCTTTACGAGACAACCGGTCTGATCTGGCAATTTAAGTGCAACCATATCGTCATAGGTTAACTCGGCGGTGCGCACTCCAGCGAATCCTGTCCTTACTCTTCCAAATTGCAATAACTCATCCTTAATCCAACTAGCCCGCTCTATCGGAATCGCAAACCCAATTCCCTGGTAGCCACCAGTGCGTGAAGTAATCGCAGTGTTGATACCGATGACGCGACCGTTAAGGTCAATCAATGGTCCTCCCGAGTTTCCCGGATTAATGACCGCATCCGTCTGTAGGAACTGGCCACTAACCAATTCCGACAGTCGCTCATGGCCACGTTTGCTGCTAATAATTCCTGCACTTACAGAAGCCTCCAGCCCGAATGGGCTGCCAATCGCCAATACCCAGTCACCGACATACAACTCTTCACTCAAACCCAATTCTGCAAATGGAAACGGCGAATCTGCTTCAACTTTGACAACTCCCAGATCAAAAGTTGGGTCCGACATGGAATTAACTGCTTGAAACCGTCGGCCATTGTTCATTTCCACTATGATTTCTTCTGCATCTTCGATCACATGATGATTCGTCAAAATGTAACCATCGGCACTAACAATTACGCCCGAGCCAAGACTATCACTGGGATCCCGATCAGGACGTCGGACTGCATCCAAAATACTGCCAACAGGATTCTCGCGCTTAGGATGAGCAATGATCGTAACCACACTCGGCAGTACCCGTTCGGCAGAAGTGCGGAAGGCTCGCCCCAAGGCACGAGCATCAGCCACAGTTTGCGAATGCTCTTCAACCTTGGGAACCGACTCAGTCGGCTCTTGCCCCCAAGTATCGAATTGGTAGGCGAGAGTGAGAATTAATGCAAATACTAAAATAGATAACTTCAATGGCATTTCAAAATAGCTTTCTAATCAATCTCTTCGTAAGTCTGTTCCGCAAGCTGTTTTCTTCGTTTTAAATTACTCCATTTCATCGCTAGCAGCCGAATTCGCCAGTTTTCGATTAAACCAATGCATTCTTTACCGCACAGATCGGTATCTGGCGCCGTCCATTGTTCGTGAACCTCTACATTCTGTGCCTCTACATTCTATGCCACTGGGCAGCGGCCCAGGAGGGTTACTCTTTTGTCAGTCGCAAATTTGTCAACAAACGGTTTCGTTGGTGGATCAAACGAATAGGAGCCCAGGCTGATCTTCAAAAGTTTATCTTGATATTTTTGGCAAAGAGCAAGTGGCTCAAGTACTCCACCACGCGCCAAGGATCTATCCGTTCGAGTGTAACACTCCAACAATGCCCCCCTTAAGGAGCTAACTAGACCCGCTAACCAAATTCCAAAGGGGGATTCTCGTGTTTTTGCCGCGCAAGTATCCTCGAGAACCGGTACTGGCCCGCCCACACCTCCTTTGCAACTTTGCATCGATTCCGGACGACCACCGTAAAAAATAAGATTAGGTATTGTGCTACCCTCTGCAATCATATCCAAGACTCGAGATCAAATTGAACTGTCGAAAGAAGAAATCCAGTTCATGATCAATGGGCTGGTCGCTGACAGTATTCCGCTTTATCAAATTTCGGCCTGGTCAATGGCAATTCTATGCCGCGGATTCACCCAAGCCGAAACAGCTTTTCTCACCGATTGCATGCTTGCAAGCGGCTCTACCCTTCCACGAGCGACTGATCGTCCGCGAGTCGACAAACATTCCACTGGTGGCTTAGGGGACAAAGTTTCGTTGGTGCTTGCTCCGATGCTCGCGTGTTTTGACGTCGATGTTCCGATGCTTAGCGGCCGCGGACTAGGAATTACTGGCGGTACGCTGGACAAGCTTGAGAGCTACACAGGTTTCCGCTGCGACCTGACTATTGACGAAATGCAAAATCAACTTCGCCAAATCGGTTGCTTCATTACAGGAACAACTCCCAAAATTGCACCAGCTGATCGCAAGCTCTACGCCCTTCGAGATGTTACTGGCACGGTTCCATCAGTAGCATTAATCACGGCTAGCATCATGAGTAAGAAACTGGCAGCGGCTCTGGATGCCCTTGTGTTAGACGTAAAATGTGGTTCCGGCGCGTTTATGCAGAGCTTTTCCGAGGCAAGAAAGCTTGCCGAAAGCCTTTGCGCAACCGGCAAACGCATGCAAGTCGCGACCACAGCTCTAATCACAGACATGAGCCAACCATTGGGAGATATGGTCGGAAACGCCTGCGAAGTAAATGAAGCTCTCTCCGTGCTCGCAGGTGGTGGTCCAACCCCAGTCCGCGAATTGACTCTACGTTTGTCGGCCGAAGTACTATCGTCCGTGGCTAGATTTCCAACTCCCGAAGAAGCGTATTCAAATTTGTCTTCAGCCATCGGCGACGGCCGCGCCTTGCGCCGTTATCAAGAAATGATTGAAATGCAGGGAGGGCGGTTTCACGAGCAACTTGACCTAGCCCGTAGTCACACGATTGACTTGCGCACGCTGTTGAAGTACCAGCCGAACACGCAGCCCTCACACGGCACGGCAGCTACTCAATACCTTCATTCAATCGATGGTCAGCAACTTGGCACGGCGATTGTCCAACTAGGTGGCGGTCGGAGAAAACTTGGAGACGTTATCGACCATCGCGTGGGCCTGGAAATGTTGGTTCACCTCAGCGATAGCGTCGATCTGTCAAGCCCCATTATCAGAGTCTTTTGTGATTCCAGTTCGTCCCTGGAGGCTGCATTACCGCTCATAGCAGGTGCTCTGACTTTTTCCGAAACTACCTTTTCTCCACCGGAACTAGTCTTTACAACCCTTTCTTGATGGCCGATGCTCCACGCGAGGACGAAACGGTCGCTTGGGTTCCCTAACTTCCTCGGAGTGCTCAAAATGGACGGTTGAGATCCCTGCTGAGACTACCATCATTTGAAAAATTCCCGTGCTCCTGCAACCATCTACGGATTCATTGCTTCTGCCCTCTTCTATAGCGGCCTGGTTCGAGCTCTTATTTTGACTTGCACTGATGTTCGCCAAAGCAACAGCATTTTCATTCTGGCTCCTCTATACTGTTAGACATTTCCATGTCTCTCCAAGGAGTTATCGTATGATTCGCAATTTATGTTTTGCACTGGCTCTGCTGGGATTGACGCTTCCAGCTAGTGCTGCCGGACCAGTACGCGTCGCTTCCGTCGAGGGGGTGAACGAATATCAGTTTGATAACGGGGCGAGAGTGTTACTTCTACCCGACCCATCCCGCCCAACAATTACTATCAACATGACAGTTTTGGTAGGGTCGCGACATGAAGGCTACGGAGAAGCTGGCATGGCTCACTTGCTAGAACATTTAGTCTTCAAGGGAACTCCCACCTTCGAAGATGTTCCCAAAGCACTACGAGATCATGGTGCACGCTTTAACGGTACTACGAATCAGGATCGTACCAATTACTTTGAAACGTTACCCGCAAACGACGAAAACCTAGAATTCGCTATTCACATGGAAAGCGATCGATTGGTCAATAGCTTTATCAGCCGTGATGATCTCATGAGTGAGTTTACCGTCGTTAGAAACGAATTCGAACGCGGTGAAAATAGTCCGCAATCGGTACTCTACCAGCGCGTTATGTCAGCGGCTTACGAATGGCACAACTACGGCAAAACTACGATCGGCAACAAATCCGATATCGAACGAGTACCAATTGACAATCTTCAGGCATTTTATCGCAAGTACTACCAACCTGATAATGTCGTCTTCATAGTCACGGGGCAGTTTGATGAATCCAAGGCTCTCGAATATTTGCAGAAATACTTGGGCAGCATACCTAAACCTGAGCGAAAATTGACTCCCGCCTATACGGAAGAGCCTCCGCAGGATGGAGAGCGTAAAGTCGTGTTGCAACGCATTGGCAAAGTCGGCCAGGTGCTGGCCGCCTATCACATGCCAGCTGCGTCCCACGAAGATTGGGCACCACTTTCACTGTTAGCAAGCATGCTTGGAGAAGCCAAAGTTGGCCTACTGGAAAAAGTACTAGTTGAAACCAATATTGCGACTTCGGCCAACGCGTCAGCAGACAATAGTTACGATCCAGGTCTATTCTTCTTCGGTGCAGAACCAACCGGCGAGAATCTGGAACAAGTCCGGGCCACGTTGCTTGAAACTTTAGATGGCCTTGGCACGGTAGTCTTTGAAGCGGATCAGCTCGATCGCGCTAAGATCCGTTCGCAGCGCCGTAACGAAGACCTTTTAACTGACGCCTCACGAATGGCTTCTGCTTTAAGTTCGGCCGCCGCAGTTGGAGACTGGCGGCTGCTCTTTTTGCAGAGAGATCGATTGCAAGATGTGACGTTAGAAGACATACAACGCGTAGCCAAGACCTACTTCAAAGCACAAAACCGAACGATTGGAATTTATGAACCAACCGAGACCGGAGATCGAGTCGTCGTTCCTAGCGTGCCCTCGATTCTCGATGTAGTAAAGAACTATCGGGGCAAAGAAGCCCTAGCGGCTGGCGAACAGTTTGACCCCACACCGGGAAACATTGACGCACGAACCCAGGTTGTCGACGTTAATGGCGTGCAAGTCGCGTTGTTACCCAAGTCGAACCGCGGCGAGACTGTCACCATGACCTTGACGCTTAGGTATGGGAATGAAGACTCGCTCCAGGACAAAATGGTCGCCGCTAGCATGCTTAGCGGGATGATGACGGCCGGCACAAAATCCAAAAATCGACAAGAGCTGCAAGAGGCCATGGACGCGATAGGTGTACGGATCTTTGGTGGTGGTGGCGGCGGTGGACGCGGGCGCCGCGGCGGCGGCGGATCCGGCGGTGGGGGGTTAGGGCAATTGTCCTTTTCATTGTCTGCCAAAAGAGAATCTCTGGTACAAGGCATCGAACTACTTGGCGAGATATTACGAGAACCACTTTTCCCATTGCAGGAATTTGAACAGCGCAAAATGGGTACGCTCAACGGTTTGCGCAGTGCATTAACTGAACCCACAAGTTTGGCGGCTGAACAACTAGCTCGCACACTCTCCGACTATCCCGCTGACGATGTGCGCTATGTACCAAGTCTGGAAGAACAGATCGCTAGAGTAGAAAATGTTTCTCTCGAAGATGTAGTAGGACTCTATTCCTACCAATTGTCGGCCGCCCAAGGGGAAGTGGCAATCGTCGGGGATTTTGAACCTGAGCCCGCGTTGAACGCTTTGAAGGAAATCTTAGCGGGTTGGAAATGCGAAGTTCCATACGAGAAAATTGATCGCGATGCCAAGAAACACCTGGAGGGCGGCAAAGTAAATATCTCTACTCCAGACAAGGCCAATGCATTGTTCCTGGCTGGCTTGTCATTCGAAATGGACGAAGATCATCCCGACTGCGTAGCCCTTGAGTTTGCAAATTACATATTGGGTGGTGGCACTCTGTCTTCCCGTCTTGGGAACCGCATACGACAACAGGAAGGACTTTCTTATGGCGTGACAAGCTCAATTTCAATTCCTGCCACCGGCAGCGACGCGAGATTCTCTATCAACGCCATTACCAATCCTGCCAATATGGATGCTGTCGAAAAGGCAGCATTGGAAGAGTTGAAAAAATTCTTAGCCGAAGGACCAACTCCCGAAGAACTGGAGACTACGAAAGTCGCCATGCTTGAAGCCGCTAAGGTATCGCGAAGTAGCGATACATCGATCGCTGGACAATTGGCGAGCAATCTGTTTTTGGGCAGAACGTTCGCTTTTACTGCTGAACGCGAATCAAGAATTAGCGAGCTAACTGCTGAGGCTGTCAAAGCTGCCTTCGCAAGACACATCAACCCAGAAAAACTAGTCATCTTCCGTGCCGGAGACTTATAAGACTTACTTTTGTTGATTCTTGCTGTGCGTCTTCTGGCTGCTGGAAGGCGCACAGTTGTAGGATGAACCGCTTGCACAACGAGTCGTGTTTCGGCAACGATTTCACATGCCCATTCCGGGCAATGCGAGGAAATCCTGGGCAGGTCGAGTGCGGCGAGGGAGGTAAGCTTGGTTGGAACGAAAAAATTCGATGCCCTGCTTCCTGCTGTCACAAAGTTTTTGGGGATGCTACGCTTCATGGAAAAACAATCCTGCTCCCTCATGCTTAGCGGATTGCAAGCCACAAAACACTTGGCCGGATGCCTTGCCAAACATATTGATCCCCCATTAGTGATTGCCTTGACCGGTACTCTCGGAACCGGCAAAACTCAGTTCAGCCGGTATTTGGCAAGCGCTCTCGGTGTTCCCGAAATGGAAGTGACAAGTCCCACCTACGTGTTGCTGCAACGATATCAAGGACGCTTCCCAATCTATCATTTCGATTTCTATCGATTGGAAAACGAGTCTCAAGTCTGGGATCTGGGAATTGATGAAATTTTCGAGCAGTCTTGCCTAGTATTGATCGAGTGGGCTGATAAGTTCGCTAGCTGTTTGCCCCCCGACTGCTTGCATCTCAGATTGTGCGCTAGCACAGCTCAAGACCGCACGGCCGAATTAATGGGCAGCGGTCCCCATAGTTCAGCTATTCTGCAAGCGACTCTCGCAAACTTTTAGTAACCGCCAGGCAAGCACCTGTGGACGATATAGTAACCCGAAGCGCCAGAGCGTCAGCGAGGGGCTGGGCACATTCCCTCGCTGACGCTTCGGGTTACTTTTTCAGCAGCCTGCTAGTACGAATCGCACCGACATATAGCGTTATTTCAAGGAATTCGTTGATCAAACCAGGAAAACTGCAGACTGACGAGAAGTCTTCGCGAAATCGTTGCATCTATTTTGAAAACCGCGTCTATAAAACTTGCCCTCCCGAAAATTCGAGAGGGTCGACCGCAACGCTGTCGACGAGGGCGAGTCTACCCGTGTCCGGCATTTTCACGCAACGCGATCGGGGAAGGCGAGTCTACCCGTGTGTGGCCTTTTTCCCCGACCCAGCTGGTTTAGAAACCTGGTTGGTAGGCTGGCCACAGTATGCGTTTCTGCTGGCCGACCACCTCCAAACTCGATGTACATGAAGGCTTTGTAATGCTTTCTTGTACCATGGCTACTTGCTGTAGTTTTACAATGTCTTCGTGATCGTTCTCTCCCGAGACCTGAAGGCAAGAGAATTCTGAGGTGTGTAGATGAACCGTTGGCTGTTTTGTATGGGGGTTCGTAAATGTACGCTCCTGTGGCCGGGTATGATCGCGGTCAACCTATTGCTAACCGGCTGCGGCGGTCGCAGTGATCTTGGACAAGTTGCTGGGCGAGTTACCTTGGACGGGGCCCCTGTGGAAAACGCGTCCGTCGAATACACGCCCGTATCGGAAGGAAGTCTTGCTACCGGTAGGACTGATGCCAATGGTGAATTCTCGTTGATGTTTTCCCGGAGCGTCGCCGGGGCTTCCCTAGGTGAGAACATTGTGCGCATTTCTACTTTCGACGTGGCTTACGAAGAAGGGAAAGGGGAGTACTCCATTCCCGAGCGCATTCCAGCAAAATACAACCGCAATTCCGAATTGAAAGTCAAGGTTGAGCCAGGACGCAACCGCCACAATTTCGAATTGGAGGGAGATGGCAGCAAGGTTGTGCAACCGCGGCTACCTCCAGGGGTCTAATAGAAGTTCTTCGTTTTTGTATCCCGTTTATAAAAAGAGGCATGACAATGCGCCTGCGCACTCGTTACTTGAATCGCCCAGCGTTTACGTTGGTCGAGTTGTTGGTGGTCATTGCAATTATCGGAATCCTTGTGGGGCTCTTGTTGCCCGCCGTGCAAGCTGCCCGTGAGGCAGCCCGAAGAATGAGTTGTTCCAACAATTTAAAACAACTCGGATTGGCTATGCTCAACTACCACGATACGTTTCGTTCCTTTCCATCCGCACAGTACTACTGCCGTAGTGATATGCAATGTACTGGCTCGCGAAACACCTGGAAGCAAGGTTGGTTTTGGAGCGCCTCGGTATTTCCATTCATGGAACAAGGAAATATTTTCAAGAGCTTGAGAATGGATTTGGATATTTTCCATCCGACAAATTCGGCCATTGTCAAGATCAACGTTGCCTCGTTTGCTTGCCCATCAGATGCATCGCGTCAGGAATTCTCGAGACCTGAAGCAGCAAACCCTGGCAATGGACCCGAGCACGACGTTCAGCTGGCCACGACAAGCTACATTGTTAATGGAGGGGCGTTCAACAATAGCTTTATTAGCCCTTACGAAACTACCAATGCGTTGTCATCCAATACGACCTATCGGAATGGTGTATTTGGTCGCGACTCTTCAATAAAAATTGGGAGTATCACCGATGGTACCTCCAACACGATCATGCTCGGCGAGACAATTTCCTATAATTTTCTTTGGGATCCTGTACTGTATGGACGCTATCAGGCTACTCCATCCAAGACCGCCTGCTGCACGCTTGGTGCTGCTCGACATGGCAATCGCCGCCTCAATCCGCCTCTGACTGCCAACAATACTGTCAAACGAGAGTCATTTGGTAGCTACCATGTGGGAGGCGCTCAAATGTGTTTTGGTGATGGTTCGGTCCATTTTATTAGCGAAAACATCGATAACTCGTCGCGCCAAAGTAATGCGACTACGAATTCTGATTTGTACGATCAAGCCAATAATGGCGCGGATTTCCGAACGTTCCAACGGTTGTTCTCAATTAACGATTCTTACGTCGTTGGTCCATGGGAATAAGCCAAAGGCAAACTTAGTAATTCGACCTATTCGTCTACTCCCCAAATTCCTGGGCCATTGGCTATTTCAATTGTTTGGTAATTCATACTTGGACCTCGTGCCCCGACCATGAAAATGGTTGGGGCTCTTTCTGAAACCAAGCCAGTCCAGCCAAGTCCACCTAGACCGCGTCACGCGCGGGGACTCGAATTACCCTTGGGAACTTGTCCACGCTGTGGATTGCCCTCGCTCGCGTGATGCATTTGGTTTGAGGCAAGTGGGCGCATGATGGAAGCAGTAAGTATTATCGTAGAGCACCGCTGAATCGGTAACTGGTGAGACACCAGACACTAGGCGACGGTCAAAACAAAGACTGTAGACGATCCGCAGATGGCGATTTGTCGATTCGATGGCGAAAACTCGATGTGATAACCAAGCCTACAATCTTCGGTTATTGCGGGTAGTGGTTTTCGGTGAATGAGCTTGCGGTGAACGATATCGATCACTAGCAATTCAATTCTATCTGTTTGACTCACTGCTAGTTTTCCAATCAAAGCCGCCAAGGTGCACCCATTTGAAGAGATGGCCATATTGAATACAGAACTATTGCAGTTCGAAAGTTCCAATAGGGCTCTATTACGAGCGCTGAGGAAGGAAGATTTTCGAAAGACGATTGATTTGCCGTCACAGACGTCAAGATACTGGTAGCGATACCCGGGACGTTGAATTACGAACTCGCGGCATCCCAACATTTGCTGCCAAATCCACTTGCGATTCTGCACATCGTAAACAACAACTCCTCTCGGGTCACTGTCTCCCCAATCACCACTATAATCTCTGTATATCATACTCAGACGATCCTGGTTGAGCGTAACTCCTTCGATACACATAGGCTGATCAATGAGTTCGCGTAAGACCCAATGCTCAATTCCTTGCTCTTCGTCCCAGGCATTGACCTCGATTTGCACAAATAACTCTTCAATCTCCGCCGTTACTAAATCGATCAGCCACAAATGCTTTCCATCGTCCGATAACATCGCCTGTTTTCCTGACTGAAAACATGGATATCCAATTTTCACGGCACTTCCATAGGGAAATCGATAGCCCTGGATTCGCCGTTCATCCACGTTAACGCCTAATACCCAGTCGCCAGCTATGGCAACCCGCAATCCCTTATCAAAGCTCATGGGTTGGGCAAGCGGATCCATTCTCACCAATGACTTTCCCGAAGCTGAATCCCACAGATTCAACCAGCCACATCGATCGACACCAGCTATAAATCTACTGTCGATAAAGCAAGCCGCCGGTCTTTGCTTTCCAAGGCGTCCCAAAGCAGGCACTAGAATGCTCTCACCGGAGAGTGTGAGGGCTGCTAAGCTGGGCCCCTGACATTCGATCCATCCCAAGTCATCCATTGCAAAACCTCGATCAAACAGATTGTCAGCTATGCACTATCCCACCATGGATGCTACCAGTAACCCAGCTACGGAACCCAGGTTCAGTGCCAACTCCGGCGCAAGTACTAAACGCAATCCTACAAGCTGTTGTGACAAGGAAAACATCAAAGAGTCCTCAAAAAGACTGTTGCCGCAGGTGATCTAGGCGTAAGCGGACAAGACTGTATTTCCTCTTAAGACTGAAAGTTCTTGCGCTGTCACAATTCCACTAGCTCGGCGTTAACTAGTATTAGGATAAACGACATATTCATTAGATAGGACACCGCGTTCAAAATAGGGCACTATGATCCAAGCCAGCAGGAACCATGCAAGATTTGGGTACTAGAAACATAGCTGGCCTTAGTTTCAAGATCGCGATACCAAAATAGTAACTACAAACTGATACATCAAGGTAAAATGGGAGATGTTTGTTTTTTGACATCGAGTTTATTTTTGGCCATCATAGATGGCCAAAATTGACTCCCAAAATCCATCTATGCTCGACCGGACTCCCAAAACCAATGGTTACTCTGGACCTTTGCCAATTTGTTTACTTTAGAGCTGATGCTCAAACGCCTGGAATTGAGAAGCCAGGATTTCAATTCGTATGGTTAAGCCAAACTCTCGAACCATCGCTCTTGAGACGCGAAGCGGCGAATCGAATGCATTTTGATGAGCGGTCACCAGTAAGACAGAAGAAGGTCTTCTTTGGTCTGAGCGACGGAAGCGCTGTCGTGAGTTGCGCCACTAGATCGGACCAACCCGGATCGGACAACCGTACGGGCGATTACTTCCATCATGGCTACGTTGTTTCGCCTCGTGATTTTGAAGCAATTGCAAACGATCCTTTTCTGCTGTTTGACAAGCTCCAATTTTGGAATTGTCCGGAAGATGCGGTTGATGCCAAAATAGATTCCAACCTCCCGAATGTGACTGTTGCATTACCGGAACCTGGTTTTGCAAATTTTCAGCCACTTCACCTGGAGGGATTCGATCCTGCCGACAGCATCTTAGCCCACCTGCTCGGTTTTTCCCTTGACGCGCTGACCCAACGGAAAGCAATTAGCGTTGTCGGTCCTCAGGAATTGATCATGCAATTCGGTCGCATGCTCTGGGCAACAATGCCCCTCGCAAAGCGACGAGAATGCTGGTTTGACACAGATGCAACTGGCAACCAAGCACATAATCTTCCATGCTGGCTTATGGGGTTACCCAAGACGCCTGGCGGATTCGGCTTAACTCTTATTGACCTGGAGGCTAAGCAATTACGTTTTCAGAGAAAAGACGTCGAGCAATTGAATCCCTATCAGGCCTGGCTGAAATCATGCTTTGAGCGTCGGCATAGTCCCAACGCAACTGAGGTTCAAGCAGCGTGGCAAATATCGTCATTACTAACTGGGCAAAAATCGATACCATTTGCATCCTGTCCAACAATTGCTTCGCTAGCCGAACTACTCTGGTCTGCTGACCCGGCTCGGGCCAATCGAGAATATGAAAAGCAATTGAGCACTGTCATCGGTCAAACACTTGCCCAGCGATGTGCCAAATCATTAGCCGCTAGCGAAGATGCGAACGAGCGCCTGCAATCCATGCAAGGAAATTGGCAGATAATAAGAATTGTGGATGCACTTTGGAACAGCTACCTTCGTTCGCCACGAGATATTTCAGCTAATGAGATAATGCAATTGCAGGGGTTCATTGACAAGCATCAAACAATAGCTGGTTTGTTAGCACCTTTTTACCTCGCGTTCACCTCCCAAAAAGATATTTCTGGACATTTGACTTCGTTCTCCCGCTCGCAATATGACTTGTTTACTCAGTGCATGTTTGATGCGGAGTTGATTTCATTCGAGTCTATGTTCGTCCAAAGCTACGCTGAAACACTCGTCGAGAATGCATTGAAATACAACGCGATACGTCGGTCAAATATTCAGTCGGTGCGAACTTTACTCAAAAGACATGGTTTCGAAGAATTGATGGAGTATGTATTGAATAACTTTGAGAAAAGCTCTCCTCGGACAACTAAGAGCCGACCCTTGGCGTCTGAGACAGATGCTACGAATCTGCCCAAACTAGTTCGGAATGTCCAACAGGATCGAAAATCAAGTTCGCATGAAGGCTCACTGATATCGCGATTAAGTCGATGGTTCCGAGGCGACTAAGCGGCAGACGAGGATTTGTGTGGCAGAGCCCCGGGACAGGGGCACGGCTGCAACAATTCAGTTTCATCCCATCATTTCAGTTAATGCTTTTGAACATTGTCACACCATAAGTGCAGGGAATTCCATGCTTTGTCCATTTTGCCTGAAACAAACTGAGTTCATTCGCAAACAAGAGGAACGTGGCGGCAATGCTAATCAGCGAGGTCGAGTAATGGAATATATGGCATGTCCGTCATGTGAATCGGAAGTACCTCGAATGTACATCAATAACTACGAAGCCTGTCCACCGGCCATCGTATCTGCCGTAGGTTTTCCCAATCATGGGAAATCCGTTTACCTATCATCTCTATTCCGACTCATGCGTTCCCCGGAGTTAGATCGACGCTGGCGAGGCTATGTAACTTGGCCGGTAAACCAAGGAAGTTTGGACAGAATCAAGGCGGCCATTCGAGAAATTGACGATCGAAGGCTACCGAGTGCAACGCCACGTGTATTTCCAACTCCGACCCTTATGCAAGTAAAAAACCTTCCCGATACTTTGGATCGTACACTAATCATGTACGACACCGCAGGTGAAACATTCCGTGATGGAAATGATATCGGGCAATACGCTGATTTTGTGGCACGTGCCGAGACTGTGCTTTTTTTTGTCAGTCTGAGTGACCTCTCAAAGGAGAACAGACCTGAGGAACTCCGCGACCTGCTAGAAACTTATGTGATGGGAGTAGAAAATCTGGGAACGACTCGAAAGACTCAGTCGCTTTGCGTTGTGCTGACCAAGGCAGATGAGTATGCAGAGCAGTTCGGAAGCAAATGGCCATTCCCGGAAACTGCGTTGTTTTTGCCGCCTGGCGAAGAGGCCTATTTGCGCCCTAATGATGTCTATGCCATTTCGCGAAAGCTGCGAAATTTCTTTGACAGTGCACTGAATGCCGAAGCATTCTTGACTAAGGCAGATGATTTCTTTTCTTCTGTTAGGTTTACATATGTTAGCGCTCTTGGAGAGCGACCTACGCTTGACAATCGGCTGGAATCTGATGCTAGGCATTGCCGCTTGCTAGATCCGATACTTTATGTCATGCGGGGAGATGCCCATGCCAAACAAACTCCGATCGGGAAAATCTGGGAGTGGCTAGGGCGATAGCCTAGGTTGGTATGGATTTTTTTGCGGTCACCGTTTGTTAGATTCTTCGAGGACATATGAGTCGCTTACCCTCTTCGATTATGGAGCATCACGCGATCGTATGGCGCGAACTTTTGCATCATGGATTTGTGGACCATGAATATCGTACGGCGCTGGAATCAATTGTAGAAAACGATCGATCGGGCCTTTTAGGGGGCATCATTGGGGCGCTGAATGGATTCGTAGGAAGTATCGGAATTGTGCTCACACTTCTGATACCTGCTGCATGGACGCGATTGTTTGGCAACTTGATGTTGTACATTGATGCCTCTCCCGACGAGGCGATTCTGAATTCCATTGAACAGTCTCGGAAAATCTTTGAACTGGCAATACCGGGATTTTATGTTCTTGCTTCGACCTCTAGTGCTACCCTCTTCTATTTCGCGTCGAGGGCGAGATGGAAAAACATTTTTCGTTCTATGTTCTCGGGAGTGGCTGTAATGTTTGGTGCGCCGCTCATAGGGGCCGTTGCCTTCGCACAAATATTCGTAGTGCTCGCGATCGCAACTGCGATCGGTACAAGGATTTTGAATGTCGCCGTTGACCAGCTGTCCTCGCTTACCTTTTCGATGAGTTGGTCCTATGTCTACTGGGTCGGACTGATCGTCTGGATTTTTTTAGTTGCTGCAATCGTTATTGGAAACTTGAGGGATGCTTTTAAGCAGTCCTACGATTCGTGGCGAGACACAGCAAGGAAATATGGGATTTGGTGGGCAAGGCGTCCAACATTTCAAGTTCTTGAGAATACACTCAACTATGTTGGCAATGATGCACTTCGCCAAGGCATTGACAAGGCTTCTCGTTCGCCGCCAGGATCGTTGGATCCGCTACGCGTCGTAGAGAGTCTTTCGTCTTCGTTGCTAGTTGATCGAGTGACAGCACGACACCGATGCGCCCGATTAGGAGGGATGGTGGTAACGCAGCTGGCAAACAGCAGAGACCAGCAGCTCGCAATCGCGCTGTTAACGCAAATCAGCCAAACCACCATAAAAAATCTCTCTCGTGGACGATACTTTTGCCAGAAATGCGTAACTCTTGTTCAGAGTCAAACAGTGAAAGTACGGAACAAAACGTTTACTTTTTGGGGATGTCGGTCATGCGGCCAAGGTCATAAAGTACTCAAGCTTGCAGGCCCATTGGTAGGCGTAATAGATCCCCTGGGTAGCGAAAAGTTTTCGCAGGATAGGGATTTGTATCAATGGAACTACTCGCTTCTTGGAGTTATCGGCGATATCGATAGATTTGAAGTTCGAAGTGGCAGCGATGAAGATCTGGAACGGTTTCTGATTGACCTGTCCAATGACCACGATAAGGTAAGGCACGAAATGTATCGGCGCTCACCACTTTGGATACAGATCGGATCGGTGTCCACCAACACCCTTAGCATGGCGCGTGAAATGTTTGGACAGGTGAAGAAGTGAATCTCATCAACAGAATTAGCAATTTGACTGAACCAGGGCTTCGGCTCCTTCGGTCGGCAACGCTACTTGAAGTTACCTTACAAAAGTTACCAAATTCGGAGCCGAATGGTAAATTGTCTCGTTGTTTGTGTAGAAATCGACGACTGTTTCCGGGCAGTCGCTTTGAGGAAATTAAACTTGCGGTCAGGGCAAGAAATAAATACACCCATAATCTGGTCGAGAATGATAGCACTTGGAGTGCCAGCAAGGCAGAAGAACAGGCGAAGATTCTGCTAGCAGCTGCAGAAACTGCGATGATGGAATTGCCGCCAGAAGTTAGGTCGGCCATTCTTTACGGTGCAGTTCCAGCTCAATGGCAAATCGTGTACGACCTTCAAGCCTTGACTGGTGGACAGGAGAATTTAGTTCTACCTGGCGTGCATTTTGCAAGCTCAGGTGAAACGGCGTCAGCCAGTCAATTTTTCAAATATTTTGATCCTCCCACTCCCGTTACCGCCTCGGCGTACTCCTCCGACAATTATTTTGTCTCACTTTCATCTCCGGGGCGTCTATTCTCGCGTTGCTACGTCGAAAACGCCAATCTGACAAAAAAGAACCTTCTCGGGGCAGCAGACGAGCAGGCAATTCGTAAGTTCGAATCAATACTTGGCTTGCGATGGGAAGGCGACGGAGTCTTCGCAATCGTTTGGCCTCACCGTCCCTGCAAACTGAATGGACACGATGTCGTAGAAAAAACAAAAATCCGGCTGTGCAAAGGTATTAACCGTTTTTCCACAGACTGTATTCGAATTGAAATACTGGCTGAACAATTACTGAATCAAGATGACCGCCATGAGCAATAGTTTTCCAAGACCGTATGCGGCTCCTCTCAAAACCCAGGCAGATATTGTTTTTTGCCTCGATGCTACCGGATCCATGGAACACTGCCTTAGCGGCGTGCTGAACGGAATGGATGCCTTCGCAAGAGACTTGGCATCCATTTGTCGGGTTGATGCACGATTTCGCCTAATCGCCTTTCGCGATTACCATAGCCCAGATTGCCGGACACCCTGGAACGTTCATGAATTCACGACGGCTGAAGAATTTTCAAGGCAATTGCGGGCGGTAAAGGCAGGCGGAGGTGGCGATGAACCAGAAAGTGTTTTCGATGCTATGTACATGGCCTTGAAATCCGATTGGCGCCCCAATCGCACTCACAAGTCTGTTATTGTGATGACAGACGCTGACACTCACCCGAATCTGCATGAGCGCACTTCCAACCTTCCGGCCAATGGCCTTTCACAGATAATTCAATTGATCCAAGAAACCCGGCATCTATTGCTTTTCATGGTCGCACCGAAATTCCCTGCTTACGCAGCCATTGAGCGAGCAGCTAACGAGGCCTTTGATGCAAATCGCAAGATAATGATGAACTGGGTACCGCGCAGCTCAGAAGGGAACCGTGGCTTGCAGTTACTCAATTTTCAGCCATTGATGGAAATGATCAGTGGTTTGGTTTCTGCGACCAGTGTCGATATTGCTTTGCAGTTTGAAGATGAAGATCTACTGCTATGAACTGGACCACATTAGTAGCCAGTGAGCCTGGGAACCGACATGCGAACGAAGATGCGTTAAGTATTCGACGAGTGAAGGCCCATAGGAGATACTCATACTCGCTTGTTATTTGCGATGGCGTCGGATCGCGAACTGGTAGTGGGGATGTAGCAGCCAATTTATGCCACACTTTGAACGAAATCATTTCGAATCGTATTCGGTCAGCCAAAGGTTCGGGGGGCCGTTCAAAGTCCCTAACGGGATTTGGGGCTCTATTGACCTCACTTCGACTGGATAACGATTCTGGGATATTGAGTAAAACTTGCCCAGGTGCCACGACTTGTTCGGTAATTATTGCAAGTGATCAAAGATGGGAGTCGTTATCAATTGGCGATTCCCGCGGCTATGTGTTAAGCAAGGAGTGCAGATTGAATCAAATAACCACTGATCAAGTAAATGAGCGCGGTGAATTAATAGGAATTGTTACAGGAAATGGCAAACTGCTGGGAACACCGGTTTCTAATTCTGGATTCTTCGATAAGCGACGGGCCGGTGTATGCCTAACTACGGATGGAGTGCATGAAGCTTGTTCGCAGGTGGAACTTCGCCGATTCATTATTTTTTGTATCGCATGCGTGCGTGAGAACCACGTATTTACCCATGAGTTGAAATCCTTTCTTGGAAATAACATTTCCGACAATTTTTCGATGGCGCTTGCATTTAACCAACGGATGGCAAAATACGTCCGATCTTGCGGTGCTACATTGATGCTGGGAGACAACTGACGGTGGAAATAATCGGGGTTGGTGAGGTGATTCTCAATGGTCGCTATGAAATCAAGAAGCAACTGACTTCCGGTGGACAAGCTATTGCCTACATCGGTCGTGACCTGCAATGTCCATCGGATCGACCCTGGGAAAGACATGTCTTTATCAAGCAATATCACGATCTACCCGGAGATCCAAACCTGTTAGCATCGATGGATCGAACGGTTCATACTATGCAAACCGAATTGCAAGATTCAACACAGTATATTTGTCTACCGACAAACAAGGGAATCACACATCATACAATAGTTTTCGTGTTTCCCTTTGTTGAAGGCCGGGATCTTACATCTTGGTTAAGCGATCCTGCATTGAATGAAGAGCTCCGTATTCGCTTCGCCATTGCCGTTACCAGAGCTGTGCAATGCTTGCATGAAGTCGGGATGATTCACTTAGATCTCAAGCCAGACAACGTAATGATCCAACACCGTAAAGGTGAAGATTATGTTCAACTAATCGACTTAGACGCGGCCAAGATAAACGGGGTAGGGTTGCGGCCAAAAGTAATGGGAACACTAGGATATTTTTCACCAGAGCATATCGCGCCTAAACGATTTGGAGACGTCTGCGAGCAGTCTGATGTTTTTTCTCTGGCAATATTGTTGTGTGAGTTGTTGTTCGGATTACATCCTTACGATGACATTGAAAACTATCCACGAAACATAGTTCATGAACAATATCGACTTCCGGATGCCCTTTCCGGATCGTGTCGGCGGTTGTTTGAAAGAGCCTTATCTGCTGATTGGCATCAACGCCCCACCGCCAAAAGTATATTCGAAGAATTAATCCGCCGTCGCAATAAGGGCGAGGCATTAGCAAAGATCGAACACTCGCGAGAAGCACCAGCGATTCTGAGTCCAAACCAAGCTCCAAGACCTACCGAGTCAAAGCCGGAATCGGATGAAGCGTGTCCGACTCCATCGATCAGAAATCAGCCTGTAGCATCCCTTCCTAGGACTCACGTGCGATTCGAATCGAAGCAACTGAGTAATTGCTTTGTTGTCGACAGACATTCAGTTATTGGGAAAAAAGAATTCCGCATACAGGGAATGCGGCACGATCACTTGCACTTAGAGGTTCATTCAACTTGTGCATACATTCAGCTCTGTTGCCAGACGATTTGGGAATCCATCTTTTCTCCCAAGGTACATATCAACGGAAAGCTACTTGTATCCGGTGAGAGAGTCAAAATCAAAGATTACGATGTCGTCCGAATCAAAACGCAAGATTTTCGAGTACGAATCGAACCGTCAATTGCCCCGAAAACCGAAAATCGCCCCAGCTCTTAAGAAGAGAAATCCACCTAGGTTCGGACCTAGAGCACTAGTAGTTGGTCTACGATCTTACCAACAGCTTCTTCTGTAGGCCCTTGTTCAATTTGAGAGAGCCATTTCGAGCTATTGTCTGCAACAGTGGAAATTCGAGTTCCACGGATCTCATTCTTCAATGCTTCTATACATGGCTGAAATAGCAATTGATCACCGATAATCGTTGTCTTCAAGAGATTCAGCCAGCCTCGCATGAGCGACTCAATTGGTTTGTTCTGTGCTGTCTTAATGTCAATGGTTAACAATGTGTTCGCCCGATCGAATCTGGCCACTCGATCATCCAGATTACGCCCATTTTGCCTTGCCGTTGATTGCAGATAAAACGCCAGCGGGCGAGCGCAACCGGAAGGAGGCTCTTCGCAGGAGTCCATATCTTCGACCTGCCATTGTTGGCCCAAACACCGCGCCAGGTCGGCTCGCAAAAATGCTCGCCGCCAAAGTGACATTGGTTGAAACTGCCGCCAATCTTGGGGTACTCCAATTCGCGACCCTGCCTCAGCGAGACGACCAGAACGGATCAGTCCCAGCAACAAGTAGTTTTCGGTACGAGGAACATCGTGTGGAAAAATTTCGCGCTGAATGGACAGGGATGTTTCGAGAGGCAATTCCCATCCTTCTCTTCCCGTCGCGATAAGGGCGCGCGCGTACGTGTTCTGTATTTTCACGCGATTCAACGGCATCAAACTTCGTGGGTCCCTGAAACAACGCTCGAGCCATGGATTCAACAGTCGAAGTAGTTCTTCGAATCGATGTGTATCAAACAGCGAGGCTGCTAATGACGTTTCCGCGTCTGCCGATTGATCATACGACGTTGCTGACTCCAGTTCCTTTTCTCTCTCGCACAATTGATAAGCAGTCGCTACTGCCTGTTCAGCTTTACCCAAATGACGTTCTGCTTGACAACGAAGATCGAGGATCTTCTGCCGAAGTCGGAACGTGACACTATTATCAAACTCATGTTGGGATAGTCTTTCGGCCAGATCCAATCCATCCCGGTAACGGCGTTGCCGACGAATTAAATCCACCAATCGGTCAATCGTCGTCGAAACATCCCTGCCTGAAATCGGGCGCCGGCAAGCCAGTGCGTGAATTACACCCTCCGTCTGCAGCCGACGGAACAAGTCATTTACGGTTGCGATCTTCCATACATTTGCGAACGAATCATCGTATCTTGCGCTGTGTTGGCAATTCATTGGACGAATCAACAAGCTACCGCCTGAAAATTCTCGAGTAAAGGCGGCCAATTTTTCGGTAGCAAATCCGCTTGAGCGGATATTGCCCTGGAGATCTTGCTCTGCCAAAACGCAACAGGCTTCGAAAATCCCCTTCGAGTCTTCAAATCCATTTACCATCGTGGCAAGGAATGCTGCCAGATCCATTGAGGGGCCTTCCATGAACTGCTTCAATGGTGTGCTTATTTGAAAACAGTACCTTTCAGGGACGAAATCGCCAATCTGCGCAAATCTCGCCAACTGCGCATACTGATCTTGTAATGTCTCAGCCCGAAAAGGGAGCCTAGTATCGATGCACCAACGTCCTGCTGGAGCAACTTGCAGCGGCACAACGAAGGAAGACAAATGATCGGCAACTAACCCCACCACACCCGGCCGTTCTTGTTCA
This sequence comes from Planctomycetales bacterium, assembly GCA_020427005.1. Lineage (GTDB taxonomy): Bacteria > Planctomycetota > Planctomycetia > Pirellulales > Pirellulaceae > Aureliella. Next base: position 98,659 of record JAGQOY010000003.1, read on the forward strand.
GGCATGCTTGACGGAATCCGGCTAATCCACCCCAGCTGCAAAAGCAATTCCATTTTGTGGTGTGGTATTCCCGTTGCAATGACTTCTGGTAACTGAAGAATCCGATCCATGGTCCAGATGGATTTCCGAATGTCGGCTGGACATAACCACTTTAGTGATCCGGCCAAATTATCAATCCACAGGACCGGATTCGTTTGCAATAGGTCTTGGCGACCGAATAACCAATGTGTGAGGTCAGATGATTGCGCCATCGGTAATCAACAGCCTACTCTGGGGCCAAGTTGATGGAGACCACGCCATCGGGGGAATGCAGTTCAACTTGCGCTGCCGAGAAGGGTTGAGTTTGATATGACATTCCGCCATGCAGCTCGAGCCATTCCACCTCTGACTGCGTGCCATCCGCTTCGTAACGAGTCAGTCCAGGTGGCTGCTGGTTGACCGCCAAGCAGACAAAATATGCTCTGAAGCATCCGTCCAGCTTTTCAAGCGAAAGCGTTCCTAAATTCGCCACCGAAATCTCAACAACCGAGACTTCCGGATCATCTTGTTCCCTACAGTCAGCGAGGAACTGTTCTGCGCTTTCACTTCCCGCAGCTTGTGCTAACTCAATTTGCGACGGGGATTGACTGACCCAGTCGGTGGGTAGCACTGAATAACTGCGACTAGTCTGAGATTCAAAATGCTCATAAAGATTCTGTATATCTGCGTCCGTTAGTTGATCAAATGGAGCCACCTCATCATTAGACAGTATCCGATTCAACTGATGGATCCATAGCCAGAACTTGCTGGTAGTTTCGATCAAACCGATTGGTTTTAGGAATTCCTCGTCAGCAAACGTTTGAACTACCGAAAGAATCCAATTCGCTGAAATTGTCCAAACATCAGGATGGCGGCCTAACCATAATAAACAATCGTCCAACTCTAAGCGCAGATCCATTGCCAAATCGAGCTGCTCACATGACGCGATCACTAGGTCTGCATCATCTAGTCCATCCAGTAGATCACATACATACAATGGTGCTGGGCTCTCCGCTCCATCGCAGGTCATGTCAAGTTCTTCTGCGGCAGCAATCCAGTCCTTAATAGAGATTCGTGACAATACCTCACGCCTCTTTGCTTCGTCCAAACTTCTAGTCGCGTGAACTACTCTCTCCATATCCTCAACAGAGTCCTGGGGGATAAGCTCAGGCCGACAGCGCTGCAACCGCCCACAAATGGCAAGCAGTCGGAAATGTACTCTCGAATTATCTGGTGAGACGCTAAGTTCTAATAGTAAGTCCTCTGCTTCCGTGAGCCAGATTTCAACCATCGTAAGTGGTGTCGGTTGCAGATCAAGCCGATCAACTATTTGCGAAATTTCGCGTGACATGTACTCGGATCCCTCCGAACTCGATTCATGATTCATATTCCACCAATACTGCAGCTCCTTCCACAGCCTTCCTTCTCTCAAGCCACGAATCAAAATCCAGGCTTTTCATGGTTCCCAGTTTTTCGTGTAAGGCGGAGAATTCATAACGATTTTCTGCAGCTCTGCGTTTGCGGATCCACTGAACGGCCGGTCTAAAAAGCAATTGATAGATTCGGCGGTCACTACTCCAGTCCTTATCATCGGCGCGCTGCAGTGTGGACTCATATTTGGCATATTGCGTGTCGCTATGGCGCTCGAACTTGAAGATCGCACTACGATAGTCTCGTTGCCGATACGCTTGTTTTTTTACCGGCTCACTTAGGCTGTTGCCGTCACTCGACGAATTTCCACCCACAGCTGGTAGAAATGCAGTAAGCAATATCGACGAAGTTTGACTCGCATCTACAGCCCAAAACACGCCGCAAAGACTCAAGCCTGATTGTTTTCTCCCGTGCCCCACAAGCCAATCGAATCTGGCACTGTGGTCGATTGCTAAAGCGGCTTGTTCGGTGTAGAGTTCATAAAGAGTTCGCCACCAAGAGTTCGGATTCTTGCTGCCCTCGTCCCAGCTAGAAAATGTGTGATTAACTCGGTCTTCGAAAACTGGTACGGCTTCCCGAAACAATGGGCTGAGCTCGTGCCAACCAAGCGTTTCAGGTTCTGTCAAAACATGATCGCGGATATGTGCATGTGCATTCTCCCAATCTCGAAATGAAATGATCCGCCATACAACGTCTCCATGTGAGACATGAAACACTAACCTTGGCAGTGAACTGTCACGATTTTGCTCATTGAGCATGTTAATATTCGCATCGGGTCTAGTTGTCATACTTACTACCAATCGATTCGCCTTGACGTAGGCCGAAAAATCTCTCCGTCAATTCTGGATCCAGTTCGTGGATTCGCTTCCATCCTCGACTGCAGTTCTTCCGCCATGCGATGGCACTAATACTTCCACCAAGCTCACGAATCACTTGGCAGACTTCGGGATGACCGATTTTTCTCGACAGATTCTTTTCTTGATTCATAGCTGCAAGTATGAGAACAGCAACACCTTCCCATATCTGCAAGATCGTCGAAACGGCACCTGCCGGAACGAGTTGACAGTCCTGCTTGGGGAAGTGTATGAACCACTCGATGAATGCGATATGCCGTAATCTGGAATCTCCTGACCGCAGATGGGAATCCAGTTCAACGTTCGCTATTCGATTCGCGAATTTGCGACGAGCGTCGACTAATACGTAACGCTTTGTCTCCGACTTGCCCCAAATCTTGACTTGCACAGGCCCAGTAGCGAACCATTTCCTAACAGCGGCTCGTGCAACGCCAAGATTGGCAGGAATTGAAGCGGGAAGCTCTGGCGGCGGACTGCTTTGGACATCCCAATCCAGGTTTGACGGTTCGCGTAGTCGCTTTCTAAGCAGCGTTATCGCATGCGTTTGAACAATCCGACGGATATAGGAGGTAGATGCCGACATCTGGCTTATGGAATCAATAAGTCTCTTCTCTGGCTTCCTATCACCGTCTAGTTGCAGTCGATCCTCCAACTTGCGAGTGTCTTTATCATAAAGCTTTAACATCACGTCACTACATAGGTCATCGGCGTTAATACGACGTATTTCTGCCTGTCGCTGCGCCTCGCAATAAACAATCTGAAGCACTTGCGTATCATCTAGATCAGATTTTCCTTTCCCTTCGTCGGAGAATCCCATTGCACCGGTCAAATCTAATACCCTCTCGTTACCGTTCTTTGTCTCTTGGCCTCGGTAGGCCATGGAATTCTAATTACAAATTCAAAAAAAAATGTTCGTATCTGAAAGGGTAAAACTGGACAGTGGAACCCGTTGTGCACGGTCCTTCCCGTCAAGATCACCACTTGCATTTTTTCTCATCTTGGACCCAAGCTACAAGCAAACCCTATTGTACCCAATCTTCACAAGACACGAAGACCGAAAGGGCCCACGAGAAGTGAAGCGGAGAAAGGCTCCCAACCGCACCCAATCTACTACGCTAGCACTCGTACAAGTGATCAGCAGGCCTGGTTGAGTGTCAGCCACTCAAGGTAGCGACCGCCGGACGTTCCGCAAGTTGTCGATCGGTAGAAAAGCGTCCACACGCGACAAATCAAAATCTGAAAGAATTGTCGGTTCGACCGCGACGGATGTTACATTCACTTCGTTGGCGAGACGGTATGCCAAGGAATCGATATACCATTGAACGTGCTCGACCCTAGGTTGAGAATTCGCTACCACGTGATTCTCACTTCTTTATCACACCGGCCGATGCCAAAAACCTCGACAGTCGTACGCTGATCATTTTCGTTTATTTTTTTGATTATGCCAGTTTTCATGAATTTGGTACGGCCGGATGAGCGTTTGGCAAAACGCTCGCTAAGTCGACATAGGTTTCAATCTTGTCACATATGTTTTGCCTTATGCCTTGACGTTGGTGAGTTGATTTGGTGACAGTGATTGAATCGATTTATAGAAAACCGCAGGATTCGCCCATGGCGGCCCGGCGACGTCCAGGTAGACTTTGTCGACTCGCTGCCGGAGATCGATCTGAAGATTCAGCGAATCACAAATTGCATCAATGCGTCTGCCCAGATCATCGAATGCCTCAGCTGGCACATCGGGGTTTGGCCCAGGTGGCGTTGGTCCTGGCCGTGGCCCTGGATCCGGTACTAGGCCGATGTCCAGCACCAAGTCAGTTTGATCGAATCTTTTGGGTTCGAAGTCGATCTCGGTTACCAGCACCCAAACACGGCCGCCTCCCAGGACCAGGTATTTTCCATCTCCGACGTCTTCAACTTGGACTGGATTCCGCTGGCTGTCCGATGCCCGAAGCGACACCATGCCCGAAGCGCCGTCAACATGCACGACACCGACCGGCACAACCTTGGGTTGCGTTTCGGCTGGAACAATCAGCGACCTGCCGACGACTTCGTACGATTTTCCCAGACCCACTTCAGCAGATCGCTGCGATCGCCAAATGTCGTCGCTGAAGATGACGAGGCGAATGCCTCGCAAGACTCGGACTTCTAGAGGTTTTTGAGAAGTCCTGCCAGCAATAGAACGATTTGAAACCAGCTCACATTCCACCTCCGTTATTCGCGTTAGCCACTTAATTGCCCATAAGGCCAACTGCTAAACTAACGGAGTTAAAACGCGAAATGGCGTCAATATCAGCAGGCAAAATCCTACGTTGAATCGCCTAGTGCGGACGCACGCTACGTCGTCTGGGGAGGACCGTCAGAGTTGACGGTCCTTAACCGATTATTTGCCGCTCTTTGGTCGTGGTTATTGCAATCGGCAGTGAAAACCGATTGACCAATTCCGGAACAAGTTCGTCAGATACAAACAATCACTCCATTGGGCTTGCCATTCACGACGATTGCAAGCGATGGAATTGTAGCAATTGACAGACGTTTACACAGCGGTTCGTTTTGCGGATCGTCGATATGGCAGGACACGAAGTGTACCAGAGCCAAAATTTCCGGCGGTAGCTTTGCAATTGCTCGGTCAAACGGTGGGTCAACTCCGTTCCATTCGGCCCAAAAGTGTATCGCGACATTCTGGTGAGCGGCGCATACAGCTTCAAAATTGGCGGCGGTCATTGGTGGTGTAGGGGGTTTCCATCCGCGTATGGGGCGGTACATGACGCACGCTTTGAAGGATGTGTTAGGCAAATAACGTCACCATTGACCGAGCCCGAACGGTTGACTCAACCCAAGTCAAATCGCTTGATCGAGTTCTTTAAGCGTTACTTGTAGTCATCCTTAAAAGCTTCATACATTGCCGGGTTTTCGTTTGGATTGGCTCGCCAATGCTGCTTCCACTGTTGTTCCTTAATTTCCCGCTGTTCTTGCTCAAGCATCGTTTCGTTCGAATCTAAGACGCTATTGATAATCGTCTCAGCAACAAATATCGGTATCACGACAGCAGCCTGACCAACCTTCCGGCCGGTTATCCGCGTGGCTTGGCATCCCGATGTGCCTACAGCTGCGAGCAATAAGGGCAAAGTTGAAAAATACCTGAGACTCATAGTCGGCCTCCATGAGTAAACGGCGAACAATTCTTCATAGCAGAAAGTCTAGAGCAGAGAAACCTCGATGCGGGAAAACTCTGTGTCTGGGTGCAGATTGGGCTCCACTTCGTCGAACCGCCCAGTTCGGACCCGTACGCTACGTGGTGTGAGAGGGACCGTCAGCAATGCGGGTCCTATCTCGATGCATAGTTCGCCAGCATATTCGATTTCTGGTTGAGGTTCCTAACCGTTCTTAGCGGAACGTCTCGTGACAGTAAGAATCAAAAGGTTCCGCAATCAAGTAAAGCCTGACTGCAACTGCAGGTGCGAGATTTCTACGGAATCCTGTCGAAGTACGCGGGTGTTGACCAGTGTTCAATACAGAGCAGTTGAATACCGAAAAGAGTCCGCTGTCCTCACGAACGATGGCCGGTCCGCATACGATTCGTTGTCCATTGCAGTACTCTGCTGCACCATATGGATAGCAGCCCAGACGCCGTACGACGCTGACAATCGGATAAATCAACTCTTCTATTGATAGCGTTATACTGCGAACATATTCCTGATCTCTGACCAGGAATCGCTGTAATTCAGCGCAATCAGTCTTGGCTGCTTGTGACATGACAGTATGGTGACTGGCAACGTTTGGATTAACGCGGTTCCGTCACGCGACATTGAACCGCACAGTAGACGAGACAACGGAACTCGCGTTCAATCCGTGGTTTGCCAAAAGTCAGTCTGACTCGAACGCGAGGCAACTGCCCAACTCGTTAGTACCGAAGACATCATACCGACAGCCGTTGGAACACGAAAAGCGTCGATGAATGTAGAATCAGTTTTCATCGAGTCCATCTCAAAAATACAAAAAAACATAAAAGTGCTTCCTAGCATGCCTGCCAGCATCGACCAAAAGCCAACAAACAAAGTAGTGTCAGATAGTCGAGGATTGCGGCGGTCCAGAGAGAGCAGAAGGGGAACGCTGGCATATGCCATTCCCGTAAAAGCTGCGAAGGCAGCGGCGCCGAAGTATTCCTGGACTGCATTCCCACCAAAGATTACGGGTATTAAGAACCAGCAGCAGAGCATGAAAGTGAAAGCTGCTCCCCAAAGCACAAATGGGATAACGAAGGTCACGCTGTCGAATCTTCTATTGAACGCCGCGAGCCGTTGTATTGCCGTCGGCACAAAAATAACCAGTAAGAAAAGTAGCGCTCCAAATGATGCGCCTGACGTTGTGACGAGAACGAACTCGACCTTCGAAAACAAGAGTGCCGCAAAGGCAGTCAAAATCGAGATCTCTCGTATGGAATATCGCATCGAATTTGCAAGTTGGCGTAACGAGTTACTAATCCAAGGTTAGATTGGTTTAGGACGCTTTGGATAACAGCCGCACACGGACTTATCGCCATCTCGGCTCACTTCAATCATCAATCAACCCTCACTTGGGGTGATTCTGGCAAATTCAAATTCGCATGTCAAGAAAATTCGACCCTCCTCTCTCACCCCAGAGCCAAAACCTGATTAGGTAGTTGAGCATCGGCTCGACCACTTAACCGAGCAATCTTCTTAACCGAGCAATCTTCCATGGCTCACACACTGAATGTAACCCAGAGATCACTCCAGATCATCGCGATGTCAAATTCTTATTGGTTATCCGACGGCTCCGACGTGTCAGTGGTCTAGGTGATGCGCGACACCCAACCAATGTGTCGTTCACGACACAAAATGCCGTGGTCTCAGCCCAAACAAACCGCAAACCGTCGCAGAGCACAGTAGTGAACCACAAGCACAGAGCAGCCCAACAATCCAGTGTGTGCCGGCGGCTTCACAAGCGATCCCTATGGCCACAAATGCGATTGCCTGAAGGAACGCAATAACAGAAAGCCAAATCTGCCAGCGTTTGGGATTCGAAATCGCCACAGTTTCGCATTGTCCGACTTTTCGTCGAACACGAATCGCGTTAGGCAGGAACATCAGTGCAAGCCCCAGCAATACGAGTGTCAGCTCGGCGTCACGGGATTCGGGGCGAGGCCGTAGACGAAACATTAGGGCGAGCCCCAGCAATATGAGTGTCAGGGCGCGGATTTCGGGATTGTCCATATCGTTCCAATGCGGTCAGTGTATTGATACTGTGGCGAACCGTTTGTCGGATAACGCCACGGTTAGCGTGGCGGCGGCCAGAAACCTATCCATTCAATTCCGACGTGATCCGCCGCTCACGTTCAACCGATTGTGTACGCCCGTCATGGGTGTGATTGTTATGGCGTGTAAGTCCCATGTACGAGACTGGAAACTTTTGGAGCTATTGTAACATATGATGTGCCTTAAAAGGCAAATACTAGAAGAAGGCAACTGCAGCCGGGCGACCATCTGTAGATACATTCGGCCCAATCTGCGAGGCGACGTAAAAGGTATCGGTTGACTATCTCACCCGTCAAGAATTTACTAGTCTTTAAGAGATCTGGAGAAAGCTCGCTGCCAAATTACGAATCGCACACGGTTACCTATTCTCGAAGACTCTGGGCGGACTCGTAGCAATGCGGGCCCTATCTCGATCATCGTTCTGTCTTGTTTTCTCAGTCCGCGATAACAATGCAGTTCTTAACCCAAAGCGTAGTGGATTGCTTCAAAGATTCGATAACATTTTCAATGCTTTCATGCGAATCCAACGTTCCGGAAACCTCAATTGTACCCATGCCCTTGAATCCTTGTTTCTCCGGGTTCACGTATTGGAATTCAAGCGTTGGATAGTCGTCTGGTCGCAGGTTTGCAAAAAAACGTCTTGCCTCTCGGTCGGCAGCAGCAATTGATTGCATGCGATGCGGTACAGCGCGTTCAGACGTTGCAATGAATGCCCCAACCACCAACAGAACCACGAGTGAAAATGCCGTGGAAACAACGGACCTATCGCGTCTGAGAATTTGGATGCAGATTAGGATTGATGACAACACTGCCAGTATGCCAGTAAAAAGCATACCGGGAATTGCTCCTTGTCGAAAACCGATTGCCATCGTGGATGCAACATACGCAAACACCACGGTCAGCTTCAAAAAAGCCAGCACTGACAGTTGAATTGTTTTCATATTCGCAGGACAGATCGACAGCGGTAACCGCGGTCGCGGGGTTTGAGTTGTGCAAAGTCGACTGGCCACCTCTTCTCTAGTTCAACGCATGGTTCGCCAATTGCTACTTGGTTGTCGCAATCGCCGCAGAGGCTTTAATTTCACCACGACGAACAATGTTCTTCTTTATGTACGATTCAACCACAATTTTCTCAAGTTTTTCAATTGAGACGCCCACCACGGGAATCGGGTCGAGAAGTGGAAACGACGCTGTACCATCTTTCAGGACATGTATCGGCCATGCCATGAGTTCTAGGTCGCCGTTGACTTTGATCGTTCTCAGGCGGGAATATTGCGGATGCGACTCGTCGACGGATGGCAACATATGCGTAACATTTACTGCAATGACGTCGCTGTTCTGCACGACACTTTCAGGATCACGGGCAAGCGGGTCTTTCGCTAACGCCTTGCCAGCAGCGGTCGAGGTAAGCAGAGCAATCAATAGTAGAGTTTGCAATTGGAATCTCATCTGAACAATCCTTTGAGTAATAATCGAACCAGCGAGTACACCGTTCATCAAATCAGCGAACGAATTTCTTTTCCAAGGTTGGATTGAATTAGGACACTTTGCAGAACTTATCACAACAGCCGCACGCGACTTATCGCCATCTCGGCTTCACCAGGCATCAATCAACCCTCACTTGGGGTGATTCTGGCAAATCCAAATTCGCCTGTCAAGAAAATCCGACCCTTCATGGCACTTCATCTCTCTCGCCACCAATTCGACCACTACCCGTAGTTGAGCCAGACGCAGTCAATATTTTATTTTCTGTTCGACGTATAAACAGTTACTGCTGATGTCGGCTGAGTTTCGTCAGGTGCGGAATCGCTGAACCACCCTGTCTTGCTAAAGTTCGGCTTTTTGTTGTTGCATAAATAAGGTCAACTTCCTCACATTTTGTTAGCCGGTATACGACCCTAACTTGTTTCGGGTTAGCATTCCACTGATACCAAATGCTAGTCACGATAACAGACGAAATCTGGGTTTCCTGCGTCCCACGTGACTCATCCAAGTCGCTAGAAGCGCAAGCGTACATCAGAGCCATGTGAGAATTTTTGAGCGTGAGTGGAATTTGGGGTGTATTGTTTGAAGGTACGCGAGAGCGTCTGGATCACAACACTTCTTTTGCAAAGGCAAAATTCCATGTCTCAGGCGATTGACTCAGACCATTTGGCTCAGTGGCGGAAGCGATTGGCACAATTTCGAATTAGCCGACTTTCGGCAACCGAATTTTGCCGCCGGGAATCAATTTCGGAAGGCAAGTTCTATTACTGGTCGCGACGACTGAAGAAGCTCGACGCTGCTTCTGCTCTAAAGCCTTTGATAGCCA
>JAGQOY010000399.1 GCA_020427005.1 Planctomycetales bacterium
ACTCTCGACTGGAGAATCAACAAAATCAAGTGCACCATTCGGGCTTGGTTCGTCAACCATGGCATCTCGATCGACCAAGGCGACAAGGCCTGGCACACTGGACGCGTCCTCATCAACTCGTTTCGCAAGCCTTTGGCGGAGTGTTCTGGCAACGAACTGTGGCGCGGTGAACTGGACATAGAATTAACTCAGCTCGACTCTCTTTCACAGCAGCTCGATACCGTCGTCAAGAAGCTTGAGGCCATCGGCAAGAACGACCCGCGGATCGCACGCATTCGCACGATTCTCGGCGTCGGACCACGCACGGCTGAGATCCTGGTAGCCTGCCTTGACAATCCACATCGGTTCAAGAAGGACGTCAAGTGTCGGCCTACTTTGGACTGGTTCCTCGCCAGTATCAATCCGGTGAAACCGATCGCAATGGCCGGATCGCCAAGCGAGGCAATCCGCTAGCTCGAACTATTCTGGTCGAATGCGCTTGGGAATCGCTGCGTTACAACCCTTGGGCCAAAGGCGTCTACGAGCGGATCAGTGGTAAACAAAAGACACGCAAGAAGAAAGCGGGGGTGGCTTTAGCTCGTAAGATTGCCGTCATTGCCTGGGCTATGCTTCGCGATGAAAAGGACTGGGATCCAGCCACTATGATCCGAACGACAAAGTCGTTTGGCGGCGCAGTGCCCATGGACGAAGAAACTTTTCGCTCCATGCGTCCCAAGGAGAATTCCGACCAGCGTAAGAGTCGTCTTCGTCGTGAAGCTCGCCAAGCCAATGCGGACGCCATTGAGCAGCCGAAAAAGAACAGTCCAAAAGCCCCGAAAGAAACAAGCAAGATAGTGCGGCAGGAAGTAAGGTCAAAGCCGGTTCGCAATCGGACGGCTCGATCGAAGGAAACGTTGCGCAATCCCAGGGGCTCGAATAGTAAACCAAGGCGAGTAAGAAAGCCAGTATGCGCCGGCTGATGCAGATGCACACAACGTGCCCGACATCGACGAACGAATCGGCCTTGCTCGCCACTTTGAAACACTGCTACGAGGGACAACCAGTATGCGTGGCTGATACCAAGACATCGGAGAACGAATCGGAACCTCGTAGCCTTTTGAGACTCAACTTCAAACAACCATTTACAAAGACCACAATCCACTGACTTCACAGGAGATGTCTCACCGCCGATAACAACGACAGACTACAAGGACAAGACCAACCCAAGCGTGCCGAGCACCGACACCAAGTGAACACTGACGAATTCCTATGGACCCGATCAGAATTGATCGACGGAACGTCAGACACGTCGCCCAAAAATTGTGCCGCACCGACGGAAGGTAGCTTGCTGCTCAGAAGTGACATGCTCACTCAGAAGCCTCCAGGCAAGCTGCAGCCAACACGGAAATCATCATCGACTATGATGTTTGAACCGTGCATGGATAACTGAGGGAACGCTACCTGTATGCGCAGGACCAAAAGAGTGAAAAGTGTTCGCACCTCGAATAGTCGTTTAATCAACCATCCTTGGATCAGTCGCTGTCAATCAGTCGGAGCTTGCTACCTCGAAGTTAACCAACAAAGGCAAATTACGTCATGATCTAACCGAATAAGAGAACTCAAAAAAGTGGCGAACGTCACTTGTCAAACCCAGGACTTCATAGTCGCTACGCATCCGCGGGCCGGCGCGAGATGCGTTGATTACAAAACCGACCCGACCGCCGGCTCCGTTGCATGCGATTGTTCGCCGTCGGATCGGGCGATTTGCTTCGGGCGCGACAGTCATAGTATAGCAAGCTCGGCGGTCCCGCGAATCATTCGTCGATAAACGTGCCGTCGGGAGCGAGAATAAAGTCGTTCGAAACGTCCGGCGTGAAGACGGGGACGAAGCCAAGCAAGCAGCCCCGAGTGCCAGTCGATAGGTCGGACATTACTCGGATGTGGCGTTTTGAGCGATCGTCCCAAAGTATGTTTGTCTCAATCGTATAGGTCGTACCATCGGGTGCGGTGCCGTCAGTCACGTCAAGATGATCCTCGTGACGCAGCGATTCAAGACGTGCGGCAAGTTCCGAGTGCGACATCTCACGATACGATGCAAGATGTTCTTCCAAGATCGCAGTGAGAGTGTGCAGGTCAGCAGTCATGCAATTTGAGTCGGCGAACGGTTACAATGACCGCGGTCGCCGTAAGCGATCATCCATCAAATTAAGACCAGATCGGCGACTCCGGTCCATTGCTTGGTTCGTCCGTCTTCTTGCATGAACTAGATGAACGGGGCAGGATGCGGCTATCGGAAAACCACGAGCGTATCCGCTACCTTGTCCCCGAATCTTTGTTTGTCCTTCGTCATAACGATCCTCGCCGCAGCTGGAACTGCGCCAAGCAGAAATGGATTTACTTCGAGTAGTCGAAACAATGTTCGAATCAGCACTTGCTTTGCCGAGCACCGATTTCCGTCGTATGTGACAATTCTCAATCCCATAGCAAGCTTCCCGGGCGTCGCACTTAACAGCATCTCAAATATCTGGTAGTAACTCAAGTACGCGATCAAAGCACTGACGCTTTGTAAGACAAGCCAATCATCCGGAAGCTGTTTTGCAACAATAACAGAAAGAACCGCTGCGAGAATATTGTCAATGATCGCGGCCATATGTCTAGGCATAGTTGTGCCGCTAGGCAAAATTGCTGGCTCTCGTCCATTTCTATTTGGCAATTCCGCTAGGACGTTGCGGCCGTCAGTTGTAATACTTGAGGGTAGCAGCGAATCGGATTCCTCCGGAGGCTCGTAGGGATTTGTCAAAGGCTCTTCTCTCCTGAAGGACGAACGTATTGGAATCTATCCTGAGACAGGAAGTGTCGGGATAGATTTGGCGTTGGACTTGCCGCTTAGCGATATGCGAATTGAGCGGCATACTGCAAGTAAGTTTATCAGCCTAAAGGGTTAGAGTCGAGTTTCCCAGCTTCTCATGCAGAGATTTATGGTG
>JAGQOY010000400.1 GCA_020427005.1 Planctomycetales bacterium
ATACCTGCCTTGATCAGCTTCAAAGCAACTCGACGTTTGACGGGCTTTGACTGCTTCGCTACCCATACTTCACCCATCCCGCCCGAACCAATTCTCTGAACCAGTTCGTAGTTTCCTATCACTCGAGACGAATCATAGCTTGCAGCGAAATCCTCCGTCGCGTCGTCCGTTTCAGGCAGCGGCAGTTTCACTAAGTCCGAAAAGAACGTCCGCAACTCCGACTCAAGCAGCGGATGCTGCTTGATGAAGTCTTCTTGGTCTGGTGGGGTACCCTGTTCAACTGCTTGCAGGTATGCAGCGATTACGGCGTTCAATTCTTCAGACTTGGAAGGTATGGGGGCGTTACTCACAATTCTCAACTACCTCTGCGATGAAACACTCTGTTGAATCCAAACTTCGGATTGATGCTCATTCACTTGAGACTGCCTCCCACCGCGGCAAGCCTACCGACTTCCAACTTGAATCAAGATTAATGATCTTCACGGTGTGGAAGTCACCAGCAGCTATCGCGATTCTCTGTCCGTCATCACTGATGTCTATATCGTTAAGGTGCGTACTCCAACCGCTCAATGTTGAGGCGTCCGATACATTGGTAACAAAGAGTTCCCGACTCGCTACATGGTCGTAAACGACCAGTCGCCCCCCATTGCCCGATGCTACAAGGCGTGAGCCATCGTTTGTAAAACGCAAAGTTGGCCCGGATACTTTGCGTGACTGCTCGTTTGGGCCAGAAGTCCAAGAAACGGAAGAATTTCTATTTCCAAAAGTAGAGCTGAGCTCTTTGTTCTCTCGGGCAAGAAAATCCAAGGTGTTGATCTGACCTCGAGCCGAACCACAGGCTACCACCGACGTCACGGGATCAACGGAAATCGACTTGCATCCCCAGGATCGTACCCATGACATTTCCTTCAACGATGGATCCCATTGCCAGCATGCGGTTCCTGATTTGGCCAATTGCTCGGCTCGCTGGAAGCCTTCAGGCATAGGGAAGTAGCTCACGTAGGCCAATTTTTTCTGCTCATTCAACTCCAAGCATTGGATTCGTCCATCGAAAGGCTTGTCGGCAATCTTCCGGAGAGGGTTTGTCTTCCAGATTTCCACCATTCCGTCACTCAACCCAATCGCTGCGTACTCTCGCTTCGACGAAGTGCTGAGACAAGTGATCGTTGACGCAGCTTCTGAGAGATCCAGAATGCACTCGAGAACAGTGCCGGTGGATGCATCCAAGTGCAGAAGACGTTGATCCGTTGCTGCCAAACAGGAGCGTGAATTTGGGAGCCAAGCGACATCGATGACTTCGCGGCCAGCATCCAATTCCCACATCTTGCTGCCCGATCGAGCGTCCCAACAGACGACGGTGCAATTGGACCCTCCGGATAGCAACCTTGTACTATCTGGGCTAAAAGTCACTGCACGGGTTAGTTCATCGTCGGCTCTAACCGCGAACTCAACTACCGGGCTTCGTTCGTTCCACAGCTTTAACAGCCCATCTTCTCCAAGTGTTAAGAACTGCAAGTCTTCATCTGCGAACCATAGTGCATCTATCGAAATCCCAACATGCCCCGAGAAAAATCGAGACCTCTCTGATTCACGCTCGATAACTTCAATCTGTGGATCCGGATCTGAGCCGACTTTCGAATAACCTCCATTGACGACGGCGACGTATGAACCATCTGGAGAAAACTCAAGCACATCGGCAGAACCGGGTTTCTTGTGTAACGTCTTCATACGGCTGACCTTGGAGCCAAGCGAAAAAATTTCAAGTGCATCGTTACTTCCGGCACACAGAAGTGCACCATCACGAGTCATTGCAATTCTTCCAAAATATGAATCATCATCAGGTTCGATTGATCTGGTTTCAGCAAGATCCTCAGCATCTAGCAGCTCAACGGTGTTTCCAACAAGTAAAGCGATTCGTAATTCGTTGCACACGATCTGCTCTACGTCTTCGTCGAATTCGAGCACCTTTAACTCTCGTCCGTCGACAACATCATGAATGCGAAGGATCTCTGGATGCTCTCTGCAAGTGAACAGAATGTATCTATTTGTGACCTCAAATTTCCACGATTCCTCGATCGGACCGATGGTGCAAAGCTTCGAGCCATCGTTCACGTAATAGCTGTGGAAGACTATCTTTGCATCATCGGTCGTTTTCTCAGTTGTGAGTAAGCAGCTTCCATCATTGCTGAGTCGAGAAACATTGCCGTTGATTGAGAAGATAGAAGTTTGCTTGCCTTCTTTAAGGCTGGATACCATGGCTTTCTGATCCGTCTGGCGTACAAGCAGTTCGGCATCGCCACTAATTTGAAATGGTTGCCGTAAGTTCCATGTGCGTGCGCTTCCTCCAACGAGTTGTTGCCCGAGCTGCCATTCGACATTGCGATAGCTGGGATCGACGGAATCGAATGAATCAATTGCCTCCTTTACCCTACCTTGTGCCGCCTGTGCCATCCCTAGAGCAAACAACGATGCATTGCTCGACCTTTCAGCTACAGCCGCAAGCTTTTTCGCCCGATCTGCTTCTTCCGCTGCACGGTTTCCAGCTAAGGTAGCCTCACGCCTCTTCTCGTTAGCGATTTTTCCCGCCTCAATTGCATCATCTCTGGAACGAATTGCCGCGAATCCAAACCATGCTGAAACGGCTGTCGACGCAACCAAGACCGTAAAGATGCTGGCGAAAAAGACAAACAGTTGTCTATTCTTAACAGCGTACTTACGCAGCCTGTAAACCAACGTCGGTGGGTGTGCATGCACGGCGTCGCCGATGAGGTAGCGGCTGATGTCTTGAGAGAAGCTGCTGGCGGTTTCGTAGCGGCGGTTGCGGTCCTTGTCGAGCGACTTCATGACGATCCAGTCTAGTTCCGATCGGAGAAGTCCAGCGAGCTGCTTCGGTTCGCTACGACGGACTGCGGCGTAAGATGGAGCCGACTCGGA
>JAGQOY010000401.1 GCA_020427005.1 Planctomycetales bacterium
GCTACGTCACGAAAAACCACGCAAACCTCAACGAGCGGTCGCTTGATTGAGGGCTAGCCATTCACGATCCCATTTAACGCGAGATGCGGAGAAAGCTAATACGCAAGTCTTGTGCCATGGATTCAAGTCGCTTGCTGTCTTGCGATGCGAGAATATGGAGTGTGTCAACCAGCATGTTGTTAGCGAGCTAGCTAACTCGCAGCTCGCGAGGCAATTGGTATATGCGCCTTGGTTGTTAGAGTTCTCAAATGAATGGACGGGCTCCAAGATGGCCAACGATCTTCTCCGGGGGATTGCAGAATCAGCAGGACGAGTAGAATCGCTGATTCTAGAGGAGGAAGCGGAGGTTGATCGGTGGGAAAGAGAATAGGTCGTTGTAGGATACTGAAGTCGATTAGTGAATGCACGTAGATAGGAGGTCGTCATGGAACGGATACAAAGAGTCGTGTGGTGTATCGTAGTCGTGCTCATGGGATGCCCCGCAACGCCTCGGCCGGTAACGGATCAACCCGGAGTAGGAAACGCTTCGAATCTCTCTGAAAGTGCCGTTGATGAGCCATCCAATCGGTTGACGACGGATGACAGAAAAAGTGAGTACGTCGAGAGAGGTGGTCCCGGCCAATTTCGTATGTCAAGGGAAAATAGAGTGCGAGGCGAGGATGAGATGGAAAAGATCGAGAAGGAAGAGCGTCCACCACTCGTTGAGGGAGCTAAGGGACCGCTTCCGCCGGGCGGCAATACGCGAGTTCTTCCTGCCGTTGGCTTTGTAAAGCTGTGCTTAGATGAAATGAGGTACGCGGAGAAGATATCATACCACCTATTTGACCTGCAAGGTGCCGTGAGACGAGTTGCGCCGAATCGTTTCATCAACATGCAGTATGCACCAGATGAGTTTCATATCGTTGATCTCTGGCACGACGTCGTGACGTATGATGATGCCGGACATGAATATGCATATAAGCCGCTCTATGCTCTCTTCAGGTATCGTGATCAGATCGACAAGCTGGCGCCGAACCAGATGCTCACGATCCGATGCGAAGCTCCCGACTGGAACAGGCAACATTTCCAGTTCTTGGTTGGATATAGTGAGATTTTATCATTTGGCCCGAAACCAGACAACGCTCCCACAGCGATTCAACCTTTACTTGTGGAGCAGATTGAAAAGCAGCGGACTGCTTTCAACGAAGCTGCTAAACGACTCGTCAACGCAGGATATGCTGGGTTTGGATTAGGAGGCTATTTCCTCACGCTGCGGAAAGGAGCCTTGACCGAGGACGGGGGGCTGAAACCCGATGTGGTCGAAGAATTGCCGAACTTGAGTGGGCTTTATCAGGTGCAGATTCCGAAAGAGATCTCCGCAGCAGGGCTCAAGCAATTAGCGGAAGTCCCCGGTGTCCGGGAAGTATTTCTGAACCTGCCATTCGAGCGTTTAATGCCTGAGGACTTGAAGCTGCTTTCATCCTGGCCAGTTGAGCATTTGTCGTTCAATCCGCCGCGCATGGTAAACGACGAGATGCTCGCCTCTGCGGGAAAGCTCACAACGCTTTGCCGGCTTTTCGCGGATGGTGACAGTTCCATTTCCGATAGCGGCGTGCAATCTCTTTCGGGACTTTCACACCTACAAGAGCTATATGTTCGTGGAAAGAGCATAACTGACGCGGGATTCGCACATCTCGCGTCACTGAAGAATCTAAGAATGCTTTCAATCGGAGGCCCTTCTGTAGACGGGAGCGGTCTGGCCCACCTGAACCAGTTGGAAACCCTGTTTCGCTTATCTCTCTGGGCACCGCAGGGAACACCCGCGTCGCTGGACGCGATTGGGCAACTATCGCAGCTTACCTGGCTGCAAGTCCACAGCTTCTCGACTCTGCGGGACGACCCAGGGACTCCAGACATCGGAGACGCCGGTTTCCTGGCAAGCCTGAAGAAGCTGAGGGTTCTTCAGTTGAATCGAGTTTCGGGAATCAATTCAGGATTCAGTAAGTCACTGGATGCATCCAGAGAACTGTTTGGAATCGATATCACGGATTCTCAGATTCCGGACGGTTCGTTCGGCGCTCTCCAACTTCCAAGATTACAGGTGATCAATCTCTCGCGTTCGCAAATCAGCGACGACGAAGCTGTGAAGCTTATTTCATCATCGTCTAACGTCGAGTATCTCAAGCTTCATGGCACTCCAATCACGGATTTAACTGTCATGCGATTGCCACGAATCGAACCGAATCTACAAGCGATTGGCCTTCGCGATACGAAGATCACAAAGAAGAGCCGTACTGCAATTCTTCAGTTACGACAACTGAAGAACCTAACAGTTAGTGATGTGTTTTCCGATGAAGAGCAACAACAGTTGCAAGATGAGCATCCGGCAAATCCGAGAATGAATTTTGAATGAGACCATGAAAGGCGAGGTCATGAGTGCGGTTGAAGAGCAATCAGTACAAGAAGATGGACAGGCAGATTGGTCTCCGTTGGAGCATCTGGCGGCGATTCTTCCGGTTCGCGATTTGACGGAATCGCTCCGTATGGGGAACGTGCCCGAGCGTTACATGACCACGGCATCCATTCGCGAACAGTGCGACCAGATCGCAAGGCGGCTGTTCCGCAGTCATGCGGGGCATGTGCTGATCACGGGCCGGAAAGGGGTCGGCAAGACGGCACTGGTATGGCAACTTGCCGAGCTTGCAGCAAACGGAAGCCTTGGCCGACTTTCGCAAGCGAGGTTCCTTTGGATGGACTGTACCAATGTCGGCCTCGAGGACAGTCGGGCCTGCCTCGAAACTGTCTTTGCACTCGTCTCTCAATTCGATCCCCCGCAGGGTGGCCCGGCCAAGGTTTGGCCGGGTGCCGAAGGCACAGGAAGCTCCACCCTCAGCGATCATCTCTTATCTAACGGTGAAATCATCATTCAACTCCATTCCCGGTGG
>JAGQOY010000402.1 GCA_020427005.1 Planctomycetales bacterium
TCGCTAGGATACAACGAGTGTCAACCGTACATGTATCATTTCCGCCTAGAGGTTCGAATTGAAACTCCTGGAGAACTCGAAGCAATTTAATCTGAAGTGCAGCGGTAGCCGTACCAATTTCGTCCAGGAAAATAGTGCCGGTATCCGCATGCTTGAACTTGCCGATCTTGTTTCCGGTGGCGCCCGTAAAAGCGCCTGCTGTGTGCCCGAACAGCTCGCTTTCAAGTAGGTTGTCCGGCAAAGCTCCGCAGGCAACTTCGACAAAGGGCTTGTTTTGACGGCTACTGCGACGGTGGATGGCCCGAGCAATCATGCTCTTACCGGTTCCATTTTCCCCAGTAATCAACACGGTTGCTCGAGTATCCGCCACGGAATCAATAACATCGAAGATGCGCAGCATGCGCGGATCGTAGCTAAGAATGTTCTCCAACCCAGACTTCTTATCCAGTTCCTGTTTTAGTCTCTGGTTCTCCTCCGAGATTCGCTTCTGGTCGAGCGCCCGGCGGATCGTGGTCAATAGTTCTTGGTCAATAATGGGTTTGGTGAGCAAGTCGAAGGCTCCTGCTCCGATCGCTTCAACCGCCGAGTCGGGACCTCCGTACCCCGTTATCATTAGAACAGGCGTTTGGGGAGCCAGTTTTTGCGCCGATCTCAAAAACGATAGTCCATCCTCGCCATCCAGGCACACGTCAACCAATAGCAGGTCGTAGCTTTGCGACTTCAGCAATTGCCGTCCCTGTGCGGCGTTGCTCACACAACTGGCGCTAAAACCGAGGTCCTCTAGCCACTGCACCATGGACTCGGCCAGCCAGCAGTCGTCGTCAATAATTAGGATGCGCTCGTGATTCATGTCGCAAATCAAGGTTCGGGGCACGACTTTGGGCATCCGGAATTGCCGAACACCCACGGTATAAGGGAGGATAGGCGTAAGTGCGCCAAAGTCTCATGGACTACTCTCTGAATTAGATAGGTCGCAAATAAGGCGACGGCAAGCCATTGGGCTCAATTTGTGCGGTTTATAGGGGTTTGACTCGTATAGGAACCTCTAATGAGGGTAAAAGTTCTAACTAAATAAGTGATAAGGATTTAACGAATCGCTGGACAATAGTTATAATTTCAATATCTTGTGCGCCCCAACAACGATATTTGCAGCTTTGGCTGATTGCCTGTCTTCCCACGAGAGAGTTCTTCCTCAAAACAAGTTGGGCATCGCTTTGAGTCGCGAATTTCGAGGGCCAAGATTTTGTGCCATTGATTTCTTCGTGAAAGGTATTGATTTGACTATTAAGCTTGTAGTTGCAGACGATCACGAAGTGGTTCGAAGTGGAATCGGAACTCTTCTTGCGGAGAGTGATGTAGAGATTGTGGGGGAGGCCGGAACTGTCACTGAAACAGTATCTGTGACAACTCAATCCAAGCCGGATGTCGTTTTGCTTGACGTACGGCTCGGTGAAGAAGACGGCCTGACAGCCCTGGAGCAAATTCGAACCGAATTGCCCCATGTGGCCGTCGTCATGATGTCAACTTACGACAATCCGACCTATGTTGCCCGGGCGATTGCGTTAGGTGCCACCGACTATATCTTGAAGGACTCCTCGCGAATTGACGTTTTGGAAGCCATCCAACGCGCAGCCTCGCGTGAATTGCCTTCTGAAACCAGCATTTTACGTCGGATTCAAGCGACTATGGAGAAACGCAAGGATCGTTCCGATTCAAAAGATGTTCCACTTACCAACCGTGAATTGCAAGTCCTTAGACACATCGCCCTAGGTCTAAGTAACAAAGAGATCGGCACCTCGCTGAATATCAGCGTTGAGACGGTCAAAGAACACGTTCAAAACATTTTGAGAAAGCTTGATGCAACCGACCGCACGGCAGCAGCTGTGTGGGCCGTTAAGAGCGGCTTGATCAATAGCTAGAACGAATGTCAAAAAACAAAACTCACAATCAGCCGACAACTGCAAAGAAGCCGGCTGATTTCTTTTTTGGTATCGGCTTCGATTCTCTTGCGCCGGTAATGGGACCAGACGCAGGCCCAGCATTCCCATATCAAGAACCAGGCAGGCCGTAGTAATATGGGAGGAACAAAAAACGCCCACAGCTCTTGGCCAGGGCGTTGTCTGAATGAATACAACTGAAGGGCGGACGAGGACGAGAGGTTAGTCCCACCACCACTGGTTGTTGGCTAGCCCCTTCATATGAATTTCTTCGTGCAGGTTGGCCAGTTCGTGGTTCGTGTCAGGTTTGACGTTCTCCGCTTCGAAGGCCTTCTTTGCCTGTATGGCTACGCCGCCTCCGATAGGTGTTATCAATCTTGAGCCTCGCATAACTGCATTCACGGCGGTTTCGACCGTACGGGGAACTGAAAGTGTTTCCACTGAGAATCTTGCTTCATCACCAAAAACGCCCAAGTCCCATTGTGCCTTTTCGTAAAATCCTTCTTGTTGGATAAAGGCTGCCGCAATCGACAAATCCACCAGATTTCTCAACTGACCGTAAACCGCATGGTTGGTGGCAATTTGCTCGAATTTGGTAGTGAAATCGTTAGTAAACCCGCGGCTTGCAGCGTTGGCAGTCTTGCCCGTTGCGCTTCGCGTGCCATCGGCACTCACCAATTCGTCCTCGCCGATCAGTTTTACGCCTTGGCCGCCCAAGTGCATAGAAAGTTTGTCGTCGGAAATCGTTGCCGTTTCATAGTCAGGAACGAAATACCAGCGAATCAAAGAATTGGACATCGCTATGGCGGCCGTAAGTCGATCTGCATAACTCTTCATGGGTACCGGAGGAGCTTCCAGGCCAATGCCGATCAGTTTCATGCGGTAGTCTGCTTCTGTAAGCACATGCGCGAAATGTGTGGTTGAAGGTACACCTTTAATGGTTACTTCGTTCAACCCCAAGCTTTGTCGTAGACTGTTCAAT
>JAGQOY010000403.1 GCA_020427005.1 Planctomycetales bacterium
CTTAACTTTTGGATCTGCTTGCCTTGTTCGACCAATTGCGCTTGCAGCGCTAATATCACTTCGATTAGAGCGCTCTTTTCCAATTGTTCTAATTGCGACCGTTCCAGATTTTCGCCTTGCTTCATAATGCTTATTTTACCTTACTAACCTTTGCTTTTCGTTTGCTTTTCGTTTGCGTTTTTTCACTTTTCACTATGCCATCACATGGCTTAGTAGTTACAATGGGAGAAAGAAGCCGGCAATCGATCCGCCCTTAACATTGCAGTATTCTTTGATGGTCAAGGCGACAACGACAGCTATATTTGGTCAACGCGTAACGTCGGCAGTGAACGTTGGCATCTCAATGAAGAGAAAACGAGTCTCGGAGATCCACAGAATCTTGCTTCTTTTGTCAAGTGGGCGCGCAACAACTATCCGGCAGAACACTATTATCTATCAATTGCCAATCACGGCCGCGCAACAACCGGCATTGGTTGGGACAGCCAAAGTGGTGCCGATCATTTTAATGCACTGACCCCTGCCGAAATTCGCGAAGCGCTCTATGAGGCCACGCTAGAAGGCACGCAAAAGATCGACATCTTACACTTTGATGCCTGTCTCATGGCACTTTTGGAGATGGCCTACGAAGTGAAAGATGTCGCCAATTACATGATCGCTTCGCAGAACCTAACAGCAGCGTTCTATCCGTATGATGAGTATGCCAAGCTTGTTGCTGCTAACCCACAGATTACAGCGACTGAGTTAGCAGTCGGTATTGCTGAACGCTACTTTAATCACAAATATTTACTCGTTAATCAACAGCCACGCACGATTTCCGTATTGGATTTGCAGCAGATCGAACCAGTGATAACGGCACTGGATACCTTTGCGGGGGGACTAAGCGCCAATAAGCAGCAAGTCAAGACCGTGCGCGAGCAGGTGCAAGTCTTTGATTCCTCACCTGATTTTAACCAGAAGCCGCCTACGTATTATACACTTACACCGGATGACGAATATGTAGACTTGCGTGACTTAGCAATGCGCTTACCCAATGTATCCGGTGCGATGACATTGCAACAATTGCTGGAAGAGGGCAGAGGGTTCGTCCTATACAATGAAGCGGTCACGGGGATCGACAAATTAGTTAGTGGCGAGGAATGGCAATTGGACGGGAGCAATGGCGTCTCCATCTTCTTTCCCAAAAGCGAGAATGTCTGGGATTATCCGAACTACATCAGCGACGCTAATTCAATTTTCACCTTCACCAAAGCCAGCCAATGGGCTGATTTCCTCAAAACATACTTCAATCAGGCAGTGCCATCCCAGGATGATCTGGAGGATCCTGGAATTCCACCGGTACTCAAGCCGACCAAACCCATTACAACACATTGTGGTAATAATCAGCAATGTCTGTGGGGTGCTGTCTATATTGATACGTTTGAACAGGAGGGTGCACAGGTCACACTACAAGTGGGCAACAGCACATGGGTGACAACAACCGCCTATAAAGATGAAAATGAAGCCTATGCGTCCTATGCCTTTGTTATCGATCCCCTGTTGATTCCCAATGGAACGGAATTGAAGCTTTTGGCGCAAGGCGTGTATTCAGGGCAGAACTATCTCATTGATTACACAACTCGACTCACGCTAATGCGGAATGAGATGGAGGTAAACCTTCACAGGCTGATGTCCTCTACGACTCCAACATTGCCCACCACTGTACCAACGCAGGTTTCGATAACGTGGGCGCAGTTGGTGACCTCGACGAATACATCCGGTGAGCAGATCTTGGCAGGGATTGCCCAGGGGAAAGTAAGCGGCCATACAAGCATCGTTGAATACCGCTGGGAATCTGATTTGGATAAAATTATTGCAAGTACGGGGAGCTTCGCATTCCCGCTGCAATCCCTGTCCTCTGGGACGCACAGAATTACGGTAACAGCGTTCACTGACACAGGGGCTACCTCGAACCCGGTCATCTTTGATATCCGCATTCCGCCACCGCAATTACCGGTCATATCGATTACATCACCGCATGCCGATGCCACCTTTATCGTGGGCGCAACGGTGACCGTGGAGGCAATTGCCACTGACAGCGATGGATCAATCAAGCAGATTGAGTTTCTAGTTGATAATGAGGTAGTTTGCACCGTAACAGCAGCACCTTACCGCTGTGATGTCACGCCAGGCGAAGGAAGTCATATATTGACTGCCCGTGCCACCGATAGCCAGGGCTTAAGTACAATCTCTACACCAGTGACGATCACCATTGCACCGCCGAGCCAGGTCACAATACACATCAGCCAGCCTAGCGATAATAGTGAATTGGCTGTAAATGAAAATACTACCATTGTCGCCAATGTGGATGGCGATGGTGTGCAGCAGGTTGAGTTCCTGATCAATGAAGTCATGCTATGCTCCCTCGAACGGTCGCCATACACCTGTATGTGGCAACCGGAAACAGCAGGTTCCTATACATTACTGGCGCGTGCACACATTACCAATGGTGCGGTCGACTCAGCAACAATTATTGTCAGTGTCGGCGACCCAGATCCGCTGCATAATACAATCTACCTACCTTTACTGATGCGATAAGTAGTACAACAAAAAGCGGTTAGACTCGTGTTTGGTCCAACCGCTTTTTGTTTTATGTTAGCCAATACAGTTTATGAATCTGCGTCTCTGTGGCCATTCTCATATCTCCCTACGCCCGATGTACTTCTGCCGCCAACCGTTCCGTTCCCAGTGCGGTGAGGCGAAATTGGTCGGCGCTTTCGGCAAGCAGCCCTGCTTCGACCAATTCACGCAGGGAACTGCGCACGCGGAAGAGGGGAATGCCGGTTTCCGTGGCGATGGTCGAGGCGGCGGCCGGTTGCTGCAACCGTTGTAAAATCGTGCGCGCGGTGGGGGTCAAGGTGCCATCATCCGC
>JAGQOY010000404.1 GCA_020427005.1 Planctomycetales bacterium
TGATGAAAAAGTCGATTTGCAAAATCTTGTGGACGGATTAGTAACCCGAAGCGTCAGTGAGGGGCTGGGCACATTCCCTCGCTGACGCTCTGACGCTTCGGGTTACTTTTTCAGCAGCCTGCTAGGACAGATCGCAGCACCCCAATACGATTGGACAACTGCTATGAATTCGACAACCACGTTGGCCCCCACAGCTCACCCCTGGCGAAGTTTGCTGTGGAAAGATGCGCAGCTACTCAAACAAGCGATCTTGGCCATCGCATTGTCACTAGTAGGAATTCAGCTGCTCATCGTTGCAGGATCATTGTTCCTGAACGAAGCCCAAGCGGCTCGTCAGTGTGAAACAACACTCCTGATGCTAGTAGCATCTCCTTTCTTTGTTAGCTTGGCAGGCTCGGCCATGCTAATTGGCCACGAACGCCAAATGGGGACTTGGCTATGGAACTCGAGTTTACCCATCTCATGGCTCAAAGCACTTGCCAGCAAGATGATGATTCTTGCTTCCTACGCAATCCTGGTTGGTATCGCGTCTAGCTTGATCCCGATTATCCTAATACTTACCGGCAGCATGCAGATCACGCTTGCTGAGAGTTTTACGCCGATCTACGCGTCGGCAGCAACGCTATACTTGGTTTTGGAAACTTTTGTATTCTTTTCGATTGCAGTTCTGCTATTTCGCGAACCCATGACGGGTCTAGCATCTGCGGCCGTTTTTCTTGTTGTTTATCAGCTGTCGATGGCGAGTGTGATCGACTCTTTTGCGACCAGCAATACATGGACGATTGTCTTGCATTTCGTGCGATCTGTTGTGCTAATAACCAGTGGCCTGATTCTGTTTCTTGTGTATCGCTGGCGATGGCAATCGGGCATGTATGCGGATTGGTCACGTTCACCCCGTGGTCAAAACCTGCGAAGTGCCTTGCGAGCAGCCCGCTTTGTAGCCATTCCGGCCCCGTCGAACCTTCGCATGTTGTTCCAACTGGCTATTTCAAATCAAGTGTGGATCCGGCTGGGGATTCTTTTGCTAATGAGCTGGGGGATTCTGGCAATTCAAAACGATGGCTGGGTCGTGTTGGTAGCGACTGGTCTGGGAGTCTTGGGGGCCACTAGTTTTGCAGGTAGTAAACCGCTGAAACGTTATCAGTTTTTGGTTGATCGCGGAGTGTCTCCCAACAACTTTTTAATAACTCATGTGAGCGCCGCCTTCCTGTGGTTCCTACCTGTGCTACTCCTGAGTGCATTTGAGTTGAATAACATCCCTGCTTCTCAACTTGTTTTTAACATCATGCTGCTGATAACCATTTGGGTAAATTCATTTGGTATTGGCGTGCTGGCCTCCATCACCATGCGACTGCCCATTGCCGCCCTCACCATGTCAGCTATTTTTTCCTTTGCCATCATGCTCGGCACGGTGCCTTTCGTGAATCACCGTATTTTCCCTCTTTGGAGCCCAAATGGGCTGACTGTCATCAATTACTACTGGCTTTGGTATTCACCCGCATTGCTAGTACTCGTGCTGATGATTCGATCCAGCATCAGACAGTTGGTATTCCAAGCTTCCGAGAGCATGCCAAAATTGTTCACCTACACCGTGCTCATAGTCCTCTTAAGCCCAGGTTTGCTGGCGACGACGTTTTCATTTCTGCTGATTCCCCGAAGTAACATCAATGTGGCTGAATTTTCTGAGCAAGAATTGGCAATCGAACTCCCGCCTTTTAGACAAGCTAGTTTGCCCTACTTGGAACCCAGTCTGAATTATGTCCATGCATATACGCTTCAGCTTTCCAGCGCCGAAGTTCAGGAAGCTGCTGCATCTTTCCGTGCCTATGATCCAGATGCTAATCAAAAATTCCTGGAAGCATTGAGCAATCTCGACGCAGTACTAGAACAACCGACGGAAAAACACAGTTGGGCCAATGCCAATACCTCATCCGGCCGCGTCTCGATGCTCTTCGAGTCACTTGCAAAAATCGCCTTAGTAGCTGCACAAGAAAATAACAAAGAATTGCTGGAAAAGGCCCTGCGAACCTACGCTGCGCTGCGAAAGTCTGCCGTTCCAATGCAATCTTTGCAATTCAACCAGTTACTGTTGTGGAACATGATTGCGAACCGACCTCAACAGTTCGTAGATACCATGGGTAGTTCTCAGGCCTTGTTGAATATACTTCCTGCCAGCTACACGTCCGAAGAAATAGACGGTATGTGCAAACGAGCATTGGCCCAAGAGTTGTACTACGCGCGTCACCATCTAGGGGCATATGGCAAAGATGTCGTTCTCTATTACCCGCCAATTCGCTGGGCGGTCGAGCGCTGGCTGTTGTTAGAATACTCAGAGAACATGCTCTCAGTTTTACCGAATTTAAAGAGGGATCTGGAACAGCGCGATCTTGTAGTAACTTTGATAAATTCCACACAACCAAGAAATGATCTGGACCGGGCTCCCGTCGAGAATTTTTCGCCTGGTATAGGCGTACCCTAGGTCCAGTTTAGTTTTTCAAGTCCTGACAGCCGATGCATTCATTCGACGCGACGTTAACTCTGCAATGTATTGTTGCCCCTTGAGTTGCGCGCGTGCAATTACTTGTTCGCAACAAGAATCGATCAAACATTCTCAAGTTCATACCGCGAGCCGAGCGACGGAAGGGGCGCGGATCTTCAATTGATCATTCGGATTCGTTTGATCAAGCCACGACAGGGAAGTCTGGCAGATTTGTTGTATATTGCACAACTACTTCTTGACACTCCCGTCGGGTCCTGCGGGAGAGTCGCGAGGAACGAGCGGGTCTTTCGAGTTAAACGAGCCCTCTCCGGAAAAAACGTCTATACGACGTTTCCATTTCCGACTCTCCCAGCCTTGGGAGAGTAAGTTTCCATTTCCGGCTCTCACAGGCTTGGGAAAGT
>JAGQOY010000405.1 GCA_020427005.1 Planctomycetales bacterium
GATAAATGTCGTGGTGTATTTACGAGTCCTTGAGTACATGTCAGTTTCCCGGTACTTTTAGAAGTTGCTCAACAGTTTTTGACATGATTTCAGTAGGCTAGGCTTCCAGCCTGTCCGCAAAAAGGCAGGCTGAAAGTTTATCCTATATTTTTTGCCAAGGCAGACTCCTTAACTAACCGCAGCTGGGCCCTCGGCCGGCGGAGATTAGCCCGCGTCGTTTGCCGCTTGGGAGTTTTCAACCAATTTAAACTTCGCATGATTGGTTATGTATGTCCATTCCACTCTCATCCGTTCGAGTTTCCCCTACGATGGACAACATGAGTCAACGTGGAATTCGCTCCGCCGGACAACCCATTGGACGGTTGATGGCCCAGGCGCTGCAATTTCCGGACTTAATTTCTTTAGCAGCCGGTTTTGTTGACAACGGCTCACTGCCTTGTGAGGAGTCCACTGCATGCATGCAGCGTTTGTTGGCGGACCCAGGAGACCTTCGAGCGGCGCTCCAATACGGATCGACGGCTGGCTACCCGGCTTTGCGGTCAGCAATCATCGACTGGACGTATGCCAAGGCGCCTGAGTGCAAACCGCCAGTTGAACAAGTCATACTGACCAGCGGCAGCAATCAATTGCTGCATCTGCTTGCCGAAGCTCTACTGGATCCGGGTGACATCGTACTCGCCGCCGCCCCGACTTATTTCGTTTTTCTGGGTACTTTGCAGGCCGCAGGGGCACGTACCATAGGAATCCACGCCGACGAACAGGGTATGTGTCTTGATTCACTACAAGCCAAACTAGATGAACTCAGCTCCCTTGGTCTGGCGCATCGGGTTAAGGCCATTTATGTAATCCCAGACTTCGATAATCCTGGTGCCAGCACTCTTTCGCTTGAACGTCGGCATGAATTGCTTCATATCGCAATGAAGTGGCGAAGTTCGCACGGACCGTTGATGCTAATCGTCGACAACGCTTATCAGCAGTTGCGTTATGAGGGAGAATCGTTACCCACATTGCGTTCCCTACACCCAGAGGCCGATGACTTTATTGCAGAATTAGGGACATTTTCCAAATCTTTTTCGCCAGGTATTCGCGTCGGCTGGGGTGTCGTTCCTGAGTATCTAGTCGAACCCTTATTAGATATCAAATCCAACATAGATTTCGGGTCGCCTCATTTTGCACAGCATTTCATGTATAGAGCGCTAATAGAAGGTGAGGTGGAGCGGCATCTGCCCAGAATTCGAACTGTCTATCAAAAGAAATTGCAGGCCATGTTGACCGCCCTTCAGGCTGAGATGGGCGACATCCCCGGCGTTCATTGGCGCAAGCCTAGCGGCGGGCTGTATGTGTGGTTGACTTTGCCAGAACATATAAGTGCATCTGAGGGTGCTCAGTTATGGCAAATAGCGACTCAGTACGGTGTACTGTATGTTCCGGGAGATTATTGTTATCCTGCTGAGGGTCAGGCAGTTGAATACAATACAATCCGGCTTAGTTTTGGTGTACAGTCACCTGAGGGAATTGCCGTTGGTATTCAAAAGCTCGCACAGGCCGTGCGAGAAGTCATCTGAGCACCGAGTCCCCTCCCTAGCCACTCGTTCCGTCGGAAAAGGAGGCATCGCCTGGACGAGTCCTTTTCTGGGGAGGGCGAGACGTAGTTTGACGGACAATGACAAGCCATTAATACGTCAAGAGGCGCAGGTCGAGCCCTGGACGTTATGAATGTCGGCCGTAGGGTAAACGCCAGGAAGATCTTTTGCATACCACGTTTCAAGGACCTGAAACCAGTCCTCACGCCATCGGACTCGAACGAAGTCCTGCCGAACGGCCATGTGGTTGGGGTGGCTGGCGGCATATTTGACACCAAACTTGCGAAGTAGATTTCCAGTACGCTCTCCATACAGTTGCTCTGCCAATTCCCAGTGGCGTCTCAACGCGTCTCGCTGCTCATGCAAAGTGGGAGGGGGCGGCAATTCGTTTCCGGCATAGTAGGCCCGAGCCTGGGAGAAGATCCACGGGTTACCGATGGCACCCCGAGCCACCGTAACTCCGTCAACTCCCGTTTCTTGTTGCATGCGCCAACAATCTGCGGCTGTGAACAGGTCGCCACTTCCTAGAATTGTTTGTTGGGGGTACTGGCGCTTAAGTTCCGCAAGAAATCCCCATTTGCTCGGGCCTTGATAGCGTTGGTTCACGGTCCTTCCGTGCACCGTAACAGCGGCTACCCCAGCGGCAAAGACGCCTTCAAATATTTCGAAAAAACAGTCCTTACTTTCGGCCGAATCATCGATTCCTCGACGCATCTTCACGGTTACAGGAATGTGTACGGGAACTGCCTCTCGAGTTCGATGCACGATTTCCAAGGCAATCTTGGGCTGCCCTAGATGGAATCCACCGCGACAGCGCCCCAGTACCTTCTTGACTGGGCACCCGAAATTGATGTCAATGACGCTAAATCCAGCCTCGGCCAATCGGCGTGCCCCGCGAGCAAACTGTTCGGGTTCGGCGCCCATCAATTGCCCTGCAACGGGTTGCTCTTCTGGCGAATTGAACAGGTGATGTTTTGTCTTTTCTCGCTCTCGGAGTGTGATAAGGAATTGATCCAGCATGACTTCACATAACGAGTAACTAGCCCCGTGCTCCCGTGCGAGCATTCGCATCGGCCAATCGCTGTAGCCGCTGAGGGCGGCCTGAACAACGGGAAATCCGATGTGCAGGTTTCCTATCACTAGGTCACGCTGCACGAGTCTAGTTTGTTCAAGTCGACTCTGTTCCACCGATTTCCCTCAACGTTACGCAAGTTGTGCTAGCATTGATCAATGATGGCGAGCATCGATCAAGCAGGCCGCTGAAAACGTAACCCGAAGCGTCAGCGAGGGAATGCGCCCACCC
>JAGQOY010000406.1 GCA_020427005.1 Planctomycetales bacterium
CCAAATGCAACAAGTTTTTTCAGTTGAATAGGGTCGCCACTTTTCCTTAAACGTCGCTCGACACTTCCCAACTCCCCTCGAATCGCTCGAATTGGGAGGACAATACCCGGCTGAGAAACCGCCTTATCTTAAAACTTTGCGAGGCCCTGTTTCAAAGTCGAGCAATCTTACAATCTATATCTTTCCATCGTTTATAATGATGTGTGTTGAATGATTCTTGGATGTTGTCTCCGTTGAACATTTGACTGTGGAATGTGAATACCTGCCCACCGACCGGGCGTAGTAAACTTACAGGTTTGCACCGCTGAGTGCCAAAGCTCCTTCCCAAAAAGATTTTCACTAACCTACCCATTGGTAGCACATGCATTACCGTTATTCAGAATCTGCCAGCCAGCTATCTTGCTTGATAGCATGGTTTCTAATTGGCCTACAACCTGCTTGTTGCGTCGGGCAAGATGTTGAAGCAAATAATTCCAAGCTTGAGACGCAAGTTGAAAGTGCTTTGGTGAAAGCGCCTTCGGAATGGACCAACCGGCAATTGGAATTTTTTGAAATCAAGATTCGGCCGTTGCTGGTGGAAAATTGCTACGAATGTCATAGCGGCGATGCAAAGAAACTCAAAGGGGGATTAAGGCTAGATAGCCGTGCAGCGTTGCTGCAAGGAGGCGAATCTGGAGCGGCGTTGGATTTGCAGGCAAACGAGAGCAGCATTCTGCTTAGCGCTGTCCGCTATGAAGACTTTGAAATGCCTCCGCGAGGCAAACTCTCAGACGCTGCAATCGCTGATTTGAAAACGTGGATTGCCTGGGGGGCTCCCTGGCCAAAGGAGTCTTTGCCCTCGGAGAAACCAACTTCACCAGCCAATGAGATTGATATCGTTGCTCGCAAGGCAAATCATTGGATGTGGCAACCAGTAACGTCGCCCGCGATCCCGCAAGTGGCTGAATCAAGCTGGTCCAACCATCCCGTCGACCAATTCATCCTATCGAAGCTTGAGGCGGCCCAGCTCCGTCCAACTCAAGATGCAGATCCCTATGCGATGATACGTCGCCTGTATTTCGACTTAGTAGGACTACCTCCTACACCAGATCAAGTGCGATCATTTGTTGCGAACCCGACTAGTGAGAATTGGTCAAACGTCGTAGATGAATTGCTATCGTCGCCACGTTTCGGAGAACGTTGGGGCAGACACTGGTTGGATTTAGTGCGATACGCTGAATCCCGCGGACACGAATTTGATAACGATTCGGAGAATGCATATCAGTACCGAGATTATGTAATCCGAGCTTTGAATGCGGATGTCCCTTACAATCAGTTTGTGCGCGAGCATATCGCTGGTGACTTGTTGACCGCGCCGCGTCTGAATCCTGAACATGGATTTAACGAATCCATTTTAGCCACAGGATTTTGGTTTTTAGGTGAATGGGTCCATTCGCCAGTGGACATTCGCAAGGATGAGACGGACCGTTTTGACAATATGTTGGACGTACTCTCGAAAACC
Source organism: Planctomycetales bacterium (assembly GCA_020427005.1). GTDB lineage: Bacteria > Planctomycetota > Planctomycetia > Pirellulales > Pirellulaceae > Aureliella. The sequence continues at coordinate 1,502 of JAGQOY010000406.1, forward strand.
TTCCTCGGAGTAACTTTAGCCTGTGCCCGTTGCCACGATCACAAGTTTGATGCAATCACTTCGAGCGATTACTACGCCATGTGCGGGTATCTGCAGAGTTCTGACTATCGTCAGGTAAGGTTTGAATCGCTGGAACATAATCGAGCGGTAGCCGCCGAATTGCACGCATTGGATTCTGGCCTAGCACAGCATTTGGCCGAGCTGATCCAGTTGCCGCCCATGAGGGCTAGACTACTTCTGCCTTCTGATGGAGTGCCGATTTCGGAATTGGATGAGAAAATTACCGATAAGTTCCTTGTTGACTACGAACATCTGGACCCGCACGAGTTCATGCAGGATGGATTCATCTTCGGCGATGGGCCAATCCTGCCGGGTTCAATACAGTTTAGGACTCTGGCCGATGGGCCGAGTTGGGAATTGGCACGGACTGGAGGCGCCAGCAACGATCCGTTGTGGGATGGTTTGAAATCCATTTCTGAGAAAGGGGTGGATACTAAGTCCCGTCTGAGTAGCTTGCCGCGAAGTGGCAGGACGTTGCGTTCGCCGACATTTACAGTGACTGACGGTCAGCTCGACTGTCTTTGCGAGGGACAGGGGCATGTGTTTACCTGTGTGGATTCCCACCGACTGATTGCTGGCCCGTTGCATGGGGAAACCCTAGAACGAGTTGACGGTCAGAAGGCTTGGACACGACTGAACCTCACTCGGTATGTCGGGCATCGAGTTCATTTGGAATTCACGCCGGATGAAGACAAGACACTGTCCGTGGCTCTAGTAGCTAGTGGATTAAACGAGACCGAAAAGGCAGCCATTATCGCTCGAAGAGATGCAGTGGCCAAGGAGATTGATTTTGCACAAGAACAGAGCCGTAAACTGGTGCAGAATAGTTTGGAACTAAAGAGGCAAGTTGATAGTTTATTATCGCAGTGGGACCAACGACGTAGGGAACTCAAATCCCGAATCATGCTCACTAGCCGATTAGCAATGGCGATGATGGATGGCACTCCAGAAAACGATCATTTGCTTATTCGGGGGAGTTCGAGCAATCCAGGTGTGGAAGTACCTCGCCATTTTTTGCAAGCTTTGTGCAGCGGCACGCAGCCGACTAGTGATGAAGGCAGTGGGAGACTGCAACTGGCCGATCAAATAGTTTCGAATAGCAATCCCTTGACTGCGCGCGTGATAGTCAATCGAGTCTGGCATCACCTATTTGGTCGCGGAATTGTTCCAACGGTAGATGATTTCGGCGTGTTGGGACAACCACCCTCTCATCCGGAATTGCTGGATCACTTGGCCAGCTGGTTTCAACAGGACGGGCAAAGCATTAAACGACTGATCAAGTA
>JAGQOY010000407.1 GCA_020427005.1 Planctomycetales bacterium
GAAGGATTTCACCGTTGCCCATCGAGTCCTTGTGTTCCAAGGCCCCTTCGAGGACGTAGGTGACAATCTCCATGTCGCGATGAGGATGCGTTGCGAACCCGTGACCGGGAGCGACAAAATCTTCGTTCATCACTCGTAGTGAACGAAATCCCATGTGGCTAGGGTCTTGATATGCTGAGAATGAGAATGTGTGGTAGGTATCCAGCCAGCCGTGGTTGGCACGGCCTCGATCTTGGGCTTTACGAGGCTTAATCATGTCAACTTTTCCTCTCAAGAATTATTGACAGGATTTCAGCAGGATAGGATTTCAACGCTTCCAGCCTGTCTGCAAAAAGTCAGGCTCCTACAATGGAGCGATTCCTTAAGCCATCTGTGTTGCGCCGCAACACATGCGCGCGGATGATAGATGATTTCCACCTGGGTTCTCCACATAGCGAGAATCCAGGGATACGCATAACCACTCATAGTTGTAGGGATTGCGCAATGCATCCTCGAAAAATCGCGCACGGTTGGTGTAGTAAGGTCGTTTATCTTCGTGCGGAGGAACTACTAGAGTCACTAGTCCTCCGCCATTACCGATTCCAGGATGCCCCGGTGCCCTTAGTACGGTATGCGCCCGTTCGTGTAGGATCGTAGCCGCTCGCGAGAGGTCCGTATTGTACGAATTATCAAAAAAACCAGGTTTGATATGCACGGTCGGATCCGTAACTCCTTCCACCCAGGCCTCAGGAAAGCCCGGCTTGGGCTCAAATAAAAACGGGAATTCCTGGCTCAAACCCGCTCGAATCGTTGCCAGGTTGCCTTGGACCATGTTCAACATGGTGGATTGAAAAGCAACGCTGATTGGGTTATCCGACTTGACGTCCACATCAAAGTTGTGCCGTAGCGATGTTATGGACTTGTTCGGTTCTAACATCGCAAAAGCGATCGAACACAGGCTCATCGCATTGTCTACCATGGTGCGAGCGTCAACGACGGCCTTTTGAAGTATTTGGATCTGCTCTTGAGTGAAGCCCGAAAAGTTGGATGTGTTTGGTGGGTTTGGGCCGATACTGTGTTTCAAAAGGTCGAGAATCTTTTGTAACGACCTTTGATCAGGATCAATTCGACCGTCAGCACCTGCTGGTCCAAAATGCTTTCGTTGAAAGCCAAAGATACTGCCATTGGTCTTGGGGCCGGCAAGACCATCAACGTCGAGCAAGGGCTGTGGCCCGCCCTGATCCGTCGGGATCATATTCAACAAAGTTTGAATCGTCTGTACATCCAACAACAGATTTGCTCCACCCAATCCAACCGACCGAGAAATAGACGTATTCAAAATGCCAGCCTCCGTAAACTGTGTACACCATGTTAGGATTAAGAAACTGACGGAAAGTTGTACGGGCCTGAATTTAGCATTCTCTCAACCGTAATGGACAGGATTTCAGTAGGATAGGCTTTTAGCCGGTTAGTATAAAGACACTCTGGATGCGAATACAACTTTTACCAATGCGGACTCCTATCTCTTGAGCGACCCCTTAGTGTAAAGCTTGCCGAGGTGGTTAGGCAAGAGGCAAACCCGATGGTCGACATCGCTTGGCGTGTAGCAGCCGCAATTGTAATGTGATTGCTTATTGGGTTTGGCGTCGTTTACGATCTAGATTTTTGGCATGGTGGAGTTTGTTTTTTGTAACGCGGCACAACATCTTTCGAGGGGACGTCTACGAATATGCACAGATTAAAATTCATTCATGCGATTTTCTGCAACATCGCGTTCGCCTTGCCGGTGATCGCTCAAGATTCTGAGGCCGCGACCACGCAGTTAGGAAAGCCCGTAGCGGAAGCGAGCACCAAAACGAAACCCAACTTCATCGTCATCCTCACTGACGACCAGAGCTGGGTGGGATCGTCGCTCCAGATCATTCCAGGCGACCCACGCACGCGCAGTGATTATTACCTCACACCAAACATCGAGCGACTCGGCGCGATGGGAATGGTGTTCACTCAGGGTTACGCTCCGGCCGCATCGTGCTGCCCAACACGCCGCTCCATTCAAACCGGCCAGTCGCCCGCGCGCCACGAATATCAAGCCGACCGAGAGAAGTGGACCGCCGCCTATCGCGAGCAACTCAACATCCCGCGCATGCTTAAGGCCGCAGACCCGAGTTACGTCGCCGCGCATTTCGGCAAGTGGGATCATCGCTACGATGAAGTCTCACCGCACCAACAGGACTACGATTTCTCTGATGGCTACACAGGTAACGGCAACGGGGGCGCGAAAGGTTCTGGTGGCCCTGCTTCGTCGCCCGATCCCAAGCGAATTGACACGCTGACCGATACGGCGCTGCATTTCATCGAACGCCATCAAAAAAAACGCGCTTGGCAAGCCGTTCTACCTTCAGGTGTCACACTATGCTGTGCACTTAGACATCTACTATAACCAGGAAACGTTCGATCGGATGAAAAAGGTTCCGCCCGGCCGAAAACACACCATGCCTGAGTTCGCCGCCATGACCGCCGACCTCGATGCAGGTATCGGTCGCATCCTCGACCGGTTGATCGAACTGAAGATGCTCGATAATACCTACGTGATTATGCTGGGTGATAACGGCGGGCGCACGGGGATTCCTGGCGCGCCAATATCGTCCGAGGATTTGAACGCGCCGCTACGCGACGGTAAACACTCCATGTATGAAGGCGGTTTGCGAGTGCCATTCATCGTGCTAGGGCCAGGCATTAAAGCAGGCTCAGTTAGCACAGTGCCAGTCACCGGCACAGACATCCTGCCGACGCTAGCGGACCTAGCGGGATATGCTGGTCAGCT
>JAGQOY010000408.1 GCA_020427005.1 Planctomycetales bacterium
ATGCAGATGTCGAATACGGTAAAGGCTCCAACTACTATTATGCCGCACATCAACCAGCACAGGAGTATTAAGGTCTGGGCATTTCCTTCAACGGTCTGAACTACACGCCCATTCAATGGAATTGTATTTCGAAAGCGCATCCACATGCCACAAAGTGCCGCTGGCAAGATCGAATATCGAAAATGCCCCGTTAGCAATATGCAAACGGCTGCAACAACCAGAGAAGCCAGAAACAGAATTCCAAATATCGTGTCCCAACGCTTCCGTGTCACCAAGATTCTATCGGGATGTTTCATAGCATGTGGTCTATCGGTCGAACGGGCGCCTATCGCGACGAACGTTGCGGATCACCCAGTCGCCGGGAAAGATGATCCATTGGTAAACCGCGTCGTCGGCGACTTGGGTGCATCCGTTGGTTCGTCGATCTCCCGGATGTGTGGAGATATAATATGCGATTGGTGTTTAAACCGTGTCAATCGATCGTTTGGGTCAAAGAAAAAGTGAGCATTGCAGTCGTAAAAACACAGTAGATAGCCGCTCGCACGTTCTTCTGGTGGAACCGGAACAATCTCGCGTCCAAATATTGAACGAAGATCGTCGAGATGCATGCCAGAACGGAGCGTCGCGAGAATGGATTCTCGTCGGATCGTATTTATTGCGGACGCCAACCATCCAAGATACCAGGCTTCAAACGATCTGCAGCAACAGTAGTCCTGTTCTTCGAGGATTGTCCAGACACAGCCATACGAAGGGCCATTCACGACAAGGACGTCTGACGTTGCACATCCGTTGTCAGAAAGCCAAATCGTGCCAGGCACGTGGCAATAGTCGAACAAACCCGCTTGTCGCTGATAAGGTTCGCCAACAGACGGAAAACATTCAGAGGGTGAGTGGCCTCTTGATGCGTTCGAAAACTCGACCAGTCCGTAGTTTGGTCCCGCTCCCCCGTTCGAAAGTAGTGTTACGAATTGGCAGTAGTCAGACGGAAGATTGACGCCGAAATCGGATTCAAATTTCGTCAGGTAGCGCGCGTCAATTGGGTCCGATAATTGATAGCGATGAGCGGCAGAACCGAAAACGCGAAAGCGAGTATCGAGCCTTCGGAGTGTCTCGAGTTGGTCTTGTTGCGAATTGAAGATCTATTGAACAACCTCTGGTATTGGAAGAAATTCATTGGACGAACGGCTGCGATAACCCAGCCCGAGTGGTTGAGCAACCATTGCCCAAACGGCCAATCGAGGGCTTGGTGTTCATCGCTTTGTTCTGTCTTCTGTTAAGCGAACGAGCTATCCACGTCAAGTGACTTGAAGTACGCGATCATGTCGGTGGCAGCATTCGCAATTTGTTGCCATTGGGCAGGTGGATCACACCACCATTTTAAGCGAATCGATGAAAACATGTCACCACAAATAGCAAGCTCGAACGAATCGCCGTCTAGCCCAACCATCCCGCTGAGATCTGGGGCAATGGGTATGTCGATTGAGCAAAGTCGATCGAACATGCGATTGAGAGGATCTGGAGGAGAAAGCAGGCGGTCGTATCCAATCAAGGAATCGGTACCTTCTTGGATTTTGCTGCGATATACGAACCACTGTTCGCTCAGTTGGCGTACATCCCACGCACATCCGTCGGAAAAGGACGGCGAGTGCACAAGTTGTATTCGCCGCAACCCGATGCCAGTGATACACACATCCTCAGCGATACTACGGCATTCCGTTTGTGCCCTACGGATGTTGGCAAGATGCTCTTCGCGTTTCAGATACTCGCGAGATCGACTTGCCATCAGCGCGTCCACTTCCTTCGATTCGATTTCAAGACAGAACGGCAGACGTCACCGGGCCGCCGGAAAACACTCTCCATTGGCAAACCGCGCGGTCGGCGGCTCCGTGTGCACGGCATTGTTCGTCGGATTCGATGTGGCGTTAGACGTTCCAGCGATATCAAAGCCGTGTTTTGTCAGTCAACACTTCGGGTTCGCATGAAATCATCGAACGACCGCTTTGCATTGTAACCGTATGCCGACGCGATATCAGCAATTGTCCTCCCGTTCTTGTCGGCGATGTTTGGGTTGGCACCAAATTCGAGGTAAACGCCAACGACCGTCCAGTCGATCTCATCGAGATTCTGTTGAATCGTTCCATCGATAGCCATGTCAACAGCATGGTGCAGAGGCGTCTGGCCGTGTTCGTCTTGAATGTTCACGTCGGCACCCGCCGCGACAAGTGCACGAACAATCTCGCCGGTTTCATCATTTTCACCGGCACATGCGATTGCCGATGACCACGCGCGACCGGGTTTATTGGGATTTGCGCCCGCGGTAAGCAATCGTTGAATAGCAGAGAGGTCTTGCCGCCACACTTCGTGGACAAGGGCGTCTTCAAGTGTTGCGTGGGTCTCTTCTGGCACGGAGTTGTTGATCCGACGAACGTTGGGAATAACGAAGTCGTGTGAGTTGACAGTTTAGCAAAGTCGACAGGCCAACGCGACTTTCGTTCATTCCATTGTTATCTGCCGGTTGCAAGGTTTTGTTCTCCGCCCCAGCCTGACATCTCAACGTCTGCCTTTATCACGACGTTCGGGCAATTGGTACGAATTATGCCCAAGCCTTTGTTGGTGATTTTTGTTCTACCAACATATATTGTTTTTAGCGATTCCAGTCCTCTCAAGGCCGCCAAATTCTCGTCAGTGATTTTCGTATCAGAGAGATCAAGTTGTTCCAAAC
>JAGQOY010000040.1 GCA_020427005.1 Planctomycetales bacterium
TTTGCAAATCGACTTTCTCAGCACCCTGCTAGTGGTTATTCCAAAGCACTCAATCTCGTCTAAAATCTGTTAAAAACTGTTTGCGAAGCTACTTATTTCTCTAATCGAGAACTTGCAGAAAGTGAAATTAGGGTTTTAGGAGCCTTGCGGACAATTGCTAATTGAAGTTAAAACACCCTCGCAGCAAAAATACTGAGTCCGTTATTCAAGGTGGCCTTGAGAACTAGAGTATAGCAACAACGGCCGTTTCGGTAGAGCTGTCCAGAGGGGTCGATTTATGGCCCCACTTTTTCCTTGTTTTTATGACTTTTCGATTATGCACACCAAAAAAATTAACCGGGAAAATCTACCCAAGGGTGCCTGCCTTTGCGAATACTGTCCAGCCAAATGCTGCCGCTATTTTGCGCTTCCGGTAGACGCACCCGAGAACGTCAAAGACTACGATTATATTCGCTGGTTCTTGCTACATGACAAAGCCAGCATGTTCGTTGAGGACGACACTTGGTACTTGTTGGTACACACAGATTGCAAACATTTGCAGAGTGACAATCGTTGTGGTATTTACATGACACGACCGGAGATATGCCGCGCATACTCAACGGATAACTGCGAGTATGACGATGACACCGTTTACGAAAAGTACTTCGAAACTCCTGAACAAGTAGTTGAATATATGGAAGCCACAGTTCTACAGGCAGATTTTGCTTGCCAGCGCACTCCGGAACCCGAGCTCCTACCTGTTCTAAACTGAACTAGTTGATCGTTGGCGATTTTGAAGTCGAATGATCACCAGATGGGTATTGGAGTTGAGGCCGGGTCGGAAGTATTACCTGAGGCCTTACGGCCATGGCTAACATATATTACTGCGAGCGGCAACTTAGTAATTTTTCTGTCGGAGTTCATCCATCAATTGCGATCGGACGGCGATTGCAAGAACGACAAAACGATTGTCGAAAAGATGGTTGTGTTGGAAAACAAGGAATAATGGAAATTCAGTGTCTCAGCTAATTCAACCTCGCACACTTAAGGGTTTCCGCGACTATCTGCCCGAATCAATGATTCCTCGCGAAGTACTAATGGATACGGCGCGCCGAGTTTATCGGCGCTATGGTTTTAGTCCCATTGACACACCTGCCCTAGAGTATTTGGAGATTCTCACCGGAAAGGGTAGCGAAGAAACGGATCGTCAACTTTACCAATTCACGGATCACGGTGGGCGGTCCGTTGGTCTCCGCTTTGACTTGACAGTGCCCTTAGCACGATTTGCGGCACAACACATTAGTCAATTAGGAACACCTTTCAAACGTTACCACATCGCTTCTGTATGGCGAGGTGAAAGTCCACAGGCCGGACGATATCGAGAATTCGTTCAATGTGACTTTGATACGATTGGCACCGAATCCGTTGTAGCGGACATTGAATGTGCATTAGTAATTAACGAACTATTGTTAGAAATTGGTATTGAAGACTTCACTCTACGGATAAACAATCGCCAAATCCTCAACGGACTATTGGACCGCTGCAATTTGTCTGAGCAGTCGGTAACCGTCCTGCGAATTTTGGACAAGTTGGAGAAAATTGGGCAGGCTGGCTGCCTCAATGAATTGCAGGCAGCAGGCATCTCATCGCAACAAGCACACGAGATTCTTCAGTTCGCCGACGTCAAGGGGTCGGTAGACCAAATATTAGGCAAGTTGGCTCCGTTGGTAAAAGGGAGCGAAAGAGGCGAAGCTGGCCTAGAACGGATTCATCAACTGTCATCAGCACTTGACGCGACCAACATTCCGCCGCACCGATATCGACTAGACGTTTCGATTGCACGTGGGCTCGACTACTATACGGGCGTAATATTCGAAACGACACTTAATCAATTGCCTGGAATCGGGAGTATTTGTTCCGGGGGACGTTATGACAATCTAGCTGGAGTGTATACAAAACAACATTTACCAGGCATCGGTGCCTCACTTGGACTGGACAGATTGCTGACTGCTCTAGAGTCACTAGGAGTTTTGACTCCTGTGTCAACTCCAGCCCCAGTCATGATCGCGTACTTTGATCGGCAGCGGTTGCATGACTATTTGCTTTTGGCCCAATTGATTCGAAGCCATGGCATCGGCGTCGAATTGTTTCCCGAACCAAAGAAACTCGGCGCCCAATTAAAATACGCGGCCGCACGTGGTTTTCGCGCGGCGATAATAGCCGGCGAGCGGGAATTGGCTGCCGGAACATGTCAGGTTAAGAACCTAACAACCGAGTCAAGTACTGAATATCAATATCAGGATCCGCAGGGATTAGAGAAATTGATTGTTGGGCTACAGGAAACAATTGGCCCAAAATAACTGAGCGCAATTACGCATTGCTGATAGGCTATGTCTAACGACTCCAATTTGGCTGGTTCGCGTCTCCCAATAAATCGTTGGTTATTGTATGCCACGTTGCTATTGGTGGTCATCGGAACGTGCCTTGCGATTGCAGCCGTACTGCGACAATCCTGGACCTGGTATGAAACCATGGTCATCCTGTCGACGGTTATTTTAGCCATTGGCAGTCTGTGTGGACTTGCATGCGAACTGTCTCGCAAGCCCAAAGGAATCAACCTCCTACCTAATTTGGGAACAGCGCTGACCATCCTCGGGTCCGCGCTTTTGCTAGTCGGTGCATGGCTGTCGATTGAAATTCAGTTCTATTGGCAGTTCTCAGCCAATATCGTAGTTCTCGCGATCGCTACTTGCCATGTTTGCCTGCTATCCATTGTTTCCTTGCCAGGCTCCTATCAATGGGCCTATTGGATTGCTTTGCAATTAATCTACGGTTTGGCCTTGATTATCTGCATGATGATTGATCTAGAGCTCTTCAATAGCGGGGAAGGTATCTTTCGATTGATTGCCGTGATGTCGATTTTGGCTGTTGCACTAAGCATGCTTATTCCAGTCTTGGGACGGATTGCTCGCACGCGTGGAAATCGCACATCGGATATGCTCACCATGATGGAATTACGAAGTGTGAGTGCTATAGACCGTGAGATCGAGATGTTGCGCCTGAGAATCGAGAAACTGGAAACGCTGCGTCATGAATTAGTGGCCAGTGAGGGCTCTTCTATTCAGGGTGCCAGAGGCAGCGGTTGAACCCTGCGGCCATTTGTTCATTGACGGTGGAGGTCGCAACTACCGTTTTCACAAGTACGACCAGAAATCGCGTAACGTCTTTTCGCGACAAGTCGATAGAGAGATTGCCACAGAGGCATGCTGTAGGGAATGTGGAGGATCGGTCGCAACCACCAAAGTGACGGCAAGCGAGTACTGAGGTAGCGAACTGCATCCGCGCCACCAAATTGGCCACCCTGTGGTGTAATCACCCACATTTGCTCCATAAGCCGCTCTGGGGAAAGCTCAGGTGCCACAGTCCGTGCCCGAGGATCGTGCAGGCTCAAGTAAGCCAACTTTCCATGAGTATCCCAAGCAGCCAAGCGTTCCACCTGACTCCTGCAAAAAGCGCATTTTCCGTCCCAAATGACGATGTCTGCTGGATGTCGATCGTCCGGATCTGCCAATTGAATTTCGTGCATACAAATCTCGGACTTACTAGTGAAAATACTTCGCGGCAATTTACCGCCACAATCCCCTCAACACAGCTTTTCTGAAACCTGCGCCTATCGCAACTTACCCTCACGAGATTCGGGAGGGGCGACCGGTGCGGTCAGGGCGGATCCAATTATCCTGCTCCTTCAATTCCTGCTTTTTGTAGACTGAGCATGTCATAACTTACCCTCTGGAGATTCGGGAGGGTCGACCGCAATGCGGTCGAGGAGGGCGAATCTTAGAAAAAGCTTGACACATAGGTTACCTATGAGGCCGTTCTTTGAAATCCCTGTAGAAACAACGCCGAAACTTTAATCATTTCGCTGCCTTGTTGGAAGGCGCGCCTTTGTTGAAAGGAAAGTGGCAGCCGAATATGATGTTTGCTGTGTCGAAAACGCTTTTAAGCCTACCTTAAACTCTTCCCTGGAGGAATTCTCAATGTCCCAATCAATTCAACGTCGCAATTTTCTTCAGGCAACAGCTGCAGGAGCTGCATTGACATTAACCGGTTCGGTGGCAATTGCGCAACAGGCAAAGGCGGAAGTACAAGCCGGGAAAGGCAAAAAGTTGCCATTTAAACTTTCATTGGCGGAATGGTCCTTGCACCGCACGATTCGTGACGGGAAATTAAATAACCTTGATTTTGCCAAGACAGCTAAGGAAACATTCAAAATAAGCGCTGTTGAATATGTAAATCAATTCTTCATGGACAAGGCACAAGATAAGACTTACCTGGCCGAGTTGAAGACTCGCCATGAGGGCTTGGGCGTCAAATGCTTGCTTATCATGATTGACCGAGAAGGGGCCTTGGGCGACAAAGACGACGCTAAGCGTACACAAGCCGTGGAGAACCACTACAAGTGGGTCGAAGCGGCCGCATTTCTTGGTTGCCACTCAATACGAGTGAATGCTCAATCAACCAACGATTATGAAGAAGCGAAGAAACTAGCTGCTGATGGATTGCGACGGGTTAGTGAGTTTGCCAAAGGTCATAATATCAATGTCATTGTTGAAAATCACGGGGGACTAAGCTCCAACGGCAAATGGTTGTCCGAAACGATTGCGTCGGTCGGCCTGAAAAACTGCGGTACCTTACCAGATTTCGGCAACTTCCATGAATATGATCGTTACCAGGGCGTCACTGAGACCATGCCATATGCTAAGGCAGTTAGCGCTAAGAGTCATGATTTTGACGCTGACGGTAACGAGACGCACACGGACTATGCCAAGATGATGAAGATCGTCACGGACGCCGGGTACAACGGTTGGGTAGGGATTGAGTACGAGGGCTCGAAGTTGGATGAAAATGCCGGCATCCTTGCAACCAAGAAGTTGTTAGTCAAGGTGCGTAAAGCGATGATGGAGGCATAAGCCTCCCCATGGATATTTGCAATTAACCGCAATGTGAAATACAAGTTAGTGAGCGGACAGAATCTATTTCTCTCCGCTTTTTTTTTGTTGCGAGTGTTTCAGGCAGGGGTGGGAAATTGTTTTCATTTCTCTTACCGAGATCCCAATCAACGGCAAGCATTGGCCACGCGGGCACAGTCGCTTTAGGTGGACGCGGCCCAAGCATGCAGATTTTCGTTGCCGACGCGGTGGCAAAAATCACCAAAGGACTCAGAAGTCTGTCGATGGTGTTTATAGGCTGCGAACACTGGAACTAAGGTGGGCACAATTTCTTCTAGTGGTACCAAGTCTTTGAAAATCGTTCCTAAGCGAGTTCCGATCAATTGACCTCCCAGAAAGATTGTGTATTTGTTCTTGGTTTTGCCTACTAAGCCAATATCGGCATTGTAGGGACGAGCACAACCATTCGGGCAACCTGTCATGCGAACGGTAAACGCTTCCTGATCGAGACCTAGTTTCGCCAGCTCTGCCTCCATCACATCCATGACACCTGGCAACACCCGCTCACTCTCGGTCACGGCTAGGCTACAGGTTGGCAATGCAACACAGGCCATCGACCAACGCCGGACTGTCGATATCTCCTCACTGAGAGGTAAGCCATGTCGCCGAATAACATCTTCCAGAGTCTGCTTATCTTCCTCGGCGATATCCGTAAAAATCATGCTTTGATGCGCAGTCAGATTGATACCAGGATTGAGTAGAGAACATATTTCGCGAATGGCAGATTTCCAACGTCGATCTTCGCTATCGTAGAGCCGTCCGTTTTCTACATTCCACCCGTAGTACCACTTGCCATCTCCCTGCTCGGCCCACCCCATGTGGTCATCAAAATCATGCACATCGTCTTCAGTACAATCCGGCAATGCTCGTCCGAAGTATTGTTCAACTTGGCCGCGAAACCACTCAATTCCTTGGTCCGCTATCAAGTACTTCAAACGCGCGCGTTTGCGATCTTCTCGATTGCCATTATCGCGCTGTACTTTTACAACAGCTTCGGCCACCTGACAAACTTCATCTGGCGTACAAAAGGCCATACGCTTAGCCAAAGCTGGAAATGTTTTCTTGGCACTTGGCGTTGTGCCTAAACCACCTCCCACCAACACGTTGTAGCCCACAACCGCGCCTTCTCGGACAACGGCTAGAAATCCTAAGTCTTGAGTATAGATATCGATGCAATTGTCCTGAGGCAATGCTACGCCGATCTTAAACTTGCGAGGCAAGTAAGTTGGACCATAAATCGGTTCTACCTCTGGTTCGCCCCCACCTACCAAAGATTCCTCTCCGGAGGCATCGTCTTTCAGCCAAATCTCATAATAGGCTCGAGTTCGCGGTGCCAAATGATCCTTCAGTGCCATAGTTGCTCGTCGCATTTCGTCGTGTATGGCATCGCGAATGGGTGCCGGACAGCACATAACGTTTCGGTTTACATCGCCGCAAGCTGCCAAAGTGCTTAGGTTTACGGCATGAATGCGCTGGATCGTTTCACGTATGCGGCTTTTAGGAATGCAATGCAGTTGAAGTGCTTGGCGTGTAGTGCACTTGAGCGTCGAATTACCAATTTCATCACATAAATCCAAATGAGCAATCATTTGAACACTGGTCAGAATCCCGCCGGGAATGCGCGTGCGGGTCATGAGACTTATTTCTTTGCTAGATTTGCCTTCTGCTGACGCCCCCCTATTGTCTCGGTCATCTTGTTGATACATGCCGTGGAATTTGAGGAGATGGGTATTGGGTTTTGCAAACCCGTCTGCATCCGAGGCTAGATCCTCAGCAATGGTACCGCGGAGGAAATTGCTCAGACTCTTAACGTCTTCAACGGCACTTAGTTTTTTCTCGTCCGCCATAGCGGGCGTAACTCCTTGGCAAAAGTTTTAGAGTTTAGGGGAAAGTGTATCTGGGCCACTGGCTATGGTTGCTGCCAAAGCACTGAGCAAAATGCTAGTAACTCTGTGCTAAAAGGCGCGCCAATGGAACAGATGCACGCATGAGACCTGTCAAAGATCATCTATTAGACCTCTCCGTGCGGCATCTTTTGATGTACCCAAAAAAGGACTACGGGAGGTCGACAGCTGGGCTAAATAATAAGCGTTTGGGTGAATATCCGGTAGATCAGCTCAGATTTGGCTGCACCGTCGCTTCAACTCCAGCACGCGACAATTAGGCGAATCGATGGAAAACAGGGACAATTACGCGGTTTTTGACATCAGCAGGAATACAATTCGGCCAAACAAAGGTTCTGAATCCTTGAGTGAACTTGTCAGAGCCGATATCTTGCTAATCAAATGGTTAGAAGCGCGAGGTCAGATGGAATCTCCCTCTTGGGAGTAGTGTCGTGCAAAGGAAATAGGATTATCTGCCATGTCTGAAACACTTTTTTTGGAGGACCTCCATCCTGGCAAGGTTTGGAAGAGTCCTGGACGAACTGTAACAGAGGCCGATATCGTAGCTTTTGCCGGCTTAACAGGAGATTTTGACCCTCTCCACATCGATCATGAGTATGCGGCCAATACACCTTATGGCCGCCCCATCGCTCACGGATTGTTGGGAGTTTCGTTTATGGCCGGACTAAGCAGCAATTTTCCTCGGGTCAAAACGCTTGCTTTGGTGAGAATTATGGACTGGCAGTTCGTCCGTCCTGTTTTTGTGGGTGACACGATTCATGTAGAGACTGAAATTGAATCGATTCTTCCGAAAGGACGGCGAAGCGGCGAGGTCCTCTGGGATAGGCGAGTCCTAAACCAACGAGACGAATGCGTTCAGCTTGGCAAATTGGTTACGCTTGTTTCTAGCCAGCGTTTTTTACCAAGAAATTCCCCTAGCGTACGTACGGATGATCAATTAGAGGCGGTAGCTACAGGTCGGACTGGAGTCTGATCCCACGTTGTTTCACTTCGAAGAATGCAATAGCGCTACTCGTCATCGAAATCTTCGTATTTGACCTCATCTTGGTCGGCATATGCCGTTTCGTCGAGCGCTTCTTCATCCTCTTCTGCATCGTCCCAAGGCACTCCGTCATTCTCTTCGTCAATTGCTGGAGCATGCAGTTTAGGTGCAGCCCGAGGAACCTTTAGCCCCCTAGTTTCAGCGGACCCTACTGTTTCTCCTGAGTCCTCTTCCGTCATGCGTATTCGATTCTTGGCGGGAACTGGAGGTGCCGTGGGCGCGGTTTCTCCAGACCTCATGGCTTCCCATTGTGCGATAGAAATCACTACTTCTCGCGCTTGGGATCCGTTGTATTGCCCTACGATGCCATCCTCGGCCATGTAATCGATCAACCTCGCAGCGCGACCGTAGCCGATGCCCAAGGCTCTCTGCAACAGGGAACAACTTCCACGACCCTCTCGGACTACCACGTCTACTGCAGCTTCGTAAATGTCGTCTCGCTTTTTGAGGACGCCAGGAGTCGCCTCTTCTCCGTCCTCTTCCTTGATTTTGAGATTCACCAACTCGTTAACGAAGTTTTGCTCTCCAGTGCTGCAATGATCAACGACCATGTTGATTTCTTCGTCACTCAAGAATGTGCCCTGACCACGAAGCAAAGTGCTTGTACCAGGTAGGAGAAAGAGCATATCCCCGTTGCCTAACAATTTGTCTGCGCCCATTTCATCCAGCACAACACGTGAGTCAGTGCGGCTAGCAACCTGGAAAGAAATTCGAGCCGGAAGGTTACTTTTGATAAGTCCCGTAATGACGTCTACCGTTGGCTTTTGAGTAGCCAGGATCAAGTGGATACCAACGGCTCGGCTCTTCTGTGCCAAACGAATAATATGCTGCTCTACTTCCTTGCCAGCCGTCATCATCAAGTCCGCCATTTCATCTGCAATGATGATAATGAACGGCAAATGATCCGGAATGTGTTCCGCTTCATCCGGAGTTTCCGGATTCAATCTTTCAAGCAATTCCTCTCTACCCAATTCATTGTAACTAGTGATATGCCGTACTCCTGCACGAGCAAGCAAGGCGTAACGCTCCTCCATTTTATCTACTGCCCAAGCCAAGATGGCTTCTGCTTTTTTCATATCGGTTACAACGGGATGCATCAAATGCGGCAACCGTCCGTAGCCGCTGAGTTCCACCATCTTTGGATCGATCATCAACATCCGAACCTCATCCGGTCGGCGGGTCATGAGTATCGATGCAATTATGGCGTTCAGGCAAACGGATTTACCAGTTCCGGTGCGACCAGCAATCAACAAGTGAGGCAAGGTAGCTAAGTCAGCAATAAGTGGGTTACCAGAAACGTCCTTGCCCAGAAACAACGGAATCTTTGCCTTTTTGCCCCGCGAGCCCTGTTCTTCAATTACTTCTCGCAGCCGCACAACTTGACGGGTTTCGTTGGGTACCTCGATTCCAACGGTGTTTTTGCCAGGAATGGGTGCAACAATTCGTACGCTTGGCACCCGCAGTGCAATGGCCAGATCGTCTGAAAGTCCAGTAATCTTGGAGAGTTTCAGGCCAGGCTCGAGCTCGATTTCGTACTGAGCGATAACTGGTCCGGTTTCGATCTCGACAACCTTTACGTTCAACCCAAAATCCTTGAAGGTCTTCTCCAAGATTCTAGCTTTGCGACGTACTTCAACAGCTTGTGATTCGTAGTCGATATCATCGCTTTCAGTCAGAAGATCCACGTTAGGTAACACGTATTCTTCTGCACCAGCTGGCAAACGTGTATCGTCCATATGTGCCAAGGAGTCGGAAATTGCTTGCCGTTCGGCTTTTTTGCTCTTCGGGTTGAGAATTCTTGGTCCCGCAGGGGATGGAACTTCATGCGGATCGTCTGCTCGTGCGTACAACGTCTCGTCTTCCTGCGGAAGCTCGCGGAACTCTGCCTGGTACTCTGCTATAGCCAGATCATCATCGTCCGGCTCATCTTCGATAGGCTCCATGGTCGAACTGAGTTCATCATCTTCTACTTCCTCAGATTTCGTATTGAGGCTCTCTTGGCCCTCCAAGATACCTGTCACAAAGCGTTTGGCGGCATTCAAAAAACCACCTGATTGGGCAGCCACTGGTTCTAGATCGGAAACAGTCAACTGCTGCCCGCGAATGCGAACTGGCGGTGGCGTGTGAGAATCTACGGCGGATTGTTCTGTCTCCAACTGGACGCCATCTTCGACGTCACTCCTTCGCCTTCGTAAGAGATCAGGTGCATTGAAAGACACTCGATGTTTGGTTGCCGATGCAGCAGTCGAAACGACGGTGGCCCCGCCCATGAACATCCACCCCACGGCTCGCAGCACGACATAATCGGTGCTTAACAACAGTCCGGCCAAGAAAACAGCAAATGTTAAGATAACGCTGCCGAGTATCGCAAAATGCTCACCAAGAAAACTGCTCGTCATGGCTCCCAAATAGCCACCCGCACCCACGACCGGTGACAGAGGCAGGTCGAACTGCATTAAGGTGACAAAAGTAGTAACCGCTAGTGTCACTAATACCCAGCCAAGCTGTCTCGAAGCGCGAACGTAGTTGCTTTGGACACGAAACATCCAAAGGGCTAGCACTGTTAACCCTGTAGCGAGGAATAGGGAACCAATACCCAAGCCTTGTACCATCAAACCGGCAACTAAGGCACCGAACCAACCGCAAAGATTTCGTATTTCTGGATTGAATGGATACGCAAAGGTATCAAGGCTGACTAACCAGCTTAACGGTAACGGCAGGGGACCGATGGGGTCTGCAGGATCGAAACTCAACAAGCTCAACCACAAGAAAATGCAAGCGCATGCCAATACTATGGCTTCGATATCAAATTCGATTTTGCGAGGTGGACTCATATCGGATCCAATCGATACGGTTTTCGCCGATACCTTGGCAGATTTTGAGATGGCCGGAAACTCCTGCAAAACTTTGGGCAACTCCACCTCGTCGTCCATCGACCAGCGCTGTGTCGGGGATGAGCTAAACTTTTGACTCAGTAATAGATAGAATCTGACGAATTGTTAGACCAACCGTCATAACGCGACTCATCATTACAATTGGCTTGTGCGCGTAGTAGAAATCGATGCTACAGCCAGCCCGAGTTCATTCGTGATCGTCGAGGTACTGAGAGACGGACGCTATCGAGACGTTAAACTTCTCAACATAGGTCGCTTCGGCGATTTTGGATTTCGGAAAAGGGTTTGTAAAAGCTGGCGAATCACCAAAGCTGACCGCCATGGCTCTGGCGGCTTGAACCGCCGAGCCATATGGATCAACGCACGAAAGCTGCTTCACGGCTTGTCTAATCGGAACGTTGGTGATGTTGGGTGGATCGTAACATACCATTTCGCCAAATCGGTGCTCTTCAATCAGTCGTATCGCATGAGAACCGTACTGTGTAGACAGGCATCGATCAAAATAAGTTGGCCGTCCTCCGCGCTGTAAGTGACCCAAGACAACACATCGAGTATCCAGTTGCATGCGCGTTTGGATTTGGTTGGCAACCCACTGGCCAATGCCACCCAATCTCGTTTGCTTTTGTTCGCTAGGGGATTCTAACGTAACAAGTTTACCGCCTGGTAGCTTCGCACCCTCTGCGACGACGATTAACGTAAAGCGTTTTCCCATATTTTGTCGCTGAAGAATCTTTGCACACACATTTTCGATACTCCAAGCAATTTCCGGAATAAGAATAACATCTCCTCCACCTGCAAGTCCGGCGTGTAATGCGATCCAGCCCGCGTGACGTCCCATTACTTCCAACACCATGACTCGCTCATGACTGGCAGCCGTCGTATGTAGTCGATCCAATGCATCTGCAGCACACGCTACGGCGCTATCAAATCCAAACGTGAAAGCTGTGGCACCTAAATCGTTGTCGATGGTTTTGGGAACGCCAACCACGGGGACACCTTGCTCGAACAGCTGTTGGGCAATGGATAGGGTGCCGTCACCACCCACACACACTAATGCATCGACATCCAAGTCAAGAAGGTTGCGTTTGACCGCCGCCACCAAACTGGGATCTAAGCAACGAGTATCATCGACGCCCGTTTTGACTGTAAACCTCCCCTTGTTTGTCGAACCAAGAATCGTTCCACCTTGGTCGAGAATGTTCATGGTGTTTTCTATCGTTAGTGGCATGTAGGTGACCGGATCAGCCAGCCCTTCAAACCCCCGCAGGAAGCCTAGAACTTCGAAACCCAAATGAATCGCCGACTTGGTTGCTGCCCTAATCACTGCATTCAGTCCAGGACAATCTCCCCCGCCAGTTAATATCCCTACTCGCTTTCGCTCCAAGATTGTCATTGGGTTACTTTCGAAAAAAACTGTTGAGCAGTTACAAATTGTGCAAGATGCTCGCCGTAATTTCTCACCGCTAATTAATGTGCAATGGGTGCTCCCACCCAATGGTATCACTTACATTGGTAGCAGTCAGCATCGATTGGTTACGCTATGATATGTTGAGCAAAAAGAAATATGAAATGCTTCAGCGGGGCTTTTGTTGCTTTGCAGATCAATGCTAGACCCCAATCGAAATATCCACATTCCAATTTTCCCTGTGAGTTTGAATATGCTGAGTTTGAATATGCATAGAGAAGTACTATTCTTCGTCACCGGCAAAGGGCGGATTTTGACGGTCTGGTCGTTCTTCGCAGCTGTGGTCTTGACCAACTGTTGCTATGCAGAAGTAACATTCGAACGAGTTCAGCTCAGCGATGAATTCTACAGTGAAGGAGCCACGTCCGGTGATTTTAATGGTGACGGTGAGGGAGATGTGGCTGCTGGCCCTTGGATCTATTATGGTCCGGACTACCAGACGCGGTCTCGCTTTTACGAAGGGGGTGTTATCGATCCGGTGGGCTACTCCGAGAACTTCTTGATGTATTCAGGTGATGTGGACGGGGATCAGCTGCAGGATATCTACGTCATTGGCTTTCCTGGAAAGGAAAGTTGGTGGTTTAAGAATCCGGGCATTGCAGACTGCAAGAATTTGTGGACTCGGCATGTCATGTTGGATGTTGTTGACAACGAGTCACCTTTGGTTGCAGATATCGATGGAGATAACGTAGCCGACTTGATTTGCTGTTCGCGAGGGCGGTATGGCTATGCGACGCATGCGAATCAAGACCCAACGCAACCATGGCGTTTTGTTACCGTTTCACCCGACAACGGATATCAACGATTCACACACGGCTTGGGAATCGGAGATGTTGATAATGATGGGGATCAAGACTTGCTTGAAAAGGATGGTTGGTGGGAAAACCCGGGTCGCGAGCAGACTAATCAGAACTGGCCGCAACACGCTTTCGCTTTTAGTTCTGGCGGTTCGCAAATGTACTGTGCAGATCTAGATGGCGACGGTCGAAATGAAGTCATTACCGGACTTATCGCTCATGGTTTTGGCCTGGCATACTACAAAGCGACGAATGCCGAAGCGACTCAGTTTGAAAGAGTGGATATCATGACCAACGATCCCGCTGGCAGTCCGACGGGTATGGCCATCAGTCAGCTTCATGGTGTTGATATTGCCGACCTGAATGGCGATACAGTACCTGATATCGTTACTGGCAAAAGGTGGTGGGCCCACAAGAATAAGGACGATGGTTCTTCGATGCCCTGCATATTGGCTTGGTTTGAGACGCAACGCAAAGATGGGCGTATTCAATTTGTTCCGCATGTCATAGACATCAGTAGTGGTGTGGGCTGTCAAATCGATGCTGTCGATGTCAACGGTGATGGATTAATTGATATCGTCAGTGGTACCAAGCGCGGGGCATATCTATTCCTTCAAAAGACAGATGGCCAGAGGTCAGCGTGGGTTCCTGGCTTGGCTGCCCAAGATCCCTTTCATCAGTCGGCGGCAACGGAGGTCACTCCGGTAAATGATGTAATCGGAGGTTTCCGAAGCCAGATGGCGGACGGTCGAATCTTGAATTTTGATTTTGAAGCAGAGGGACTGCTTGATTGGGAGATTCGTGGCCCTATTCGAGAGAAGATTATTCGCGAATCTACAGAAAAACAGGTCGGACAAAACGGTTTGCGGTATGCCAGTACGCAACCGAGTGGTCAAGCCGGAGCGGTGGGTGAGCTCATTAGTCGACCTTTTCAACTGCATTATGGTCGAGTCAGTTTTTTGACCGCTGGAAAGGATCCCGAAGCACGTGTCGAACTCGTGGCAGAAAATTCAGGGCACGTGATCGCATCTTCGCAGCTGGTCGCCTCGGAAGTTAGCGAAGAATCGCCGTTGCGGCGTGTTGAGCTGGATGTCAGCAATTATGTCGGGCAGATGGTTCGCTTGCGACTGGTGGATCACTCGGAAACAGCCTCCGCCTGTTTGGATGACTTTCGACAACATGCCAGATAGTACAAAGGTAATCCACATGAGTCGCATTGATAGCCACCATCATTTTTGGCATTATTCAGTCCAGCAGTATGGATGGATTCAGGATCATATGGCGGTCCTGAAACGTGATTTTCTACCCTCCGATTTAGTCGAGGCAGTTTCCGATACTGGCATTACCGGAGTAATCTCTGTTCAGGCCAGACAGACGGTCGAAGAAACAGAATGGTTGCTGTCCTTGGCAGGCGGCCAGAACTCAATCGTAGATGCTGTCGTGGGCTGGGTACCGTTGGCTGCTCCCGATGTTCAAGCAGAACTGGAGCGACTGACACATGATTCCCGCTTGCGGGCTGTTCGACATGTAGTCCATGACGAACCAGATGATGATTTCATTTTGGGCACCGAATTCAATCGCGGCATTGAAACGCTGAAAAGGTACAATCTCGTATACGACATTCTAATTTTTGGAAAACACCTGCGTCAGACAATCAAGTTTGTGGACCAACATCCGGAGCAGCCATTCGTTCTAGACCACATTGCCAAGCCAACCATTCGAGCTGGCAAGTTCGATGAAGAGTGGGCAAAGCTTTTCAAAGAACTTGCCAAACGTCCTCACGTGAGCTGCAAATTCTCTGGAGTCGTGACAGAAGTACGTGATCCAAGCTGGACTATTGACCTCCTCCGTCCCTACTGGGATACCGCTTGGCAAGCGTTTGGAGACGGAAGGCTCATGTATGGAAGTGATTGGCCGGTCTGTCTTCTACGCAGCGAATACCAACAATGGATCCAAACTGTAGAAGCACTTTCAGGAGGGCTCTCTCCAACAGAACTGCAATCATTTTGGTCCGGGGCTGCGACTAAGGCCTACAATCTAGTTAGCAGAGGGTAATCGCACGTATGCATTTGCTCAGCAACAAACGGTTGGGAAAAACGGAACTGCTAATTCCCCCTGTTGTATTTGGTGCAACCAGTTTAGGCAATCTTTTTAAGGCACCGACCGACGCTGAAAAACATTCTATCATTGAGGCACAATTGCGATGTGGATTGTCCCCATGTGTGATTGATTCGGCAGGCAAATACGGAGCAGGTCTATCGCTGGAAGTTATTGGACGAGAACTGGCTGCCCTCAAGGTTGATCCTGAACGGGTAATCATCAGTAACAAACTGGCTTGGCGGAGAGTACCGCTACAGGGCGCTGAGCCAACCTTTGAACCGGGGGCTTGGGTTGATATCCGTCACGATGCAGTTCAAGACATCAGTTACAGTGGCATTTTGCGATGCTGGCAAGAAGGCAATCAGCTTTTGCAGCCCTATCATGCCAAGCTGGTTTCTGTTCACGACCCGGATGAATACTTAAACGCGGCCTCATGTTCGACCGATCGCCAAAGACGTTTGGAGGATATTTGTGAGGCGTATAGAGCACTGATTGAGCTCCGCGATCAAGGCCTCGTCGAAGGGGTCGGTGTAGGGGCCAAGAAGTGGGAAATCATCCAAGAACTTTATGACCACTGTGATTTTGACTGGGTCATGCTGGCAAACAGCTTTACCATTTTAGAACATCCGCCTGAACTAGTAGAATTTATGCATCGCCTACACCAAAAAGACGTAGGGGTCATCAATTCAGCCCTTTTTCATGGTGGATTCTTATTGGGTGGTGATTTCTTTGACTATCGAAAATTGACGAATGGGGAATGCGATCGACGCCGCCTGGCCTGGCGACAAAGATTTCATGCAGTTTGCCAAGACCTCAAGGTCTCTCCTTTTGACGTCGGAGTTGCCTTTGGGAAATCTCATCCTGCAATCACTGCCGTTGCGCTCAGTAGTTCTCGTGCAGATCGTGTACAATCCCATGTTGATGCTGTTTGTGCTAGTTGCCAGCCAGTGGTTTGGCACGCCATGGTGCAAGCCAATTTGATATCGGCGGAATACGCTAATTCGTATCTGCTGAACCTAGCTTAGTATTGTTTCACTCCCACCTCTTCATCGATCCAAATAAGTTCGTTTCTCTAACCTAATAGAGTGGTTGGACTTGTTTGTGCGATGATCTAAATGCGAAGCGAATGAACTCAAGTGTTCATTCCGCTAATATGGGCGCTCGCTAGTTAATCTGCCATAGGGTTTCCAACGATGAGATTTCCTTGCCTTGTAGTTTATGTTGTACTATTGGGATGTGTATTGGGGTCCGCCAACGGGCAAACTTCCAAGCCCAACATCGTATTGCTGCTTACCGATGATCAGTGCTTTGACACAATTTCTGCCTTGGGGCATCCCGAAGTTAAGACTCCCAACCTCGATCGCTTGGCTCATCGCGGAGTTGCCTTCACAAATGCTTATAACATGGGAGGCTGGAATGGTGCCATTTGTGTCGCCAGCCGAACCATGATGAACACCGGACGTTTCATTTGGCGTGCTCACCAGCTAGATAGCAAAGAGAAGCTACAAGAGCGAGCCGCAGAACGAAAAATGTTCTCGCAGCGCTTGCATGATGCAGGTTATACGACGTATATGTCTGGCAAATGGCATGTCAAGATCGACGCGGAAGAGATATTCGATCACGTTCGGCATGTTCGTCCTGGCATGCCCAAAGATACTCCTTCAAGTTACTCGCGCCCCAACGACAAAGACGATTGGCATCCTTGGGATACCGCATTGGGAGGCTTTTGGGAAGGTGGAAAGCACTGGAGCGAAGTACTTGCGGACGATGCACTTGATTATATTTCCATGGCGAAGGAAGATTCGCGACCATACTTTATGTACTTGGCCTTCAATGCGCCTCATGACCCCCGCCAAAGCCCAAAAGAATTTGTGGACATGTACCCGAGACAGCAGATTGCAATTCCAATCAACTTTCTTCCAGAAAACCCATTTATGGAGCAAATGGGAGCCGGCAAAAGCCTGAGGGATGAAAAATTGTCGTCCTGGCCGCGTACTGCGGCCGCCGTTCAATTACACAGGCAAGAGTACTACGCATTGATTACCCATTTGGATACACAAATAGGACGAATTCTTGATGCCCTTGAAACTTCAGGGCAAGCGGATAACACCTACATTGTGATGACGGCCGATCATGGATTGGCTTGTGGCCAACATGGACTGTTGGGCAAACAAAGCATGTACGAGCATAGTATGAAAGCCCCCTTGCTAGTTGCAGGGCCTGGAATTCCGCGCGACAAGCGAATTAGTGCTCCGGTGTATGTACAGGATTTCATGGCAACCGCCTTGGATTGGGCGGACGTGAGCGACACAGAGGACGTCGAATTCCGTAGTCTACTTCCACTGATAGCGGGCGTCCGTAGCCAGCAATACTCAACCATTTATGGTGCCTATGAGATGAATCGCCAACGCATGATTCGCTCTGGCAACTACAAACTCATCTATTATCCCCAAGCCGATAAATATTTGTTATTCAACGTTGCTAGTGACCCATATGAATTGGAGGATCTCTCCGAGAATGCTGCATTCGGACCACAGTTTGCAAGCCTTCAGGTGCAACTGAATCAATTAATGAGCGACATGGGAGACCCGATGCTGCAGAATCAGGCCCAGTAGTTGCCAACAGATTACACTTCCCGCTGAACGCAGGAATTGCGTAACGCAACTCACTCTCACACGGAGAATTCGAGCCCACTCAAACGACTTGAGCCCTAGACGCTACTCCGCCTGTGAGAAATACGAACTCATCGGAGCAGGCCTCCAGGGCCCTCCAAACCGTTTTCCAAATGCGCCGCAATATTGCTCTCACTTATGGGGGGCCTCGAGGCATGGTTAATGGCTCAGTTTGCCTGGTTTCACGCCTGAAAATCTGCGACGATGATGGATCAAGGGTGTCAATCGTGGGCCACAGGATGGAATCTGTAAAGTCAGGAGCTAAGTAATGAGTCAAAACTCGAGTATCGAATGGACAGACGCGACCTGGAATCCAGTCCGAGGATGCACCCAGATCAGCCCTGGGTGCGCACGATGCTACGCCAAGACTTTCGCGGAGCGGTTTCGCGGCGTACCGGATCACCCATATGAACAGGGGTTTGACCTGCGATTGGTTCCTCAGAAGCTTTCGGAGCCACTTCGTTGGAAACAGTCGCGACAGATCTTTGTTAATTCAATGAGTGATCTGTTCCACGACGAGATACCAACTGAGTACATTGTCAAGGTTGCGAGAACGATGTCGCTCGCAAACTGGCATACCTATCAAGTTCTGACGAAGCGATCGGAGCGTCTGAGCGAAATGTTGGAGAACGAGCTGAAGTTCGCGTCCGATTTGCAGCATATCTGGTGGGGCGTCAGCGTCGAAAATCGTCGACATGGGCTTCCACGATGTGACCGACTGAGGCGAGTAAGTGCTCGAATGAAGTTTCTCTCCGTCGAACCGCTGATCGAAGATCTGGGGGAGTTTAGTCTAGATGGAATCGATTGGGTGATTGTCGGAGGTGAAAGTGGAGTAGGCGCGAGGCCGATCCAGAAAGAATGGGTGCGCGGAATTCGTCGGCTTTGCCGAAGGCACGAGATTCCTTTCTTCTTCAAGCAATGGGGCGGCGTGCGAAAGAAGAAAGCTGGCCGCGTCCTAGACGGTAGAACATACGACGAGATGCCAGCAATCACGGTATTGCCGATGCCAACCGACGAAACCAGGCAGGCACTGATCGCAGAGGTTGAAAACGAGAGTACGGAGGAGTTTCAGCTGGCATGAACGGACTCGAAGGGCTTTACGACGGTCGAGAACAAACTCTAGCTAAACATGAAGTGCTGCGTCGATATCTTCAACGATTTGCGTTCATTATAGGTTCATGGAGCCAATCAATTACTTACGTGGACTGCTACTCGGGCCCATGGGATGAAAGATCTGAAGAATTTGCGGACACTTCGTTCGGTATCGCGATCGAACAACTCCGAGCTGCAAAGAGGGATCTGGGAATGGAAATACGGCTCAGGTGTTTTTTCATCGAGCGGAATAAGGAGGCTTGCCGGAAATTAGAAAACTTCGTTTCGCGTTTTGATGACATAGAGATTGAAACTCGAAATGCCGATTTTGAAAACAGCATCAGTGACATCCTGAAGTTCGTTCGGGCTGACTCGAAGACGTTTCCGTTTTTCTTGATCGATCCAAAGGGATGGAGTATTCCTTTGGACGTGATCCGGCCTCTCCTAGAATGTCAGCCAGGCGAAGTTCTGATTACTTTCATGCTCGAGTTCATTAGACGGTTCGTCGAGCATCCGGAGCCTGTTATCCAGCGAACTTTCGATGCACTCTACGGGGAAACTGGAATTGCTAAGAAATTCCGAGATTTACGAGGGGACGCGCGTGACGACGCATTATTGCATGAGTACTTGCAGCGAGTGAAGAGGGCAGGTGGCTTTGAATTAGCCAGTTCCTCTCTTGTCCTTCATCCGCAAAAGGCTCGAAAGCACTTCAATCTTGTTTACCTAACTCGACACCATCGTGGAATCGAAGTCTTTAAGGAAGCCGAGAAAGCCGCCATGCAGGCAATGGAGTCCGCAAGGGCTGCAGCAGCTCAACGTCGGCGTCAATCTGGAGGACAAATGGAGTTCCTTGATGCAGAGGATATGCACAATGATACGTACTTCAACGGACTACGCGTTAGGCATTTGTCATCCATTTCAGACAAGCTGATGCGATTACTCCAGACGCATAGCGAACTTATGTACGACGATTTATGGGCATGTGGTCTTGAAAGTCCCCTGATATGGCCGACAGACATTTCAGCTCAAATGCTAAAGTGGCGTGACTCAAAAGTAATTGCGATGCACGGCATGAAAGCCTCTGAGCGAGTTCCAAAAACCAGATCACAGCATCGCGTTTCGCTTGTAGGTGGTGCGGGGGCTTGAAGTCCTGCTGAGCCATGAAGTCGAAACGATCTATTGGATGTTCGACGCATACGCCAACACCGCGCCCAGAAAAAGTTCGACGCCCGCACGCGTACGAGCGGCGACCACAAACCCCGGTCGCTGCGGGCCGCCCTGCATCGAAGAGATCACGCTATATGTGACTGACTGTGGCCAATGCAAATTTGCGGTTCCATCGCGGCACTATCCACCTCAGTGGGCCGTACTAGTCGAATGCGTCCCTGGCGACCAATTGGCTTCGATGGATCAAGAGAATGAGCATGATAAGCCCCAAGGTCGGATTCGCCTGCCGGATGGATTCGTCACCAATTCCACGAGAATTACTCCCAGTTGCTCGTTGTGGAGCGTCAGTTGCCTCATCACTGTTTGTCCGAGTACGATTACGAGTGCCAGGCGGTATTCGAGTACGGTCAAAGCCATATCAACATTTTCTTGGTGCTCGGGTGGATGCCAACAAAAAAGATCACCATTTATAACGACTGTAACGACCCTAACTTGCCGATAAACTCAATCTGTCCCAACGCGGCGAGCTTTTCCTTGGACTAGTCATTAGTACATCTAAGAAAGTGCTATTTTTCCTTGGGGAGAGCTATCACTGCAAGGTTGATGCAGATCTCATGGGGACCCGTAGCGAACTTTTTCGGTGAGAACCTAGCTCCATGGAGCAGCTTAGCGCTACAAGAATTTGATCTGGAAAATAGAAAAGGAGTTTGCGTTGACTGTGCCATCTTTGTCTGCTCCAACCAAACATGGACATCTGGCAACAGATCACATCTCAAATGGCCCCCTACAACAGCTCGACGAGCTGCAACGGCTGACCGAAATCGCGATAGACTCTTATTCTTCAGCCTCTTGTGTACCTCTTTCCGTTGTGATCCCAGTCTACAATGAGCCGAAGACTGTGCTGGCAATTGTTAGGCAGGTCCGTGAGCTTCCGATTGAAAAGCAAATAATTGTTGTCAATGACGGAAGTACGGATGAAACACGGGATAATCTGGCAACACTTGACGCATATGAAGATGTACTCGTGATTCACCACGACAGGAATCAAGGAAAAGGGGCCGCCTTAAGAACGGGATTTGCGGCCGCTGAGGGTGAGATCATAATTATCCAAGATGCTGATATGGAGTATCGGCCAACAGATATCCTACGTGTCATCAAACCTCTGCAAGCCAATCTGTGCGATGTAGTGTACGGATCGCGGTATTTGGGCGATTCCAAGCAGGATCCTTCTCGACTCCACCGCTTTGGAAATTGGTTTTTGACCAGGTTTTCGAATCTGCTAACCGGTTACCGGCTCACCGATATGGAAACCTGTTACAAGGCATTTCGCCGCGAAGTAATCGCATCCATTTCGATTGAGCAATCTAGATTTGGATTTGAGCCCGAGATTACAGCCAAGATTGCTCAACGTGGAATGAAGATCTTGGAGGTCCCCGTTTCCTATTGCAGCCGCAGTCGTGCCGACGGCAAAAAGATCGGCTTCAAAGATCTGATTAACACTCTATATTGCATAGTCCGCTACAACGTTTGGAATGACAATTCTTAGAGGGTTAATTCATCTGGACTTAGCAGACAAACTATTAGCGAGAGGTGTAGCGTCGTCCGCCATTAACGTAAATCAATTGTCCATTGACGAACGCTGCTTCCGAGGAGGCTAGCCAGGCAATGGTATTGGCAACATCCTGGGGTTCTCCCCAGCGATTCAAAAGACACTCTTCTTTGGCACGCTGAGTCCAATAGTCGGACGATTCTTGACTCCACGCAGTTCGTATCCAGCCAGGCGCTACGCAGTTAACCCGTATTTGTGGTCCAACCTCCATCGCCAGAGCTTGGCTAAATGCCATTACGGCGCTTTTGGAGGCGCAAAACAATTGCCCGGCTTCACCTTCCATCCCGAGATTAGCCTGATCCCACCCCATGTTAATGACTTGGAGCAATAATTGTGGCGATGTTCGGTCCATCAGTTTTCGAGCTACCAGACGGCTAAGTCGGATCGTTCCCGCCACGTCCACGTTAAACAACATCTGGAGTTTGGCATAAAAATCCAGTTTGCGATGCCTACCAGTCAAAACATCAGCACCCGCGTTGTTTACCCACACCTCGATACCTGAACACCAAGCCCAGGACGCGTCTACAAGCCTCATGCAGGCCTGCGAATCAGAGATATCAGCCGTAATTGAAAAGACTTTACGCCCTGGAAAATCACTTTGGATCTGTTTTGCAGTTTGCTGCAGTCCACAGAGATTGTGGCGAGCATGGAGAACCAAATCGAAGCCATCCTTAGCTAGTCGAAAAGCAGTAGCACGACCAATTCCAGATGAACTTCCTGTAACGACGGCTACAGGCATAGATGGAATCCTCCAAAGGGCTTAGGTACCTTTTGGTTGAAGTACGTTCAGAAAGACCAACAGAAAAAAGCTGTGAAGGTCGCTTACCTCCACAGCTCTTTTTCTGCTGACGTGCCGGGTGTGGCCATCAGAGTTCCGACTTGATTTCGTTAATACAAGCTGCTGGCACCAGTATCTGGGTTGCCACACATGTGGAAGTGATTGTGATCGATGTAGACAACTTCGACTACTTCGTTATCTTCCTGGGTGTAAGGAATTGGCCAACCGTTTATTACCCGTTCCTTGCAGTAAATGGTGCACTTGTAATGTGCGTGGTGCAGGCTGGCCATGCCGATGAGTGGAATGAATCGCGGAGGATCAACATAGTCAGCAATTTTTTCTTTGACGATTTGCACGTCATCGCGTTGTTTTTCCCACAGCAAGGGAATCCCGCCTCGAACCGGTCTGGCCTTTTCAAGTGCCTGCATGACCTCGTCATCGCTTGGTGGATCCAGTGCAACAACTGGCCCTCCTGCGGTCGTAGGACCGATGATCGGCACTCTCTCATAACGTTCGTGGTTATTGAACTGGTTTTCTTCAGCGTCTTGGAAATAGGGGCTGATGGGAATTGGGACTCCGAAGGGTCCGAGATTAACTCCCTGCGTGATACCTACGCAGCCCGTACTTGCGATTAAGCCACTGGATAAAAGCAGACCGGCAAAAATCTTGTTGAATGTACTAGACATCGAACGATCCCTCGAATCGATCTTGGGTGCTGGAGACTAAACTGGCCCTGGCCCACCCGGCTATTCCTACATTTCGATCCGTTGCACTTGGCATCCGATGCCCTGCCACAACGAAACTGTGACCGCTTGTCTCCGATCTACATGGTGTATCGTTGTTAAGGTGTGACGAACTTGCGGGTTTTTCCCGTTTTGCTGACGGAAAAATCGCCCATGATGCAATGCTAGCATGGTGGTGGGGGGCTATTCGGATGCTAATCTGGGAGTTACACCGAACTAAAAGGCTACAAGCAGACCAAATCGAGGAATGAGACTTAGTTGATTACCGGCACCCCATAGCGTGAGTGTAATTCGTTACAGAATTCGGGAGTCAATCGCAGGCCATGGGCGAGTTCTCGCAAATAATTGGCCTCTGAATTGGAATCGAGATCGATGGCGGACAGAGATATGGTATATACCTGTTGTTCAAGCCCAAGTGGTACCGACCATGCAAAATCTCGAGCGGATAAGACGCGCGAGAACTCTTCACGAAGAAAGGCCACTGATTCTTGGGTAGGCGTCCCAAGGCGTGCAATAATAGCTTGCTGTTCATCTTGAGTTATCTGACCATCTGCCTTGGCTGCCTGGATCATCGCTCGGATGAGAACAATCGCCTGTTCATTGGCACTCAATTCGGGTGTGAATGTACCGGAGCCAGGTGAACGTCCACCTCTCGGCGAGACTTCCGGAAAAGTGAATCCCCGATCATGTGCCTGTGGTACCTGGGCCTGTGGAACGGATTGTGGCTGTCGTGAACTTGGGGGCATCTGATGCCCCGTGTTCGTTTGCCTATTTTTTGCAACACCCAATAGATCTTCTAGCTCTTGTGCTCTTTCTTCCAGGCTTCGTCGATCCCGAGTCGGTCCAGCCGAACCACGCGTATCCTTTGGGGTAACGGATGGCATATTGGTGGATTTGGCTCCGCCAATTAGGTCCTTGAGAATCTTCCCTCCCAAGCTGCCGCCTCCCCCCTTGCCGCCAAGCAATCCGCCAAGAATATCAATTGCATCCATTAACAAATCTTCCACTTAATTGGGATATTTACTTTGCAGAACTCTACACCTGAAATAGACGAGGCTTACTTTCCGTTCTTTTGCATTGGCCCACCTTGTGGTTCTGGACCAACTGGACCGCGTTGCTTGGCAGGAAGCCTATCAACTTCCTCTGCAATTTGATGCCACTTGTCAGACATTTGCTTGACAAGGTTTGGATGTTCCGCGGCAACGTTTCTTGCTTCGTTGCGATCGGTGCTGACCTCATAGAGCTCCCACGGACCACTCCTAAACGATACCGTTTTCCAATCTCCTTGTCGCAGCGCTCGATTGGAACCAAAATGAAAATAGAGGTACTCTCGTTGTTTCAAATCTTGGCCAGAAAACAAAGGTGCTAGCGATACGCCCATCAGCGGTTCAATGTTTGGTTTTTCAGAACGGCTCACATATTTCCCGCCCCCAAGTTGCAAACAAGTTGGCATTAAGTCAATCAAGTGCGCAGGCGTGTCTACTCGAGTTCCCGGCACGCTTATTCCCTTGGGCCAGTGAAAAATAGCCGGCGAGGCGATTCCACCTTCATGGTTGTTTTGTTTGTAGTATCGGAACGGTGTATTTCCAACGTGCGCCCAACCGGTATCGTAGGTCCAGTAGCTTCTAGAGTCGTAGGGCGCAAACTCTCGGCCTTTGGTTCGCTCAAATGGGCAGGCACCATTGTCAGACACGAATATTAGCAACGTGTTTTCCCACGCGCCCTTTGACTTCAAAAACGTCACCATGCGGCCAATCTCTCGATCCAAACAATCCACCATGCCTGCAAAAGCTGCCATCCGATCCGCTTCCCAGGCTTGTTCTTCAGTGGTTAGGCTTTCCCAGGCCGGAACATGATCCGGGCGTCCCAAGTCAGTGACCGTGCCAGGTGAAAACAACTCCATTTCGCTTTGTTTTGTAAATCGTCGAGCACGAATTGCGTCCCATCCGGCTTGATACCGCTGGCGGTACTTTTCGAAGTCTTTTTGCAAAACCTGCAATGGATAGTGAGGCGCATTGAAAGCCGCGTACAAGAAAAATGGTTGCTGGCTTGAGATAGCTTCATCAAGAAAGTTTATTGCATAGTCTGCATTGCGGACCGTAGTATAGAAGTTCTCATCAAAGTCATTCCATTCTTTGCCGTTTAATCGAAAAGTGTTATCCCCAGTAAAGTAGTTCGTCGCTCCGCTTAGATGCCCAAAGTAGCGATTGAATCCTTGATCTGTAGGTTGTTTCTCCAAGTGCCACTTGCCGACCATGGCAGTGAAATAACCACAGTCTCTTAGTTGTTTAGCAATCGTGGTCCCTCTCTCTAGTGATTCCGCTCCGGCCTGATCGCAATACAAACCAGTCAGCAGAGAGACCCGGGAAGAATGACATTTTGCGGTGTTATAAAACTGCGTGCATTGAATTCCGTTCTTGGCCAGTTGATCTAGATTGGGTGTGTCGATTTCACTCCCATAACATCCCAAGTCTGCAAATCCCAAATCGTCTGCCATAATGAGAACGATGTTTGGTCTAACAGATTCCTGCCCGTAACATGAATCCGTCAGCTGCATCACGATCAATAGCAGACCTAGGCAGAGTATCCACTTTAGACCATACGATAAGCAACATTGGTGGCTCGACGGAAACATTTGTCAGATCCCTTTCATGTTCTTCACGGACTAGCAAGGCTTTGTCAAACTAGCGAAAATTATAATATCCTGTACGCATATGAGTTTCGAAATCTTTCATCTCGCTGGATTTATACAGAATCGCTAGCCATTCTGACCGGATTCAAATTAGGTTAAGCCTGGCGGACAAACGGAATGTGCGATTCTTGCCGGATTATCGCTTCAACTTGAAGCCCTGCCTGCTCCTAACCAAGAACGTATCTTCCGTTGTTTATGGCGCCCGACTCGTTTAGAATTATTGGTGATGCGGCAAACCAGTAAGAACCCAAGTCGCCATTTCCGCTTAGCTTCCGTGGATGTGCTTGCATAACCCGGACACTTTTGCTCCTTGGAATACGGTTGCCATTGGCAGCCAAGTGGACCTACCGCGCCGAGCCCACCAAGACACATTCTCTCCCCGCCAAAAGGAAACTCGCAGCATGCTGCGCTTTGTATTGGTTTCACTCTTAGTGACATGGAAGATCGGTGTCGTATTTGCCGCTGACAGCGATGAATTCTTTGAACGCAAAATACGTCCGGTTCTGGTTGAGCACTGCTATAGCTGTCATTCGCAGGAGGCCCAAAAGTCCGAAGGCGGACTCCGAGTTGATTCACGAGAAGCATTGAATCGTGGTGGTGAAAGTGGTTCTGCGATATCTCCGGGCGCCCCGGAAAAAAGTCTTTTGCTGGCAGCATTGAAATATGAATCACTCGAAATGCCGCCTAAGAATCGTTTGCCCGACGACATAGTACTGGATTTTGAAAAGTGGATATCGGAGGGAGCACATGATCCACGGGAAGAAAGTATCGCAAATGCTGAGCCTGTAGAATCAAAAATTGACTTTGAGAAAGGCCGGACTTTTTGGAGTTTTCAGACGCCATGCAGACATGAATTGCCTGGTAGCAGTTCGCTAGTGGATGATTGCAATCCAATAGACGCTTGGGTCCGAGCTGAATTAGGTAAAAACTCACTTGATCCTGCTCCACGAGCAAACCAATTAGTCTTGTTGAGAAGAGTGACTTATGACATCACCGGCTTACCTCCAACGGTGGAGCAGATTGCTGGGCTGGGTTCTCTAGACAGTTCGCTTGAGTACGCAAAGCTGGTTGATGAACTTCTTGCTGCACCGAGATTCGGTGAACACTGGGCTCGAATGTGGTTGGACATAATGCGATACGGTGAAGATCAGGCTCACATTGTGGGCAGTGATACTTCGTTGTGTTTTCCCAATTCTTATTTGTATCGTGACTGGGTAATTCAAGCTTTCAATAGCAATATGCCGTACGATGAGTTTGTTCGGCTGCAATTGGCCGCAGACATAGTCACACCGGACAACCCGGATGATGATGTTGCGCTAGGGTTTATTGGACTTGGTCCAAAATACTATCGCCGCAACGCTCCAGAAGTTATGGCTGATGAATGGGAGGACCGTATTGACGTACTGTCGCGAGGTTTGCTTGGACTAACGGTAGCCTGTGCGCGTTGCCATGATCACAAGTATGATCCCGTGGGTACAGAAGACTATTATGCCCTGGCGGGTGTGTTTGCCAGCACTGAAATGTATAACCGCCCCCTGAAAGCAGATGCGGAGTTGAAAGACAATGGCCAAACCAAGAACGAAAAAGATGCTTTGCATATTGTCCGTGACATTGAATCCCAAAATCTAGCCATCATGATTCGCGGCGATGTCAACCGACGCGGTCCTACAGTACCACGGGGATTCCTCACCGTCCTTGACCAATCGCCCCTTTCGACAGAGCCTCATTCGCTGCACAGAGCCGAATTTCAACAGGGAAGCGGTCGCATGGAGTTAGCGAATCAAATCGTTTCCCCGAACAATCCTCTAACTGCTCGCGTGTTTGTCAACCGAGTTTGGGCGCGTTTGATTGGCCGACCTCTGGTAAGCACACCTAGCAATTTCGGCAGTCTTGGAGATCTTCCCAGTCATCCGGAATTGCTTGATGACCTGGCTGTGCGCTTTGTACAAAATGGTTGGTCACTTAAGTGGTTGTGCCGAGAAATTGTAACCTCGGCGACCTATCAGCAATCTAGTATCAACCTGCAAGCCGCAGAGTTAGATCCGGAAAACCGTTGGCTAGCACGCATGAATCGTAAGCGTTTGCAGGTCGAACAGTGGCGGGATGGAGTATTGGTGGCTATTGGCAAACTAGACAGTCAAATCGGTGGACCTAGCATCGACCCAAGCGATCCTGAGGTTCGCCGACGGACAATCTATAGCGAAGCTAGCCGACTCAAACTTAATTCCATGTTGGCACTCTTCGATTATCCGGACCCTAATACTCACGCAGAACGGCGGGCCCAGACAATAACGGCTACCCAAAAGCTGTTTGCCATGAATAGTCCGTTCATGGTGCAAAGCTCTCGAAATTTGGCCTCGACCCTATCTGCCAAGAAATTGACAATTCGACAAACCATCGACCAGCTATTCTTGCGGCTGTTCGCTCGATATCCTTCACCAGACGAAGACAAAGTGGCACTTGAATTCCTAGATTTCGGCGGCGAAAACCTTGAGCAACTTGCCCATGCATTAATGATGTCAAACGAAATGATGTTTCTGGATTGAGTTCATTGGCGTTGCAGGTTTGGCGCAGGGAGAGAACCAAGAATCATAAAGGTACGGAAAATGTTCTTAGAAAAGCTTTCTCGGCGGAAAGTACTGGAACGAATGGGTGCGGGTTTTGGCATGATCCCTATGCTGAGCCTAATGCAACAGCAATCTGCTCAGGCCAATTCTGGTGGACTACACTTTGCGCCGCGAGCCAAACGAGTCCTTTTTCTATTTATGAATGGCGGGCCTTCGCACGTTGATACTTTTGATCCGAAACCCAAGCTAGCTGAGGTAGAAGGTCAACAGCCAGAGGGAATGAAAACAAAAGGGACCGGCTTCATGCCGTCTCCATTTCGATTTTCACCACATGGTGAAAGCGGCGTCGTCATGAGTGAGTTGTTTCCCATGTTGTCGCAGCACGCTGACGAGATGTGTGTAATTCGTTCCATGCATACAGATACTCCTAATCATGAACCAGGTTTGATCTTGATGCATTCCGGTACGCAGCAACCCACACGTCCGTGCTTCGGATCCTGGGTTTCCTATGGCTTGGGAACTGAAAATGAAAACCTTCCCGCATTTGTTGCCCTTTGCCCTGGAATGCCCGTCGTCGGGCCCCAACTTTGGTCTTCTGGATTTCTGCCGGCAAGCCACCAAGCGTTGTCGGTGAATACTAGCAGCATGGATTTGAACTCTCTAGTAGCTCATCTTGACCACCCCGCATTGTCGCGAGATCAGCAGCGTAACCAACTGAATTTGGTGCAACAGTTCAATCGCATTCATGCTCAAGCTAGAGATACTGATGATCGATTAGAAGCCAACATTAGAACACTAGAATTAGCGTACAACATGCAAGCGGAAGCTACAGAGGCATTTGACGTTTCGCGTGAACCTGCATACGTGCATGAGGCATATGGCAAATCTAACTTTGCGCAGTCCTGTTTGCTAGCGCGTCGGCTTCTAGAACGAGGAGTCCGATTTGTTCAAGTTTACTTTGTCGATAAGGGCAAGCAACCTTGGGACACCCACCAGGACAATGATGGCGGACATCGCCGACTGTGTGCTGACAGCGATCGAGCCACGGCGGCTTTGCTGATGGAATTAAAGCAGCGGGGCATGTTGGAGGATACACTAGTGATTTGGGGAGGGGAATTTGGCCGAACTCCCTATTCGCAAAATGACAAGGAGAACAAGAAACCTGGCCGCGATCATCATGCTACAGGTTTCTCGATGTTCCTGGCTGGGGGAGGAGTTCGCGGTGGAACCATGTATGGGGAGACCGATGAGCTTGGAATGCACGCTGTCGAAAATCGTGTTCACGTGCATGATTTGCACGCGACTTTACTTCATCTCCTAGGAATTGATCACACAAGGCTAACGTACCGTTACAGCGGTCGCGACTACCGACTGACCGATATACACGGTGAAGTTGTCACGGGCATTTTGGCTTGATGAGCTAACTAAGTTCCAGTTATTACAGTAGGATGGGCTTCTAGACTGTCAGCAGAAAGACAGGCTGGAATCGTTGGAAGACTATCGTACGTTTACCAATGCGGATTCCAGCTATTGAGCGACGACAAACTGTATCACACAGTGAGTAGGGATATCAGTTTTTCAACTGCTACCCAGAAAATAACTTCGCAAGAAATCATGGCGATTCTCATCGGTGCGAACGTACTGAACGAGGCTTAATAGCCGTTGTTGGTCGCGCCGAAGTTTTTCTTGAAGAGCCTGTTCATCCTGAAGCGCAGAAGGCAATGGATTTATTCGAGCGTAGACGAGCGGATTTACGGATCCATCGATAACATCGTAACGGTCCAGCATGCCGAGGGCAGTCTCCAGTCGGAAGTCGTGCTTGTGTTTGGCATGCAAGCGTTCACGCAACCACTCCAGTCCCCACGCCTGGACCTGTTCCGCGTCATGCAGTAAGAAATCATGTAAGCGAGCATAATAGTCCGCGTCGGGATTACTCCAGGATAGAAATTCCATCTGTGTAGCTAGATCGCTTTGGTCGTAAAGCAGTAAGCAATCTGATGGCAAGCCATCGCGTCCTGCGCGACCGATTTCTTGGTAATAAGCCTCAAGGGAGTTAGGAAGGTCGGCATGCAGGACAAAGCGAATATCGGCTTTGTCGATCCCCATGCCAAATGCGTTGGTAGCCAGTACTACTTGGTTTGGTTCGCGCAAAAAGCGTTCCTGAATTGTCCGTCGCTGAGCACGGTCCAATTCTCCGTGGTAAATAACGTGAGGCAGTTGCTTTTGACGCAGTAGTTCACTAAACCGATACAAAGATTTGATAAGTGTAAAGTAGATTATTCCACTACCAGGAGTGGATTTCAGTGTATTTTCCATCCAGGCAAGTTTCTCATCCTCTCCCCAAACTTCTTCAACTCGCAAATGCAAATTGGGCCGCTCGATTCCATCATGAAAGGTCTCAATGGACTCTGGAGTCAAACCTAGTTGTTCGACAATATCTGCCTGAACGTCTGGTGTGGCGGTGGCCGTAAGCGCCATGATTGTGGGATTGCCCAATTGCTTCAGGATAATACTAATGCGGGAATAGTCAGGCCGAAAGTCATGTCCCCATTGACAAATACAATGTGCCTCATCGATCGCTACCAAGGGGATATTCCTCTGACTGATCGCCTCCCAAAAATCATCCTTGCGAAATCGCTCTGGCGTTACATACAGTAAACGATATCTGCCAATTGCAAGATCCTGGTAGCGTTGCAACCGTTCTTCGCGAGACAATGAAGAGTTAACAAAATTCGCGTCGATTCCCCTGGCGATCAAGGCGTCGACTTGATCCTTCATCAACGCCACGAGTGGTGACAAAACTACGCACAGTGGTCGTACTTCAGAAGGCACGTTGGGAGGAAGGTTGGGTTCTGTTAAGACCAGTGCTGGAACTTGAAAACAAAGGGATTTACCCCCTCCGGTCGGCATTATCACAAGTGAATGTTTGCCTGATAATGCGCGCTCGATTATTTGCAATTGACGAGGACGAAAATCGTCAAATCCAAAAAAACGATTGAGAATTTCATAGGCCGCTATCGTAACTCCTTTTTTCACTAGCTTGCACTACCTCTTTTTATTCTCCCACCAACCGCCGCCAGGCACAAAATCTCTTTGCAACATGGCAGCATGTTCTTTCTCTCGCCGCGGCAATCCAGATGTTCGCAGTCTTTGTAGGCCCGCTTCATGTTCGGCAGCGTCATAGCCTTCGTTCTTAGTTGGCATTTTGGCATTCACATCAACTAACCATTGTTGCAGTTGTCGGGACATGCTCCTGGCCCGGAACGGTTCCTGGTCAATGATATTATTTTGCTCGCCAAGGTCGGTGACAAGATTATATAGCTCGTCTCTTCCATCCTCGAAATAGTGAATCAATTTCCACTCGCCATCTCTCACGATCGCCGAAGGCTCACCGCCTTGATTTCCATAATGCGGGTAGTGCCAGAATAATGGACGCGACGGCATGTTCTGGCCGTTCAATACAGGCACTAAACTGATTCCGTCCAATCCAGCTGGGACTTGTCCTCCGGCTAACTCGACCAAAGTCGGAAAAAAGTCCATTCCTGTAGCAAAGGCCTCTGTTGATTGTCCGCTAGTCTTCCCAGGCAATGCGATATAAAAGGGGGCTCGGATTCCTCCCTCCCACTGGCGACCCTTTCCGCCGCGAAGAGGCAAACAAGCGGTTGCGTATCCATCTCCAGAAGACACCCCTCCATTATCCGAAGTGAAGATGATAATCGTGTCCTCGTTTTGTCCGCTCTCCTCAACCGCTGTCAAAACGTTTCCTACTGCCAAATCCATTGCTTCCATCATGCCTGCATATAGCGGATTGTCTTGAACCTGTCGAACTTCTTGAGTTCTATCGAGAACAAATCGTGTAGAATCTTGGATCAAACCCATACGCTCTGCCTTGTCACGGTATTTCTTCCACAAGGCTTCAGTTGTTTGAATGGGCGCGTGCACCGAATAAAAGCACAACATGGCGAAGTATGGGTTAGATTTTCCCTGACGAGAGCGGATGAATTCGGCTGTCTCTCTTCCCAATCTCAATGGCAGGCTCTCTCCGTCTGGACCATCCTCCAGCACTGGATTGCGGTAGGGGGAAAAAAAACCTCCGGGAGGAGTGCCAGCTTCATGTCCGCCACGATTGATATCGTAGCCCTGATCGGTAGGTAAAAAACCCGTTCCACCAAGATGCCACTTCCCGGCAAAGAAAGTCGTGTAATTTAGAGCCTTTAGTGCTTCGGCAATCGTGGTTTCTTCAAGTGCCAATTCACGCCGAAAACCGGCTGGAAGCAACTGAGTGTTACGTTTCCACTGCTCGGGTTGATTGGCACCCGGCGGACTAATGTAATCGGTGATCTCTACACGAACGGGACTTTTCCCGGTTTGAATTGCCGCACGAGATGGACTGCAAACCTGGCAGGCCGAATACCCTTTTACAAAACGCATGGAACGACTAGCCAAACGGTCAATGTTTGGAGTCTCATAGAAGGTACTTCCTTCACATCCCAAGTCATGTCGCCCTAAATCATCAACCAGAATAAATACGATATTGGGCTGAGCTGCAGCGGCCGTCGAACTGACAAAAACGCATATCATGCCGGATAAAAGGCTGAAAATCGATTTCCATCGACATTTCATATCATCGTTCCTCAGCTGAAAGGTCACACTGTACAATCCAATCCATACGCCAACGTCAGCTCTATTTACCAACTAGCGGAATATCAAACGCTTCGTCCCAACGATTGTTTTGACAATTGCGGATCTGAATTCGGTTGCCTTCATCAGAACTACTATTGATCAGGCAACCTGAAAAAACACTTTGGCTGACGCTATTTATCTTCAAAGCGAATTGACAATCGAGAATCGTTAATCCGGAAACGTTGAGACGTTTACAGTCGCTGAACTCAACTGCTGCATTTTCACCGCTGATTGCCGATACGTGCAACCCGGCCAATGTACAATCTTCGCAATCCTTCACGCTAATGAGATTTCGAGAGTCGCGAGCATGACCGTAATCATATCGTGGATTGCGATCAAAGTTATTCGCAGCCATAACAATATGACTACAGTTGTCGAGGCGCAAATTGTAATCGTAGCCCATCCAAAATGTATTTCCGGTCAGCGTAATTCCACGACACCCTTCTAGCCAGACGTTGTTGTGTACGTCACTTAGGACGTTGCCAGTAATAGTAACATGCCCTTCATTTCGCGGCCGGCCGTCGTCCGTCGCATTGCTATTGCCAATCATCCGGATGTTGGCTGAATCAGGTCCTGCGTCGTTGTGCTGAATGGTACATCCGGTAATCGCGACCTCAGCAATACCGTAATCACTTCTGCGACAATCAATAAGAATATTTGCCGTCGGGTCTTGATCTGCACCCATATTACTTTCAATATCACATCCAGTTATGTGAATGTTCCGCACATTCCCTCCCCGGGCTACGATGCCGCCTTGCTGACAGTAACTAATATGACATCCAACGATGTTGGATTGGTGTAGATTGACATTATCATAAAAGATTCCGCATCCGCCGTTCTCATATATGTGGCACGCATCGATCAACAGGTTGCGGTTATTGTTTACCAGACGAACTCCATGTCTCAACTTACGTAAATGCAAATTCGACAGTGTTAATTGCATCGTACCGCTAGCTTCAATGCCATCGGCCTCCGGATGTTGGCCTTCAATCGCGAACCCAATTAAGGTTGGCATCCTCTCACGATCCCAGACTTGTTCAGCAAATCCCTCCGGATCCGCTGATCTAAAATGTGAACCAATAACCTCAAACGCAGGGCCTGGCGTCGTCTTGATAATGCGAGTAGCAGTCGAACCGCGGAGCTCCCGAAAGCCCGTGCGAGCTAAATCAACTTGGATCGCATGTTCCAAATGCAGTGTTCCCGCTGGCAACTCAACCAGTCCTGCACTTTCATCTACGATTGTTTGTAAATAATGGCTAGCATCGAGATCAGTATTCAAATACTTTCCCCAATTGGTCTGAGTCTGCGCAGACGCAACGCCCACCTGCAGTCCCCACATCAAATACATTACGGATAAAACTCGCACGGTAACTAATTGCGTAAAATTAGCCATGGGAGTCATTTGCTCTATTTTCATGATTGGAGGATCTCGTCATGGGGAGTTGGAATGTATGACTGGTCCAGAATTAGAATTCGCCGTGGAATGACTTCGGGCACCTGGAAAGGCTCCCCGAACAACCGGCTTATTGTTACCTTCATGCAACGGTTGACGATCAAGCGTCGGAGATTCTGGAACATCATCGCCAGTCTCAGATTGCCACGCACCAAGCAATTCACGCATGGTCTTCATGACGTCCTGATAACGTGTCTCTGCGGCCATATTGTTCAATTGATGGGGATCATCTGCAATCCGAAATAGCATTTCTGACGGCTGATTGGGCTGTGTCATCAAGTTTTGCGCATCGGTCAGCTTTCCAGCCGCACTTGCCAACCAGAGTTCCTTTGCAGCAGCAAATTTGAAATCCGAGCTTTCACTCGATACGTTGTACCGCTCTGGCCAAGCGTTCCAAATATAGAGCCAGCCGTCGTGACGCACTGCTCGAGCATGATTCTGATAAACATGCCAATTTCGTTCCGAGAACGCCACATTGCGAACTTCAGCCGTGGGGTCCTCGAGTACCGGTACGAAGCTGACGCCTTGTACAGAAGGCGGCTTTTCCACCCCCGCTAGTTCTAAGATTGTTGCCGCATAGTCGACGGAACTGGTAATCGACTTCGTGCGCCCTGCGCTAACTCGTGGTCCCAAAACTATTAGAGGTGTGCGTATTCCACTGTCAAATAAATAAGTCTTGCAACGAGGAAACGGACGCCCATTGTCGCTGCAGTAAATGAAGTAAGTGTTGTTGCGAACGCCTTGCCTTTCCAACTCATCCATGACTTGACCAGCATAGTAGTCGGTCCGGCTAACCTCGTGAGCAAACTCAGCCAATTCCTGACGGGTCGCAGGTCCGTCAAATAGCATCGGAGGAACTTGAACGTCAATTGCGTTATAGGTAGGTGCGTGGGAGTCCGGAGTAAATGCATAGTGCGCGTCATGCGATGCAAACCAGCAGAAGAAGGGTTTGTCACGAGGGCGTTCGCGCAAGTGCCTGACCCAGTTTTCCGATCCAGAGGGACTGCTATCGGAATGTTCTACAAAGCCAAGTTTCTCAGGCGCGTTCATATGGTTCTTGCCCGATAGAATTGTA
Organism: Planctomycetales bacterium; assembly: GCA_020427005.1. Lineage (GTDB taxonomy): Bacteria > Planctomycetota > Planctomycetia > Pirellulales > Pirellulaceae > Aureliella. The sequence goes on from JAGQOY010000040.1 coordinate 35,722, forward strand.
TGGTATCCGTGGTTTTTTAGCAGTTGTACAAACGTTACCTGATCGTCCGGCAATGTTGTGTGCAACTCGGGTGCACCCGTGTTATGTGGGTATCGTCCAGTAATCATGCTACAACGGCTGGGGGAACAGGAACTAATCGTTAAGTAGGCGTTGTCAAATACAAGACCTTGAGTAGCCAATCGATCAAGGTTGGGTGTATGGATCCAGGAGTTACCATAAATTCCCAAATCATCTGCACTTATGTCATCCGTTATGAAGAACACGAAATTTGGCTGGACTGCTAATCCAACATGACACAAAGTCAGCAAAGTTGTGGCTGCTAACACAGCCCATTTAGTATGCGGGATTATCATGACAACCAGTTTTTCCATTTCTCTTAGACAAAAATTCTCAATCATAGTTCGTTGACAACGTCACATAATGATCAGCATCTGATATTAAAGTGGATCGAGTAACATTGGCTTGCAAGTTTCGCGTATCCTGTATTCGTAGGTGCAGGAATCCCTGCGCCAATAAGTGTGGCACAATCTTGGTCGGAATTCAATTTCGGTGAGAAAGATAATGAAGACGATTCTCGCATTGTTTTGTGCAATGTTAGCCGTGGAAGGACTGAAGGCCGATGATCGACCAAACATTGTATTTATCGCGATCGACGACCTAAACGATTGGATTGGCTGTCTAGCCGGGCACCCTCAGGTACAAACTCCAAACCTGGATCGCTTGGCTAGTCGAGGTTGCCTGTTTCGCAACGCACACTGCCAAGTTCCCGTATGCATGGCGTCACGAGTTTCAGTCTTCTCGGGCAAACTGGCCTCGACGACCGGCTGCTATGAGTTTAACGCGGATTTCCACCAAGCGACGACTCTCGAGAGTGATCTGCCTATTCCTTTGCTTTTCAAACGAAACGGTTACATGACGCTAGGTGGCGGTAAGCTTTTGCATTCGGGTTTCAAAGGACGTGTGGCTGAGTCTTTCGATGTGAATCTTACTCAAGGCCGTAATCCAACTCCCAGTCAGCCGATGAATTGGCCCGTTAAAGTTTGGGACTACGGAGCCTTTCCCGAAAGTGATGAGGAGATGGGAGACTATCAACTGGCTGAAAAAGCTGCTGAGTTCTTGATGCAAGAGCAGGATAAGCCGTTTTTCCTTGCTACAGGATTTCATCGCCCACATGTTCCATTACTGGTGCCACCGAAATGGTTTGACCTTTATGATCGCGATACACTCATGCTGCCGGAAGTACCGGACGATGACATGGACGACATTCCGATTAGCGATATAACACGCCAGCAAGCCATCGCTCCCAAACATTCCGAAGTAGTGCGAAGCGGCAAATGGCGAGATTTTGTCCACTCCTATTTGGCGTGCATTAGTTTTGTCGATCACTGCGTTGGCGTTGTTGCAGACGCAGCACTTGACGGCCCAAACGGTGGCAATACGCTAATTGTCTTATGGAGTGATCACGGTTGGCATCTAGGTGAAAAACAGCACTGGGCCAAACGCACGTTATGGGAAGAATCGACGCGCACGCCACTGATATTCGCCGGCAAGGGGGTGCCTCAGGGGGCCACATGTGATGCAACCGTAGGCCTGGTTGATATCTATCCTTCGCTAATAGACATTGCAGGTCTCAACGCTCCGCAACGATTCGATGGCCAAAGCTTGGCGCCGTTTCTTAACGATCCGAATCAAAAATCTGATCGGGCAGTTTTGTGTACCTGGCTGCCAAATAATCACGTCGTTATTCAAAACAATTGGCGTTACATTCACTACAAAGAAGGGACTGAGGAACTATATGATTTGTCTGTGGATCCAGGGGAATTCAAAAACTTGGCTAATGATCCAGATAAAGAACCAATCAAAAGGCAACTTGCCAGTTTCTTGCCAGCCGTGAATGCTCCCCTGCTGCAAATTCCCAAAAACAAGGTAAATACTGCTGATTGACGAAAACCGATGAGCTCAATATTTCACAGTGTTACTTCGGTGCAAGTGGAGCAGTCAGCTGTACTGAATGATTTTGGACCACCGATTACGACTTCCCTAAATTCTTTCCAAAGCACTTCTGCTGATTCGATGCCAGATTCGCGAACCACTTGTAGATCTGACTCCAGTGTCTGGGGTTGATCGTGGTCGGCGGCCTCGAGTTCATCTAGGAATCGTCTGGTGGCGACTGTGTCTTGAAATCGGAGATCATCTGTTGGAGCTCGATTAGTGACTGCAGACACCCGGATTTCCTGGATACGGGACTCGATCGCATCCGAACCGGCCACGACAATATCGGCATTTAGCAGCCAACCGCCTGGTTTCAATGCTTTAACTACCCCCGTAAGCAACTTCAATTTTTCAGCGCGATTTAGGTGGTGAAGCGCGTAGGATGAAATCACTAGGTCGAACGCGTTTGGCTTCACGATCTCGGGAGGCAAGTTTTGGAATTCGCAGTTTACCCATTGGACTCGTTGGCAGTAATTCCCAAGTCGCGATTTGGCAAGGTCCAACATCGCCGCTGCCCCATCAACGGCTACGACTTTCGCGTCAGGAAACCTCTCGAGAAGCTTGTGTGCGAATACTCCGGTTCCAGTACCGAGATCCAAAACAGAAAATTTCAGCCCTTTATCAAACGGCAGGATTGTCAAGGCTATGTCTATCATCTTGTTCCGAAGCGGATGCATAATCTCCATATCATGATCATATGTTCGGACTCTTGCAGGTAGATCATACGCCTCGGCACTGGCATTCATTCAATATTCCATCGGTAAAAAACGGCGGATCAAGATGATAGAACAAAGGTGAGAGAAAGACATATATCAGCGTCACCGTCGTATTTCGTTGAACGTAAAGTCCGCTCTAATTGTCAGAATTGACGATCTTCGATTGTACGGAGAAATTGGGAATATTGTTGTCCCAGTATATGTATTTGATCAAGTGTTTGGGCAGGACCCTGCGTTTGTTATTTTGCTCGCCGTAAGAAACGAGCACGTAGTCGCTCCCCACATGAAGCACCGTACAAAGGAGCGCGCTGCGATCGAAGGAAATAGAAATCTCCGGCTCTGCGTATCGCGTTCCCGTCGGAAGTTTGTTGCTTCGTTTCGACATCGATTCTTCATGTTCCTTCAGATACTGGGTCGCGAGTGAATCGATAATTTCATACTTTTTGCGTAATTCAGAATTTGAAAGTTTTCTGGCATCGACCGCCATTCGCCATCCACTCTCGTCATAGATTCCGATAGTAAACTGCTCCCCAGTTCGATCTGGACTCTGGTTATAGTGAACGCCAACTCGAGTGCCTACTTTTAGGAAACCAAGCATCGAGCTCGGAAACTCTTCCCCCTCAGCTTGAGCAAAGAGAGATGGTGGGCCTTGGAGGATCAGTGAAAGTAGCAGCGTCCCAGCAAGCAGCGATTTCATGCTTTACTTCCTCGTTTGTGGCTGCAATTTCTACTAGTACGATGACTTGCCCAGTGACTGCAGTTGAATTTCAGGCATACCAGCTTGTTGTCTGTATTCGTCTAGCATTTCCTTTGTGCGGCTGGCTCCACATCTTGAGACGCCCAGTTTGCGTACTTCGATCAGGGTTGCGAGATCACGTACCCCACCGGCTGCTTTGACTTGTACGTGTGATGCGGAGTGCTTACGCATGAGGCGTAGATCATCCAGAGTTGCACCTCCCGATCCATAGCCAGTACTTGTCTTGATCCAATCAGCCATCAATTCACTGCAAATTTCGCAGAGCCGAATTTTCTGTTCATCTTGCAAGTAGCAGTTTTCAAAAATGACCTTGACTTTTTGCCCCGCATCATGAGCCACTTGAATTACCGCACGAATATCTTGGGTCACGTAATCCCAATTACCAGACAGCACTTGACTAATATTCACAACCATATCTAGTTCCTCACAGCCATCGTGGAGGGCCTGGGAAGCCTCAGCAATTTTCACTTTTGTCGTGTGACCACCATGTGGGAAACCAATGGTAGTGGAGGCTTTAATATCAGTCTCTTTGAGTAATTCAGCGCAGCGCGGCAGATAATATGGCATGATACATACGCTGGCCACGTCATAAGCTATCGCCAGTTGTATACCTGACTCGAGAATCTCTTGATTGTAATTGGGAACCAACAAAGAGTGGTCAATCATCTTGGCAAGATCTAGGTAACTGTATTGCATTAGAAATTCATCTTAATCTGAAGTAAATCGAAGCTGAGACTGGGTAATCGCAAATTAGTCCTTCACTAATTCTTGAAGAGCTGCAAGCACTTGCGTGTCATGCCCATCTACCTGAACTTTTTTCCAAAGCTTCGCAACCTTACCGTCGTGGCCAATAAGGAAAGTACTACGCTGCACGCCCATCGATTTCTTTCCATACATATTTTTCTCTCGCCAAGCACCATACTTTTCAGCCACTTTGTGATCCAAATCGGCAAGTAGGGTGAAATTGAGCTCGTATTTGGTTTTGAATTTGGCATGTGATTCCGAAGTGTCAGGGCTTACACCCAGTACAACGGCTCCAAGAGATTCCAACTCAGCTTTTCTATCACGAAAGGCACATGCTTCTCGTGTGCAGCCGGGAGTGTCATCTTTGGGGTAAAAATACAAAACAACGGGTGAGCCGGCAAAGTCTGAAAGTTTCACTTTTTTCCCTGAGTCCGTCGACAAAGTGAATGCCGGAGCCTTCTTTCCTTCCTCAATCCAATCACTCATGATTCATACTCGTCTTACAGTACTTCTGCTACGGATAAACAAAGCTACTCAAATGTTACAACCACTGCATAATCTAGGTACGGCTCAATCCATACGGGAATTTA
>JAGQOY010000409.1 GCA_020427005.1 Planctomycetales bacterium
CAGGACATTGAAGTCGGACATACAACGCAGAACCAATCGGGAGACTAGAGACGTAGCGTTTTCTGATTTGGTGAAAAATCGCGGTCTTACTCGGCAGCAAGTGCAGAACATGATCGACTGCGTAATGTCGATAAAGAAACAAAACGACTTGGTCGGTCTGATTTCCAGTCAGTTTACAAAAGAGTCACTTCCACCAAATCAATCTCGCGTGCTGATTGAGAATGTACGGAAATATCTAGCCGGGAGGCTGGACCCGACAAATCGAATAATCGCTGAAGCACAGAAGATGATAGTACTTGAGCTAAGCCGTGTGTCCGAAGCTCATTTGGCCTCGCCTACAATTATATCCGACATACTCTCGCATTTTTCGAAGATCTCATACAAAGAGTGGCAAGCAGTTTGCCTACATTATTCGATGGCTTTTTTAAACGCGATGATCGTGGTGCAGATTTATGAGCAAGAATTTCCGGCGTCTGGTTCGCAATCTCAGGAAAAAAACTCATGACAAGATTGCGATTTCACGAGATCCTACTCCTCTCAGCAAAAGAAAAGACAGCGCGAAGGGAGAAGTTCAAAAGTCTTGTAACGGTGATAAAGGGGGAAAATGATTGCGGAAAATCCTGCCTCATTAAGTCTCTGTACACGGCTTTCGGTGCTACACCGAAGCGCATTCACCCCAATTGGAACAAGCTCGATGTCTCGCTGCTCGTCCACTTCGAAATTGGTGGAGCCCTTTATCGAATCCTGAAATCGGGACGACAGTACACGGTCTTCAATGTTGAAAATGACATTGTTGGAAGTTTCGGAAGTATAACGAAGGGACTCGGACCCTTCTTCTCCGAGTTGTTTAACTTTCGCTTGGAATTAACCAACAGCACCACGATGGAGCCATGGCAAGCGACACCGGCATTCCTATTCTTGCCATTTTATGCAGATCAGGATGCAAGCTGGGTAGACAACTGGGATTCTTTTGAATCCCTAAAGCAGTACAAGTCATACCGACCAGCGATTGCCCAGTTTCACACCGGGATCAAGCCAAATGAGTATTATGTCGCGAAGAATCGAAAGACGCTTGCGGAAAATGAATTGGTGCAAGTTAGGCAGGAAAGAACCGTAATCCATCGCGTACTTGAGCGAATTGAGCAAATTGCCGGCACTCAATTCGACATGAGCATTCAAAATTACGAGCGAGAAATCGAATTACTTCTACAGCAATGCAACAAGCTTCAGCAGACTGAGCTTGTTCTTAGGGATGAGTTGATAGCTCTGGAAAATCGTCGCTACTCGATTGAGCGGCAGATTGGCATCACGGAGCTAGCCGCGAACGAGTTGAGGAAGGACTTCGATTTTGCTAGTGAAAAACTGGACGATGAGATCGAGTGTCCAACCTGTGGAGCGGAGTATCACAACTCTTTTGCTGAAAGATTTGGAATTGCTCAAGACGAAGACCAAATGCGTGCGTTGTTGGTTCAACTCCATGATGAACTGGATGCTTGTATCGCGGACATGGCGAAAAGAAAGGCAAGCATAGAGGACGCTTCCAAGCAAGTCGCCAAGATCAATGCGATTCTTGAAATGAAACAAGGGGAAGTGAAATTACAAGACATTCTGAGAAGCGAAGGAAAAAAGGAAGTCCGAACCGTGTTGCGATCGGAACTCAACGTACTGAATCAGAGGATTGGCGAGATTGACGACGAGGTAGAGAGTGCGGACGAGGAGATGAAAAGTGCTTCCTCAAAGAAGCGGGCTAAGGAAATCAAAGAGTACTATATGGGGAGGATGACTGCATTCTTGCAACAGCTTCAGGTCAAGGAGCTTTCAGAGTCCAGTTATAAAGAGGTGCACTCCAAGATCAAGGAGAACGGAAGCGATTTGCCTCGAGCGCTGTTGGCTTTCTACTTTGCCATCATCAAGACGATTGAGAAGTACTCGACAACAACCCGCTGTCCACTCGTAATCGATTCACCGAAGCAGCAGGATCAAGATCCCGAAAACTGGAAGCGAATGCTTGAATTCATGCGCGATCAAAGGCCACCAGAGTCGCAGATGATTGTAGGACTAGTCGACGACATGGGCATCAGCCTTGGTGGGGATGTTATTGAGCTTAAGGACGAAAGACAGTTACTGCAGGTCAGTCAATACAATGATGTCGCGGAAGAGATGCGGATGTACATTGATAAAGCTCTCGCATACTAAACTAGGCGCGGTCTTCGCGAATACGCCTTGTGCTTGATATTCAATCCAAATTCTTAACGATGTCTTTGATCGGGATACAACGCATTGGTTTCACGCGATGGCCTCCGCGATCATCGACGATCAAGTGCGTGAACTCTTTCTGTTCAAGCAGAATTTTTAGTTTCCCAACAAACGTTGGCTCGTTCGCAGCAGCGTGCTTGACGACAGTCGGCGGAAGGGCGTGTTCCATCAAATATTGGTCCGCCGCCGCTTCGTCGGTGAATACGTGTATTCCAAACCTCTCCGTTCCATCTAGGAGCGGACGTGAAACAAAACTCACCGGTGGGCTTGGGTCGAGAAGAAAGTAGACTGGGAAGCAAAATACGAAGGTGTCTTCATCGTTATTCATGTGAAGCCTCAATTTTCTGGGGGCTGCCTGTTCTTGGTCCACTATTCTATCGGTTAAAGCTTCGCAGAGAGCCCCGAATTCAACGCAGAGTTCGCACCCATTCGCATTCGGACTCCGGACGAGAACTCTGTGT
>JAGQOY010000410.1 GCA_020427005.1 Planctomycetales bacterium
CGTCGCTTGGTCCAAGAAGAAATAGTGATACCAGACTAAGAAGTTCACTCGTTTGCCAATCGGGGAGATGAACTGGACATTCACGTCGTTCAAATTCCTACGTCCGAAAAGGTCCATGAACCCGTTGTACTTGTGGGCCAAGGGAAAGTAGTGGTGGAACCCATCGTCACCGGGAGCAATGAGCGTAGAGTCTCCGCCCGAAGCCCAGTCATACCAAGCCCACACCGTTGGAGACCATGCGCCAAACGTTCCATCCGCGTTTAGAACCTTGCCAAGCCCAGCGGCCATGAAACCTGCATCGTGTCCCGAACCATCAGCATTGTCACCAAACTGCACACCACCTTCGAACTCATAGAGCACAGAATCCACTTTGCCGGCAACTCGGCTTCCAATCGTATGAAACGAGAAGTTCTGGTCTGTGTTGTCATAGCCGATGTAGTATGTCTCCAAAGCAGACACACCATAATCTTTGCCTAATGATTTGTTGGACAAATAGGCTCCGTAGAAGCTCTGGTTGTTGTTGGAGCTGTCCCATTCGTTGGTGCCTCCAGTGGCGGCGATTCGATTCACTGGATTCGTGTAGAACAAATCGACTGCGTTTTGGGAGCCTTTCACCGTTGCTCGATAGCCGTCAAAGGTTCGCCGGGTATTAGCCCAGTCGAGCGGAGATACAAGTCGTTCCGCTCCGAGCAGCAACTCTTGGCGACCAGCCCGACCGCTGACCTGCATCTCATCACAATCAAATAGCGTCGCATCGACAAAGAGATTTTGAAACTCTCCGCGGTTCTCCTCGATCGGACGTGGTGCGAAGTCCTCGCCCCCTGAGTCCGCGTAGAGGTATTCACCAAAGACTCGAATATTCTCCGTCACTCGGTAGTTTGAAAAGAGCCGCACGCGCGAAAGCCAAAACTGGTCGTCGATCCCAGTAAGACCCAGTCCACGCATATTGCTTTCGTGGTGGTAGCGCGATCGATACTCGCCACCCAGATCAAGTTTGCCGTCCATCAGCCCCTTAAACGAATCGCCCGCGAAATGTGGACCATCGTATGCTGGGTTACGCAAGTACGAGAAATCATTCGCATAGAACACGCCTTTGTAGGCATCTTTCATGGCTGCGTTCAAAGCGTCTTTAGTCTTGCTCGCCTGCTTCTCGCATTCTTCACACGGAGCGGCCACTGGTGATGGATTTTCACTTGGTTGCGATGATTCAATTGCCACAACTGGTTGATCCAGGGTACTCACGAGGGCCTGAGATCCAGTTGCGTTCCGCTCTTGTGCTACCGCGGTGCGGGCAAAGAGTGCGAATGCCAGAACCGTTAAGCCGAATCCGCATACAATGACGCGATTAAGCTGGTTGAATCTCATTGATGAGTCCATTCATCATTTCGGGCCAGCGAGGGGCAGAAACCGGCCTGTGCCGCAATCCTTCGCGTCAGCAAGCATGTCGCGCTTTCTCAGGGTGAGCTGCACGATGTTCAGAGCGAGACATAATCTTTTTCGGACGTATCGCCTTTGCCGGCCACCAGAACTGATGCGAACCTCGCGAGTTCCCTAGTCGGCAAAGTCCACACGAATGGAAATTCAATGCACGCCCCCACCCCTCTCGGCGACGTGGAGCTCAGACATCAAGTTGAGGGTAGTTCAGAGAATGCCGCCGCACTGATCAATACTTGCGAACCATGTGCTGGACGACGTGCCCGAGAATAGAGCGCCTTGAGGCCTCAACGACTTCGCTCCAATTCGCATCGTAATCGCGAGCGGTTTCAATGATGGTTTCCAACCAGATATCGTAAAGCCGAGGCTCGACGTTTAGATGATACCGGTCGTGTGTCTCCGCTCGTGCACTTATCTCGCGCAGCGATTCAGGATCGCCTGAGGTGGCACCAGCCGCCAGTTCCAACGAACGGCTCAGCATCGCGTTTTGCTTGTCAAAGTCAGTGAACCTAAACTTGTTCTTGATTTCGTCGGAGCTGACAAAAAGCGATCGTAAAACGCTGGGATAAAAGCCTCCGAAGCCAAGCAACGAGCGACGCTCTGCAAGAAAAGTTCTTTCGGGGTTGGCTCGTTCATTTTCAACCTGCGATGTCTGCTGTTGCGTTAGTGGAGCGGAGGCTGGGCGATAACCCCACAGGCTAGCGGTTTGCGATTGAGAACTCAACGTCAGTCTCTACTGTGACAATCCGCCACGCGTTTATCTTGAAGAATAATTATATACACGCAGGTGCACATTGCGATATATTGGGATGAGATGAGTTCCGAAACATTAGCCATGACTGGCACCTGAGGCCCGGAGAAAATGAGCACAGCCACCATCGAATCAGCCAAAATGCCTCGGGCTGAACCGGCCGCGAATTTGAAGCCGAAGGAGCACGGGGCCTATGCGATTCTTGCGATTCCAATCGTGACAGCCATTTTGGTCACCGGGCCGACTGTCGTGGGCCTGTGTGTTGCGGTTGCTTCGTTAGCGGGTTTCTTGGCCCATGAGCCATTGCTCGTGGCACTTGGTCATCGAGGTGCACGAGCTCAACGCACGACTCCCGCCGCTCAACGTAGGCTGACCGTGCTGCTAACGGTGACTATTGCGGGAGGTGTCAACGCGGTGGTCGTAGGATCGACGAGCGTGCGATACTCACTAGTCCTGTGTTGCACCCTTGCCATCGCCTGTTTCGTGCTCGCGATCGCCGGCAAACATCGCACGCTTGGCG
>JAGQOY010000411.1 GCA_020427005.1 Planctomycetales bacterium
GCAAGACCGTCGAATCCCCCGCGAGTACCTTATCAAGTTTCTCAAGGAGCATGGCATGCCCCTAGGGGATCTTGAAGATGAGGCGATGGCTAAGGTGTTGATAGTTGCTCAAGATCAAGTACTAATTGAGAATCTCAAGCGGGAACTTCCGCCTGAGAAGTCATTCAAAGTTGGTACAGCGGCAAGCGGTTTCGAGGCGGGCATCCAGGCTGAGAGTTTCCATCCCGACTGCATGATCGTAGACTTCTCGATCGGCAAAGTGGAAGCTCTTCAGATTTGTCAAAACCTGCGTAAGAATAACGATTTTACTGAAATCGTACTCATCGCGTTACTGCCTGATGATGGCCAAACGTTCAGTTTTGATCGTTCGGCAATCAATGAAACTTTCAAGAAGCCTTTCGATGCTCGACTGCTTGCAGAAAGACTGCGAACACTCGTGGGCGGAAAGAAGGAATTGGTTTAGTCAGTTTGGGCTGTTGAAAAATAGCCCGGTTCTTGAGCCTGCGATAGTAGTTTTCAAGACATAGTATTGAAACGGTCAAATTAAGCCCAGCTGCCTTTGGTAGATGGGCTTTTTTTGTTTGACCCTCGCAAGCAACCTTGTTGTTGATTACTCCCTATCTGATTCGTTTTGGAATAAAAGGCCTGGGATAAGCATGCTATGGCTTAATAACCGTTACAAACAGCCATATGTCCCAACGTTCCCTGAACCAATCGGACCTCCCCAAGGCGACGGATGGATGTCAGCCGTCATTTGGTTCGCTCTTGGTGCACGAGAAATTCAGCCCATTTGCTCCTACTTGTCATACCGCACCTTTTCAAATTGTTTGAAATTATTAGCTTGGAATCATGGGAGCTCGTCTGTACTTTCCCAGCATACTTATCCCGTTGTTAATGAGTTACGCAAACTGCGGTTAGTGGTACTAGAAAGCTTGTGTGCCCTTTAGCACAGAGTCGGCTTGCCGTTAATGTTTTATCAAAACGATTGCGACTACGCTGTGACAATGGGAGAGTTTCGTTTGGGCCTTGTGTGTTTTTTGGCGTGAAAAAGAAACCAGTGTATGGATGACAAAAAGCCCGGAATTTTGACTCATGTCGACCAGGATGGCAAAGCCTCGATGGTGGATACGAGCGCAAAACCAGCGTCTCGTCGGGAGGCGCGAGCAGGTGCCGTATGCACGATGACCCCCGCAACAGCGAAAGCGATTCGAGAAAACCAAATCAAAAAAGGGGATGTGCTCAACGTCGCAAGACTAGCTGGAATTTGTGCTGCGAAACGTACGAGCGAACTGATTCCGCTTTGCCACACAATTCCGTTAGAAAAAGTGAGCGTGGACTTCCATTGGCTAAATGAAACAAGCCTGGAAATCGAGGCACAGGCGATTTCTATTGGTCGGACTGGAGTCGAAATGGAAGCTCTCGTGGCAGCCTCTACTGCCGCACTAACTATTTATGACATGTGCAAATCTAGTGATCGCGAGTTGACTGTCAACCAGGTCCGAGTTCTATCCAAGTCGGGAGGTACGCGCGGCGAATTTGTGCACAGCGCCGCCGAATCCGATGAGCCCAAATCCAATGAAAATTGAAAACTAGATAGATTGGTTATGTGAATACTGGTTATGCGAACAAATCCAAGAAAAAAATGCCCCTAGAAAGCTTCACATGATTGAGCGTGGCGCCGTTCAGCCGATTCCTTCGGCAATCCCTCGCCCTGAGTTAGCCGGGGACATTTCAAAAACATTGCGGACAAACTCCTTTCTGGCTGACATTCATGATCAAATTGGCGATTCGTTGCAGCGCGTCGAACAGGTAATTGGAGATACATTAAGTAGTAAACATTTTGAGGTTTCAAGTCTGACCCAAGCAGTCTCTGAGCTGAGTGGAAAACGCCTGAGGCCGATGCTGGTGTTGCTTTCCGCCCGAGCCGCCGCACCTGAAGTGCAAAGCATTCGTCATGAGTCCATCCTCATAGCGGCCACGGTTGAGCTGGTGCATGTTGCTAGCCTCATTCACGATGACTTCATGGACAGTAACCTGGTGCGGCGCAATGCACCCACTATCCACCAAAGAGTAGGTACGCATACCGCAATCCTTTTGGGCGATTACCTATTCACTCGCGCCTACTGGTTGGCAGCTCAATGCCATTCCGGGCTCCCCGCCCGAAGTATTGCTGACGCAGCCAAACGATTATGTGAAGGAGAGCTCCGCCAGCAAGCAAATTCGCAGAATTGGCAACTTTCGTTTCGTGCCTACCGGAGCATCTTGTTGCAAAAAACGGCAGCTTTGTGTGAAGTCAGCTGTCGACTGGGAGCGTGGAGTGTTCACACGACTCGGGAACGCAGCCTGGCACTTTCGAGATTTGGGCGCTTTTTGGGAATCGCGTTTCAAATTTACGATGATTGGTTGGACTACTGGGGCACCGCGTCAACCGGCAAGACCCTCGGTACCGATTTACGGCAAGGAAAGCCCACTTTACCGCTAATGCGGGCGCTCAGAAAATCTGTGCCAACCCTTAGACGGCAGCTTTTGCGCAGATTGCAACAAGGAAATGTCGAGCTGTTGGACCCCATTGTTCAACAGGCCTTGAATACAACCGATGCAGAGAGTTTTACTTTAGCCTGTGCAATGCGATATGTTCGGCGTGCACAGGAGGAACTCAGAAAATTGCCTGATTCCAGTTCCAAACAACTG
>JAGQOY010000412.1 GCA_020427005.1 Planctomycetales bacterium
TACCGCGGTATGGGTGGAGTAGGTTGGGGCTTTAATGGCGAGTATCAGTACCGTCGCCAATGGGATTCATCGGACATACTTAGACCTGAATGCCCGATCAATAAGAAGGGAGTATTGCACTGGACCGGTCGTGTAAACGGTCAAGCCAATAAGTATGCTTGCGAAACCTTTGGTTCCATTAGTGATGGCAGTAGCAATACGCTGATGGTGGGTGAGTATACGACATTAACGACGGAGCGCCGAACGACGTTCTGGGCGTATTCCTACACATCCTTTGCGTTGTCGACCGCAACACCTGAATCTCGAACGCTTTTGGCAGACTATAGTTTGTGTGCGTCCCAAGGTGACTCCAATCCCTGCAAGCGAGCGTTCGGTTCATTGCACAGTGGAGGCGCGATTCAGTTTGTTCGAGCCGATGGTTCGGTCAACCCAATTTTCCCAACCATCGATATGACTGTCTATACATCCTTGGCAACCGTTGCGGGTGGAGAAGCCTTTGCTGATCCGCTTTAATGAGTGGGTATTATTGTTAAGTTGATTTCACAAGAGAGAGCGAAGTGTTGTGGACAGCACTTCGCTTTCCTGTTTTTACACGATCAATTCCACAAATTAATAAACAGTGGTGTCGCGATGCGAACAATCGGTAGTTGGTTGATGGCTTTTTCTTGTGTGGTTGTCGTCGGATGTGGATCAGGGAATACTGCCAAGGTTGAGGGCGTAGTAACTTTGGACGGAAAACCTCTGCCAGATATTCGCGTTCTGTTTCAGCCAGAGAATAAGGATTCTGAAAACTTAGGCGTAGGTTCCTTTGGTTTGACCGATTCAGAGGGCAAGTTCGTATTGGTTTTATCCGACTCGGAAAGCGAAGGGGCTGTAGTTGGAAATCATACGGTAATACTCTCCGACAAACTGACCGAAGATCCGGAGGATTCCGATGCAGGGTTTGCTAAGGTTCCAAAGTCTCGTATACCTCGCAAGTATTCAAAATCACCTCCCACGTTTGAAGTCAAGGCTGGGGTCGTTAATCAAGCGGAAATAGCGTTGACGCCGTGACGCTGACGCGGGCACGGTGTTTGCTTGCAATAGAAGGCTATGAAGCTATGGGCCATTGGGTTGCATGGCATAGAGATGCGGAGTATTCAAGCGTTTTTTTTCATACTCCCGCGCGGTCGGAAATGAAATCGTCGCGTAAACGATTCATTTCCGTAGCGGATAAGAAAGCATCAACGGCTTTCCATTTTCTCTTTGAAATGTCGAGTTGCGAAATTCAAGTACTGCTCCCAATCGTATTCTGTGATGTCATGGCCACCCTGGCGTAAATGGTAACCTATTGTATCACCGACAGGTGTGTTCGGTTTGGGCCAAGTTGTTGTATTGATGCCGCGAAGGCCGAACAAGTGATAAATTGGTTCGGCGTGCATTGCCGTCAGGAATTCGCCTTTGGGATCGGCCAAACCATCATCGGACGCGCTGGCAATGTATACAGGCCGAGGAGCGATCAGTCCCAACAGCATGTGCTGATCGAAGGGAAGGTTTTGGGGTCGATCAATGAAATCACGAAAGTGATCGCAGTAACGCCACGAAGCGTGAGCAATCGAGTAGGCGATATTTTCGCCGAAATTCCTGCGTGCCAATGATGCTCCGCCTTCCCCGCTGTTATTGGAAATGACGATTGCAAATCGTTGATCTTGGGCGCCGGCCCACAAGGCGGCTTTGCCGAGTCGCGAGTGTCCAAATACTACGACTCGCTGCGAATCGACCGCCTGCAGTGTCTCTAGATAATCCATTGCTCGACTCAGTCCCCACGCCCAGGCTCCGATTGCCCCCCAATCCGAAATTCCTCGAACATCTTGTCCCAAACGTTCCAATCGGCACGGGCTCGGTGGCTTGATTGGGAAGGTACACCATCAACTCGATATGTGGTGATTCAGGGTCGTCAAACAGCTGGAGTTTAACAATCTCTCGTGTAGCCAGGCCGCCAACTGCATCGGAGCGAGTTGCAACCATGGTCGATCGAAGATTGAGGGGCAGCGTTGGCGTATGCCCGTACATTAGCTCGCAAAAGTCTTGATGAATCTCTCCACGACGATGCGACCACCACGACGCCGTATCGACGATCCGCTCGCCACTTTTAGCCGTCAGCGGATCGGGCAATTCGTAGTCCCCGACTTTAGATTCATCATAGTTTCGTCCGTACGGATCCTGTGCGACGGCCGATAGGCACCACACTAGCACAGCAGAAAAGTGGAAAAAGGATAAGGTGAGGATACGGACAGTCATGGCGATTTGCTCGGAGCAAATGAACGGAAACTCACAATAGCTGCATACTCCAATTCTAAAGCACCTAGCGAAACGCTTTCTATTGTTAGCTTCCATGCCTGCTGTGCATTTTGGCAGACCATGCCAACTCAAAGCACCTAACTAGCTACAAGGTTGGCCAGCGGATCTAACGCCAATAGTCTTAATTCTAGGTATATGTACCCCTCATTGGTGTGTATTGTCTAAGGGCGCTCTAGGTAGATGTTTTTTTGTTAATGTTGGGTTGTTAAATATTAAAATATTGACATGTTACATATGCA
>JAGQOY010000413.1 GCA_020427005.1 Planctomycetales bacterium
GTAAACCGTCAGCTCATCGGACCACGTTCCTGAAACGAACAGCTTCGGATAAACAGCCATAAGATTCGCAGCTAGATCTGGTCGAAAGATTGAGCCAATGTCGTAGCTCGCTGGTGGATCGTCTTTCCACTCGTTTATCAGTTCGATCGATTGACGGTTTTCAGGAAAAGGCAATTCGGGTGGATTGCTTCGTTGCCAACGACAGCGATCCAGGTGCGGTTTGCTGGGACCAATGAAGTGATAGACAAAGGATTGCATCACTGGATTGGTTGCCCACTCGGGCGTCTGCAACATGCTGACGTTGAAGTCAGGCGGCAGAAATGCGATCGTTTCAGGGTGATCGTTCCACAATTGGTTGATGATCAATGATTCGTCGGTTGCTTGATCGTTGGCTCCAAATGTCACGATCAAGTACTGAATGATTCGCTCGAACATGCGAGCAAACGTTTCAGTGTCATACAGATACAATCCACCGTTGGGATGCATACAAGTCGGCGCGGGATTGAGGCGACAACGTTTGGCCCAAATCTCGTGCGCAGTCTTTTGCCACCCTCCGTTGTCGATTCGGTTCTGGGCGCACTGCCGTTCGGCAACCATTGCGAACTGGCCAGGTTCAGCCAATTCAAATGGCGACGGGCAGTCGCTGCGAATAACCATGTCGTTGTCAATTTGCAGGACATGCGACGGACCGAACCGCTTTGCAACATCACCACAGACGAACATCTTTTGCCAAAACGGATGGCATGGTTGCAGAGGACGGCGAATCCAATGCAGCTCGACGTTCCATCTTTCAGCAGCAGCCTCGACACTCTCTCGCACCGTCGGTACCGCACGGCGTGGTGGCAGATCCAGAATTGCGATGACTCGTTTCATTTCCAAAGTACCTTCCTTAATCCGTGTTTACGAAGTGCAGTTCTCAAGAACACTGGTCGATGTCGCTTGTAGGCCGGCGGATCGACGTGGATGTGCGGGAACACGTGGTCCATCGCCACACCGACCCTGACGCCGGCAATCTTGGCTCGCCAGAAAAAGTCCCAGTGCTCATCGACCTTGAGGTCTTCATCCCAACGAATCGCCTGCAGGATGTCGCAATATGCTACGAAGCAGTTACAAACGAATGCGCATTCGGCTATGTCGCCGATGCGTCGATACTCGCCACGCGGAATGTGAAGCACGCCACCTGACGAATTGAGCAACCTGGGCGTTCCGTCTGGATTAGGACGATGGGGTTGCTTGCTGAGTGTTGCGAGTAGATCAAGACGACTCGATTCGAACTTGCGAACGAGATCATTCAGCCGCGTCTGCGGACCAACCACATGATCGTCATCGGAGAAGATCACCATGCGCGTCTGAGCCGCTTCCACGAGGCGATTACGACCAGCCGATAAGCCGATGTCGTATTCCGTCTCGATCAGTCGATCGACCATCGCCGCTTCGTCAGGACAGACTTGAGAGAATCGCAGCTCAGGCTTCCCATCGTCGAGGACGTAGATCAGCGGACGATCGTCCCCACAATGCTCATAGATGCTACCCACAAGCGTCGCGCAGCAATGAGGGCGATGGATAGTCTTGATGCAGAATGTGACGCGATCACGCATGAACGATGCCTCCTCCTGGATAACGCAGTGAATCAAAGCCGTGTTTACGAAGCCCAAGTCGCCGGAACTTGGGTCGGGCTCGCAAAGCTCCGTATGGTTTGGCTGCCACGTGGTCATGAACAACCGAGCAATCAAGGGCCACGGCGATTTGCAGATGTTCGATCTGGGATGCTCGATAGAAGAACTCCCAGTGCTCGTAGGTCTTGATCTCTTCATCCCAGCGCACGCGAGCAATCGTCTCACGCCGCGCTAGGAATGCGTTGCTGACCATGTCGCACCAACAGGTTTCGCCGATGCGTTTGCGTTCGCCTCGATGCATCCAAATCCGTGTGCCATTCATCAGGGGGCTAAAGAGCATGGGCCGGCCGCCATCTCCTTGCCGCACAGCCAGGATGTCGAGGTTGTACTCCATGAACCGCTGGCAGACTCGATCGAGATGCAAATCGGGCGTTACGATCTGGTCGTCATCGAGTAAGAAAATGAACTCGGTTTCTGCAGCGTCGATTGCGGTATTGCGTCCAATGCCAACGCCGACATCGTGCTGGTCGAGATCAATCACTTTGCAGTGCTTGGCGGTCTCGGGATACTTGCGCGAAAACCAATGTTCGGGCAGACCATCGTCAACAACAACGATCTTGGGTTCGCCGAACTCCTTTCGCAGCGACTGGACGAGTCGATGGCAGGCCCAAGGCCGATGAATGGTCTTGATGCAGAAAGTAATGTCTTCGAAGTGCATGTTTAACCAAACTTTCTTAACTCAGGATTCACATGTGCGATCGCCGAATCGATCTCTCCGGCAGTGGGCTCAATGCCGAGGAATGCGATCAGTTCATTGATCACCGTTTCAGGATCTTCCGTTAGCTTGGCGAAGTTGATCCGATGGACGGGGACTTCGGGATGTTCTTGGATAAACCTTTCGCGATGTTCCAGAAGCGAACGCTGGAGTTTGTCGCAGGCATCATCGCCGGCAGCGAACCA
>JAGQOY010000414.1 GCA_020427005.1 Planctomycetales bacterium
TTAGATAAAGTCGAAAGCCATTCAGCAAATTTTCGAACCTCTTTAGATTTTTGGCTTTCGGTGCCGTCACAGTGGATAGGCAAGCCGACTACCCAACCAACGGCATCATGTTTTTTCAAAAGCATTTGAAAGTACTGTGCGTCGCGGTTGTTGTCCTTCCTGCTATAGGTTTCAAGAGGTGTAACCCAGGTTTGACTTTCATCGGAAACTGACAAGCCAATCCTGACAGAGCCATAATCAATTCCGATCAGTCGTCCGCATCGAGGAATTTCTTGTGAATTGGTCACTGCAAATCGCTTTGAGGCACTTAGTCTACCACCTTGATATGGATAATTCCCGAGGTTTGGTAAAGCCATTGGACAATCTTCAGTATAGATTCCGCAATGAATAAGGCCACTTCCTGCAACGGAAATGGCCTCGGAATAAATCTAACGATTGGCCCCTCAGACATCTAGACTATCAAGTCCAAACTTACTCGATAGGATTGCTAGGTGGAACAATTCCTTCGTCTTTTGTGAGAATCGCACGGAAGCTAATTGGATCGACGTTATCACTAATGAGATGAACACTGCCGTCTGCCAGAACAGCCATCACACCACCATTATGAAATGAAAATGGCTCGTCGTTCGGCCCGCAGTTGTTTGCTGACCACAAGCAAGTTGCGGTGGAACCACCAGTAGGCAGTTTATTTTGATTGATGTACGCCTTGATGTTGGGTGCTCCTGAGACGCCACTACCTGCGGCATCTGGATCCGCCCAACGAACTACACTACGGTGATTCGAAGAGGGACAGCCGATCCCCGTACCATTATTGCAAGCTGGGTCGTTATACTTCGATTCGGCACCAGTTGATGGACCGTAACTATTGGAAGGATCAATTCGACCCGCGTCTTCGATGATTGCGATTGTATTCGATGTTCCGTCGCTTACGCCGCCCAGGGTTGGCCAAGCAAGACGACCTTCAAATCGACTACGACCTGGCGATGCAGTAAAGCCCAAAGCTCCAAGTCGAGTGGAACTCTTAACGTTCGAAGTCGAGGCGGTTCCGGTTGGATCGATGTCAGTGTATACGGTGCAGAAGTAGTCCAGCCGACCAAATTTGGCTGGATCCAAAACCGACGCGAAGGGATCTGATGGGCATACGAAAATCGATACTTCGTTTTGGGTCGCTAGCTGATTTTGCGGGGCTCGACTATCGTTGTAGGCAAATTGCATGTTCATTTGATTGTAAATGTTGCCTTGCTCGTAGAATGGCAACATCACAGTGAATGGTGAGTGAGGTGCAAAGCTGTAGTCTGTGCGGGCCGGCGGGTTTAAGGACATGTCGGTGCCTTCTCCGCCGCTTGGCAGCTTTTTGTATGCGGATTCATAGTTGTGAATCCCCAAGCCCATTTGCTTCATATTATTCGAGCATTGCATGCGTCGAGCAGCCTCACGTGCTGCCTGCACGGCGGGTAGCAACAACCCAACCAGAACTCCTATTATCGCAATTACAACCAACAGTTCGACCAAAGTAAAACCACTTTGCTTTGAGAAATGCTTTCTCATCAAACCAACTCTCCTAATTGAGTTTCTGAGATCCCTTGAACGCTACTACACCATGTAGCCCGTTATGCATTGAGGATCCAAATCTTGCACGTACAGAATTTCAATTCTGCCGCGACCAACTACGGAAGAGTTTAGGAATGCATTCGAAATTCGTTCAGGCGATTTGCGTTAAGTACGTATTAAGAAATGCCAGCATAACTTAGCGCAATCTTAATCCATTAGCAATTAGTAACGTCATGCTACACGTTTCCAAATGTAGTGTGCATCACGGGAGCGTTTGGTGATGACTGACAATTAGCAGGTTTCTGCAATATAGTGCCCGACAACTGTGCCGAATAGTAAGAGTTTTCAGATGATATAAACAGTACCTGCACTTCCTAATATCGCGGTACGCTGGAATCAATCTCAATGCTCCACGCATCGATTCCACCAGCCATATTCTGAACCTGAGTGAACCCGTTTTGCAGCAACCATCGGGCAACTCGCTGCGAACGTCCGCCGTGATGACAATGAATGACTAATTCGCTATTCCTCAATTCATTCAATTGGTTTTCAAAGCTCGCCAGTTCACTCATCGGCATAAGTATCGCACCCTCAATGCGCGCTGTTTCCCATTCATTTTGCTCTCGACAATCGATAAGAGTAATGGCCCCTTGAGCCAGCTTTCTTTGTACTTCCAAAACACTAATGTCTATATTTTGCATGTGCTGTGAATCTCCTAGGTAATTAACGAATTGAAACTACACGTTGCTAACACGATCTGAATATGATTAATCACCAAAATTTGATGAATATCCGCAGGAACTTCTACGCAACAAGATACCGTTGTGCACTACATTTAGTAGTGGCAGGTACCCACCTTTTTGCCACCAGACTTGATCAAAATCTTCCACGAAGTATACGATGCAGCCGAGACAGCACTGTTTCTTCGCCCAACTGGATTCTGAGCATTCCAAATGCTAAACTGAAAGCCACACAAGTCCGTGGCTTTGGGACACTTCGTG
>JAGQOY010000415.1 GCA_020427005.1 Planctomycetales bacterium
GTTTTTTGGCTTGCAATAATCGTGTGATACATCTAGCAGGCTGCTGAAATAGTAACCCGAAGCGTCAGCGAGGGATGTGCCCTGCCCCTCGCTGACGCTCTGACGTTTTGGGTCCACAATATTTTGCAAATCAACTTTTTCATCACCCTGCTAGGCCAAACAGCGAGCCACCGAGGTGAAGGAACTGACATTTCTGACTTCCTTATGACCCGCTGGCAGTTAGGCCACGAAAACTGGCAATCCGACATTTCTAGGATACATCTGGGTCGGTGATGAGCCCCCTTATGTTCCTTCTAGGTTTTTTGCGGGCCATGCCGGTTTTCGCGGCGATCTGGATAAATGAGGAGCCAAGTGCCCCCAAGAATCCTCATGAAATGCAGGCTTTACCGGTGCTTTGTTTCTCGCTATGGGGGTGAAAAACGCAGGAGAATGCGATAGGGCTTGACCATTTTTGGGGTGGCGGTAAGAATCTCTAACCTTGCTGAGGCTTGCACCCGATAAAGTGAACCTCAGTCAATTAGTAATGTCATAATTGGCATGACGGCCCCTTCGTCTAGCGGTCTAGGACATCGCCCTTTCACGGCGGCAACACGGGTTCGAGTCCCGTAGGGGTCACTTTCTACAGTATCACCGAGCCTTGGAAAGCATCAATAGTCATGTTTTCCAAGGTTTTTTCGTTTCTGAATTGCTAGCAATAGACTTGCGCGGTTAGCGATAAATGCGTCGAGACAGCCGTTTACGTCCAATCAAATTCGAAACAACTTTGCTACCTGTGGACTTGCGAGACATTCCGCAAAAAGAACCTATCGACAGTGCTTGTGGATTCAAAGCGAATTGCCCAGACTGTTATGCATCGGCAGGGCTGCAAACAGCTAAACCTGGACGGTTCATGACGTGAGTATAGATCATCGTCGTACGTACATCTTTATGTCCGAGCAATTCTTGAACAGTACGTATGTCCGAACCGTTTTTTAAAAGGTGAGTGGCGAAACTGTGTCTTAGCGCATGCGGTGTTGCGTGTTTATCTATCTTGGCCATTTGCAGAGCATTGCGTAGGTTACTCGCAAAACTAGTTTCATGGATGTGGTGGCGGCGAACGCTTCCGCTTCTTGGGTCACGTACAATTCGAGGCGAGGGGAAAACGTACTGCCAGCAAAAATCTCGAGCTGCTTTGGGATATTTTCTAGCTAATGCAGTTGGCAAATAGACTTCACCAAATCCCTTGGCCAAATCACATTGATGCTGAGCCCGTACATCCTCGATTTGTTTCTTCATTCGCTCGCAAATGCGATTTGGCAACATCGTTACGCGATCTTCGTTGCCCTTGCTGTCTCGCACGAGTATCGTTTGCTTTTCTAAGCAAACATCTTTGACGCGCAGACATCGGCATTCTTTGTGGCGTAACCCAGCTCCGTACATCAGCCAGTACATCAGACTGTAGATTCCCGATATGTACTCACTGAGACGAGCAATTTCTGATTTGGTTAAAACTGTGGGACGATACTTGCTGACGCGCGCACGTACCGAGGCGATGAAACTGACTTCTCTTGCAAGGACCATGCGATAAAAAAACACAATTCCACTAAGTGCTTGGTTCTGGGTGGAAGAAGCAACGTTCCCACAGACTGCCAATTCGGTAAGAAATTCTGCAATTTCCTCAGCACCGTATTTGGTTAAGTTTTCATCTCCTACATGGTTGATAAACCGCTGGATCCAACCGATGTATGCGCGTTCGGTAGAGAGTGGGTAATGCAACAACCGAAGTTTTCGGCGCATTTGGGCGATTACAAGCGGCTCGTCATCATTGACTACTCCCTCGTTTCCCTCGCCAGCAACAACGGATTGAGAGCTTGCGAAGGACCCGCTTCTCCGCTCCAAGGCTGCCAATTCACGCAATTTGCTGCGTAGGACCTCAAAGTTCACGGAGTCATCGCGAATCATTAGACAGTGGTAAATGTGCAGTGCCTCCACGGCTTGCAATCGTTGCCATGCCGGCACCGAGCGATCGCGCAGATTTCTTAAAAAAGCGACGACCATATCGTGGGACATAGGAATTCGATCAACCGGGCAGCCGGAGTTCGTCAGACGATGGAACTCAACGTAGGACTGAAACCAACGGGGAAACCATGTTCTTTCGTTGTCTCGCAACTGTTTGATAGCAATGCATTTTAGATATTGGTTGGCAATCTCCGTGGATCGACTGGTGCTTGTTAGTGTCATGGCAAATTAGACCTGCGTCTGAGGTTGACACCTTGGAATATGCGTGCCGAAGAAGGATATTCGAATTGGAATTTCGGAGCCATCCTATCGAAGTCTAACGGAATTGCAAGAGCGTTTCACCACCTCAGTGGGGTTGACATTATCAGCGGTTCAACTGATGATAATGTTCCAAATCCGGTATATTCCGCGGTCCAACCGCTGATAATAAATTGTTCCTCGCGTGAAATTGCGCAGGCTCGTCCTGCGTTTATTTCGGCTTCACACTACCCCGTATTGTTGTAGATCGAG
>JAGQOY010000416.1 GCA_020427005.1 Planctomycetales bacterium
AAAAGCGACCGCGACCGTTAGCGCCCCGGTGGTCGCTGCCCCGGCCGTGGCCATCGCCCCGGTCGAGACGAAGCCGGTCACGAACGGCAACGGGCATGGGCACACCAACGGGAACGGCAACGGCAACGGGCATCACCAGGCGGAAGCGCTGAAGGTGGTGGCAACCGCCGCGCCGATCGCGACCAGCGCGCTCGATGCGCAGCTGAGCGAAATGATGGGCGACGCCCCCTTCTGCGACGTCTGCGGTCACATCACCGTCCGCAATGGCGCCTGCTACAAGTGCCTCAACTGCGGCAACAGCCTCGGCTGCTCGTAGCTGCATCGGCGTAGGTCCGTAATACACTGGAGCACCGGAGGGGCCAGCTCTACGTGCTGGCCCCTCCGAAACGAGGTTTGGACTACGAACAATCAGCATGAGGTATCAGCAATGTTCGAGCTCTCAATTGATCGGAACTATGTGATTGCGGGAGAAAATTTGGATGTTTTGAGAAAACTTCCTGATGCATCCTATCAGCTAATCTACATCGATCCTCCGTTCAATACGGGTCAAATCCGCAATCGAACTGTCATCAAGACAGTCGTTAGCGATGAAGGCGATCGGATTGGCTTCCAAGGAAAACGTTACTCAACTCAGGCAGTTGGGAAAAAGTCCTATCAAGACGAATTCGAAGACTACCTATCATTTATTGAACCTCGACTTCACGAGGCCAAGCGACTACTCAATGAAAGTGGAACACTTTACTTCCACATTGACTATCGTGAGGCTCACTACTGCAAAGTACTGCTCGATGAGATTTTCGGCCGATCTGCATTTCTCAACGAGATCATTTGGGCATATGACTATGGCGGAAGGGCTCGTGACAGATGGCCGGCTAAGCACGATACAATTCTGGTGTACGTGAAGACTCCGGGTAAGCACTTTTTTGACCAGGACGCTATCGAGCGTATTCCTTATATGGCCCCCGGCCTTGTTACTCCTGAGAAGGCGGAGAGGGGCAAACTTCCGACTGACGTCTGGTGGCATACCATCGTGCCCACGAACGGAAAAGAAAAAACAGGCTATCCAACGCAGAAGCCATTGGGGATTCTTAGGAGAGTAATCCAAGCGTCTTCACGACCCGGTGATCGAGTTCTTGATTTCTTTGCGGGCAGTGGGACGACCGGTGTTGCAGCACACGAGTTGGGTCGACGCTTCACCTTGATCGACGTCAATCCGGAAGCGATTGAAGTGATGCGAAAACGGCTAGATGCCGGCAGCTTTGAGCTTTTGGGTGCTCTGGCGCCCGACGTCGATTCCATCGAAGCAACCGAAAGCACCCTGCAAGCATCGCTGTTCTGAACGCCTCAGTTTGAGCCAATCAAGAAAGGACTACATCTATTGGACCCGGACGTCGAAATTCTGGCATCTCTGTCGTCAACGATTCGACCGGATTACCAAGATCCGAGCAACAAATGGGACGGAAGTCCATTTGACTGGATTCGATCTCGCCCAAGCCGTCAACGAGGCGCCATCGCTGAACGACTCGTCGCGGGATGGTGTGCTGCCAAAGGAGCAGATGTCACACGAAGTACTTCGTCCCAAGCAGATCGCTATATCAACGGCCATCGCTACGAGATCAAGTTCTCTACTCTTTGGGAGAGTGGCGTCTATAAATTCCAGCAGATCCGAGACCAGGAATACGACTATCTCCTTTGTCTTGGCCTTGCTCCATTCGAGGCAAGCTGTTGGGTAATACCGAAAAGCATTCTTTTGGACCATGTGATCGGCTTCATGGGACAGCACACTGGAGCAGCAGGGACGGATACTGCTTGGATCAGCTTCCGATCCAATCGGCCCTATGAATGGATGCAACCATACGGGGGTACGCTTGCAGATGCTTGGGAAGTTATTGAGTCTTTGGGGCGAGGTCAATATCGATAACGCCGAGTCTTTAGAGACCTAATGTCATTCGATTGGGAACCTCTGCGACGTCTGAGGGCACATCGTCGTCCGCACAATGGAACCTATTACAAGTGCATCAACTGCGGCAACATCCTAGATTGCTCGTAAATCATTCACTCTTGCGACTGGAACCGCACAAGATGGACTCTAAGGCTTAGCGTCCAGTTTGTATTGCTTGGTCTAGCACTTAGATCGATTCCCTAGATCTTCGGGTAAGTTCCACACGACATGTCCGAACCGATTCTTCTACGCTCACTTACCTAATAGTCAAACGAACCACCGAATTTCAAGGCAGGAGTGAAGAGCTTGTCACGCCGCTTAGAATCGCCAGAGACTCATCAATCGCCGGTCCCTGCTCATTCTCTACCTCAGACAGTGTTAGCGACACCTTCCATAAGGTTGAAGTAGTGAGTTTGATTGTGCCAACTTCAGGATCAAATGGATCCAACTCAAAACCAGGGAGGGCAGACAACGGGCTTCCTGAAGCTCCTAAGCACGTGTACTGAATCGAAGCTTCCGCCTCAACGGTCAGTAGTG
>JAGQOY010000417.1 GCA_020427005.1 Planctomycetales bacterium
TTGCTTTGTTCTGCACGTTATTGGATGACCTTGTATTTACGAAGACCAGTACTTTACGCGAGTAGGCTTGCTGCCGAGGAGGTTCACGGTAAATTCTTGGTTTGTTAACCATGAAGTCAAATTGCGGACGGATGAAAAATGGGTCGCCAGTATATTTTCACGATGGAATCGCTAACTAAGAAGCATGGGCAAAAGGAAGTCCTCAAGGACGTTTGGCTATCCTTCTATCCGGGCGCGAAAATCGGCGTGCTAGGGTCCAACGGAGCTGGAAAAAGTACGCTGCTGCGAATCATGGCGGGAGTGGATAGGGAATTTGACGGAGACGCCAAATTAACTGCAGGTTTCACTGCCGGGTACTTGCCCCAGGAACCACAACTGAATCCAGACAAGGACGTGCAGGGAAACGTCGAGGAAGCCGTGGCGGTACGAAGAAAAGTGCTCG
Organism: Planctomycetales bacterium; assembly: GCA_020427005.1. GTDB lineage: Bacteria > Planctomycetota > Planctomycetia > Pirellulales > Pirellulaceae > Aureliella. The sequence continues at coordinate 443 of JAGQOY010000417.1, forward strand.
ACCGATACAACGAAATCTCTGTCCTGCTTGGCGAAGTAACGGACGACGCCAAGATGCAAAAATTGTGCGATGAGATGTCACGCTTACAGGACGTCATTGATTCTAATAATCTTTGGGAACTGGACAGACAAGTCGAAATCGCCATGAGTGTGATGAATCTGCCCCCTGGAGATGCCGATGTTACGAAGCTTTCTGGAGGAGAGAGGCGTCGGGTGGCGTTATGCAAATTGCTAATTGAACAACCTGATTTGCTCTTACTTGACGAGCCCACAAACCACTTGGATGCGGAAGCCATCAATTGGCTGGAACAGCACTTAGATCAATATCCAGGAACGGTTGTGGCTGTCACACACGATCGATATTTTCTTGACAATGTTGCTAAGTGGATTTTGGAACTTGACCGTGGAGTTGGATATCCCTTTGAAGGCAACTACACAGCTTGGCTGGAACAGAAACGTGAGCGACTTGAGCGAGAACAGCGGCAGCAAGTCAGCCGACAAAAGACTTTAGCAAAAGAACTTGAGTGGATTCGTTCTAGCCCGAAGGCTCGGCAGGCCAAATCCAAGGCGCGGATAGCTAGCTATGAAAGATTGGCAGCGGAGCAGTTTGAAGAAAAGCCTGACGAGTTGGAACTGCAAATCCCACCCGGAAAGCATCTTGGAGAATTGGTTATTGAGGCCAAGAATTTGACCAAGGGATTTGGCGATCGCGTATTAATTGACAACCTGACGTTTAGCCTGCCAGCTGGTGGGATCGTGGGGGTGATTGGCCCCAACGGGGCTGGTAAAACTACCTTGTTCCGCATGTTGACAGGGGAAGACCAACCCGATTCAGGCAGTCTCCGGGTGGGCCCTACGGTAGAACTTGGTTATGTCGATCAAAATCGAGATGCATTGGAGGCCAACAGTACGGTTTATCAGGAAATTAGCGGTGGTCACGATGTTCTGGAAATGGGCGGTCGTAAAATCAATTCGCGCGGTTACGTATCCAGGTTCAATTTCCGAGGTCCGGACCAAGAAAAGAAAGTAGGGGTCCTGTCAGGTGGCGAGCGCAATCGAGTGCATCTCGCCAAACTACTCCGTCGTGGGTCGAACGTATTGTTATTGGACGAACCAACCAACGATTTGGATGTCGACACCCTGCGTGCACTTGAGGAAGCAATTCTGAATTATGCAGGCTGTGTAGTGGTCATTTCCCACGATCGCTGGTTTCTGGACCGCTTAGCTACCCATATTTTGGCTTTCGAAGGGGAGGGCTACGTGCACTGGTGTGAGGGCAATTTTGATACTTACGAGTCACAGAGACGCGAAAGACTGGGACTTGGCCCCGACGAGGTCCCGAAGTTTCGTTACAAGAAATTAACTTCCTAGCTGTATTACCACTTGGAAGTCGCTCAACAATTATTGATAAGTTGAGTAGGATAGGCTTCTAGCCTGGCAGCAAATAGACAGACTGGAAGCCTGTCCTACTTTGGCAAGCAGTCGAGACTAGGTCCTAAATTACAACTATTCCAGTGATGGTATCCCGACTCAAAATCTTGACGAGAAAGAATTGGGGGTTCGCGCCCGCGAGTTGCATTGGATAATCAAGTGTGAGAGTTGATGATCGCGTTGTCGCTGAAATCGGAACTGCAGCAAGATAATGAAATAGAGAAGTAGAATTGCTCTACATTCCGAAGTCATCGCCAAGGCTCGGTGAATTCACGGTAGTTTGGCACACTATTGAGCAAGACCTATTCGCACGCCGAATCATCCTCATGATCTGCCCCAATGGGGTGTTAAAAGGACTTTACGCTTGATCTGCGTTGTTTGCACATCGGTGTGCACTCGCGCTGGGCAGTCTTTTCAATTTGGTTAAAGCGTGCAAGATCAGATCTTCGAGTCAGACGATAACCATCGGCAGGACTTGTTTCAAGTTCTTGGCTATCTCAATTTTTCATCGGGCGCAGTTGATTGCAAGACGCTCGCGGCCTTGAACCGTATTTACGGCAAAGCTGTTCCGGGTGGGCCGTACGAAGGCATGCCAGCCTGGG
>JAGQOY010000418.1:0-957 GCA_020427005.1 Planctomycetales bacterium
ACTATGAAGATTCTGTTCATTTCCGATGGGTTCATAATGCACGTCCCGATCAAGTGCGATCCCTGACGAAACTCGACGCATTTATCTTCTATCGAAACGCGCCAAGGAAGGGCTTTGATCTTTACCGCTCGGCTATAGGTCGCGATGTTTTTTCGGATAAAGTGTGCCAGTGATTGGTGGGGGATGGCTGGGAGAACTTGGTTGGTGGGGGTGATTGAATGGCTGAGAATGTTAGGTCGCATCTCGCTTGAGCAGATCGTTCCAGTCTTTGGCAGGTGGGATGATCCGTTGAAGACAGGGATAGTCGTGGAGCAACAAGTGACTGGCGCGATTGCCCGCCTTGTCATCGTCGAATCCGCATCGAATCGTGTACCCTCGGTGGATCAAAGGTTCAAGCCACGGTAGTTGGGAACGGACTCCGGCGGTGGAGATGCAGATCGTGGGGACTTCTTGTGCCGCATGAATCTGATGACAACTGATTGCGTCGATGGCCGATTCGCAAAGCATGATCTGAGTCGAACTCGCCTCGCCTCCCCAGAAGTATCCGGCGTCCTTGCGAGTTCCTTTCGCCAGTCCCCGCCATACTTGCGGCCCCGTGCCACGGAGTTCGGCACCGATGGGACGATTCGGCTTGCCAGCGACCATTACGAACACGGCGTTGGCGTGGCGGTCGGCGTAGATTCTTCCAGACTCGATCAGCGGTTCGATGATTTCAAGCGAAAGCCGACGTTGCTCGGTGAGATAACGGCGGACTCGATCGAGTTGAGCAGGATCAGGTTCGGGCAAGTGCAGAGTGCCAGGCTTCGGAGAACACGTAGCGTGTGAAGCAGAAACGTGTGGCGAAGCAGCGTGTGGCGTGTGAATTCCAATGCCAAAGCGCTCTTCCAGCCAAGTGACCGCCGCGCGAGCATCCATGCGGCCCAAGTGCATGGCCAGGTCGATGGCGCCTCCGCCTCC
>JAGQOY010000418.1:966-2464 GCA_020427005.1 Planctomycetales bacterium
TTCTTCCAGCCAAGTGACCGCCGCGCGAGCATCCATGCGGCCCAAGTGCATGGCCAGGTCGATGGCGCCTCCGCCTCCCGTTTCCTCTTGCCAGTTGAAGAATTTCGTTTTAGTGATCGAGAGGACGCCGCGATCGGTGTGCCAACGATGGCGATCAGACCGATCGCGATCCGCTCCCCATGCTTGTAAGACAAGTTCGAGCGGAAGGGCCCGAACCGCGTCGGCTCTGTGCCGAAAGTTACTGTGCTGGAAGTCGCTGTCGCGAAATTCGTTGCGTCTCAATCTTTCGCGAGACACGGCAAGTTACTCGTCGAGCGGATCGCGGAGACTCTTGCCGTTCTTGATGTTGAACAGATGACTATTTTCGGTGAGTCGATCGATGAGAGCTGCCGTCAATTGCTTGTTCTTGAGAAACGAACTCCATTCGGAAAAACCGAGATTCGAAGTGATCAGCGTGGTCTTCTGTTTGTGTCGCTGGTGCATCAGCGTGAAGAACTGGCCGACCTGAGCCGGTTCGACTTCCACATAACCCACTTCATCGATCACCAAGCAATCGTACGAACGATATCGCTTCAGCAGTTTTTGATCACTTCGATCGGCTTGCGATTGAAACAGTTCGTGCACCAGTTGCGGAAACGTGACGAAGTAACCTCGGTGGCCCGCGTCGATGGCTCGCAGCAGAAAGGCGGTCGCCAGCCCGGTTTTGCCACAGCCGGTCGGTCCCATCCAGATGATGTTGCGTCGCTTGGTCATGAACTCCAAGCTGTCGTACAGCGACTGGGTCTTCTTGCGGTCGAGTTTCGGCTGCCGCGAAAAGGGAAACGTTTGCAGCTCGAACATTTCCGGAATGTTGGCTCGGTTTCGTCTTTGCAACCGAGCATTTTCGCGTTTGCTTTGGCACTCTTCTTCCAGAATGAACTTCAGCGCCCGTTCGATCGAATAGCGACCTTTGCGGAATTGGGCCAGGTAATCGTCCCACTGAGACGATAAGTTGGCCAGGCGAAGATAGTTCAGCATTTCGGTGATTTGGTCATCGGGGCCTGCGGGGGAAGCGATTGTTTTCTTGGGCATCGTGTTTCCTTTCATGCATCGCGCGATTGGCCGTCGTCGTCGTCTTCGTTGAGTTCGTCGTAGATCGAGAGATCGGGTTCTTCAGTAAGAAAGCCCTCTTGGAATTCGGGCCGCTGCTGAAGCTCCTCGTCGATGTCGACCTCGGGAAGATCGATCGGTTTCTGCTGGCTGATGCAGAACCAGGCGATGCGGCGGATGGTCGAGAGATCGATGATGTGGTAACGGTGAGCTCTTTGGATCGCCTGCAGAAAAACAGCGGGCGTGATTTTTCGAGACAAGGCGAACAGTTCGCGCGTGAACCGATGCCGCTGCGACATGCCTGGCGCTCGCAACGCGAAGTCCAGATATTCGCTCACGCTTGCATCGATTGTTCGCAACCTCTGCTCTTCCAAGCGAGCCTCCTTGCGAAATCGTCTGGGTTGAAACG
>JAGQOY010000041.1 GCA_020427005.1 Planctomycetales bacterium
TTAAGCAGTTGAGAAGCTGTAAGTTGGGTTAGATCGAGTGCTCCTGTTCGAATCCTAGAGGTTGACTATACTTATGCCCTTCGAAAATCTTCGATTTGTTACTGGCGGTGCGTGCCTGGAAACCTAAGAGTTCGGACTGAGGTTTGTTTCGATTCGCCCCAAAAAACAATTCTTTTTCGCGGTCGCAATGGCCCGATGGCATCACCAAACCGATTGGTGGTACCCCTTCAGCAAAAGTTTAATGAGAGGAGTTCTTTGTGGTTTCTGGCAAATACTTGTTCACCAGTGAATCGGTTAGCATGGGGCATCCCGACAAATTGGCAGATCGAATTTCCGATGGAATTCTAGACGCTATTTTGGAACAAGATCCAACCAGCCGCGTTGCTTGCGAGACGTTGGTGACCACCGGCTTGGCCTTGATCGCTGGGGAGATAACGACTCAGGCGAATGTGAACTACGCCAAGAAAATTCGCCAGACGATCCGTGACGTTGGGTATACCGATGACATGATGGGTATATGCGCCGACACATGCAATGTGATGGTTGCACTCGACGAACAAAGTCCAGATATTGCGCAGGGAGTGAACTCGAATGAATCCTCTGGCAAAGACATTGGTGCTGGCGACCAGGGATTGATGTTTGGATTTGCCTGTAACGACACTCCTGAATTGATGCCTCTCCCTATCGCGTTGGCTCATCGCATTACAAATCGACTAACTGAAGCGCGATTTAAGGGAGAAGTCGACTGGCTCCGTCCCGATAGCAAGAGCCAGGTTACGATTGAATATGACGGCTTTAAACCTATACGCGTTGATGCGGTCGTCGTTTCTACGCAGCACTCACCCTCCGTCGAACAGAAGACCATCCACCAATATGTGAGAGATGTAATCGTCAAGAGCTGTCTGCCTGATGAACTAGTATCGGGCGAGATAAAGTACCATATCAATCCAACCGGTAAGTTCGTAGTGGGCGGGCCGCACGGGGACTGCGGCTTGACTGGGCGAAAAATCATTGTGGACACATACGGTGGTTGGGGACGCCATGGAGGCGGAGCATTCAGTGGCAAAGACCCAACTAAAGTAGATCGTAGCGCAGCCTATATGGCGCGACATGTCGCCAAATGCGTCGTGGCTTCGGGCGCAGCTGACCGATGCGAAGTTCAGCTCGCGTACGCGATTGGAGTATCCGATCCAGTCAGCGTATTGGTCGACACCCAAGGTTCTAGCAAAGTTTCCGAAGAAGCGATCACCTCAGCAGTCTTGGAATTATTTCCACTGTCACCTGGTGGAATCATCAACTACCTAGATCTGCGGCGTCCCATTTACCAGGCTACTTCGGCAGGTGGACATTTTGGAAGATCGGAACCTTCCTTTACTTGGGAGAAAACAGATCAAGCCAAAGCATTAGCTAAGAAACTAGGCGTATAACACGCAGGGCAGACAAAGGACGGTGACTCAACAAGGATCTAAGGGAGCCCACGTAGCTATATTAACCGCGCGGGTTCTCTTAAGTGCCGAGTCATAATTCTAGTTAGTCGACACTTTCGAGGACAATTACCAACCCCCTACTTATCCGGCGCCTGTTCTAGCCGGAGTTTTCGGCAAGGATGACTGAATGTGGGGCATTCGAAATTGCAGCTTGCTTATCTGGGCCATATTTGGCCTGTTTGCTTTCCTCACTGGCATGAATGCCAAGTCGCCCCTGCCCACTGCACCCTCTGTTCTGTGTATCAGTGCCTCAATTGGAGTTGCAATCGGCCTGATTCTGCGCTATCCACTAGTTCACAACGTTCAATCCACCATTAGGCACCCAAGATCCTTCGTAGCAGCAACTGCTTCCCATACGTCTGTTGAGCATTGGAGTTGGTTGGCTGGTGCAATTGGGTCTCTCAACTGGTCGGGCTTTTGCGCTCTCGGCGGCACACCCTATGATCGCTGCTTGATCATGGGCCTCTGGGTTGCGAGTGAATTTTGGCTGGCCGCCAAGTGCCTGAGTCAGGAACCTGAAACATGGCAAAGCGTGCCGTTGATCAAAGAGCTTTTGATGCGTTGGTATCGTTTGGTAAAACGTCCTTCAACAGCTGCCCCGAATAAGAATACAGATTCATCTGAGACATTGCTCAAAGCCAACTCCAATGAAAGGTTGGTTGGGGTGCCCTCGGACGACGAACAAATCTTATCAGCGCACGATTCGTCTATCTTCAGTTCCACACTACAGGATCAGCGCCTAGATGCAGATGATACCACCTCCGATGCTTGGCCGACGGACGAAGTTCTGTTGCGGCAGAGTCGTTGTGGTCGAACCGAAGAAGGAAAGCTCTATCAAGCTGGGACCTACAAACTGGAGCTGGGAAACGACAAACACAGCTCAACCGACGTAGTCAACTTCTGTCCTGCGTTTCCAAACATTCCTGAGACCGAAGTGGAATGTGAGATGCTGATAAACGATGCACTGTGTAACGAAAGCACAATGGCAGTTTCCACTGAGCTAGTTTCTCGTGTAATAAATTGCACACCGATCGGAATGCGCATCTTCGTTCAGGTGCCAGGCCAAAGGCCTCCAATTACAATACTTTTGCATTGGTATGCTGTGGAAAGCGATCATTCGTCAACAGGAGAGACGAATCTATTACCTTGAATTTGGATTGTGATGAATATCAATTCATCGACACCACCATTCTGCCGTCAAAAAGCGCTATCCCAATAAAATAATCCCTTATTAGCCGGGCAGAACATCCGCTGCTTGAGGGAACATCGTCGAGGGCGGGGAAACGGTCGACGAATGCTTTCCGCATCTAGCTTCCGCAGCTTCATATATCTGCATCAACAGTTCATAGTTGCGTTCGGGTGAGTACTTATCTCGAAAATCTTCAAGTGTAGCCGTACGCATGTTCCGTAAGCGGTCATCAACCTGTTCGCTCATCAACAAGTTAGCAAGTTGGTCAGGCCTGATCCCGTCATAAAGCAACCCGGTTACTCCATCCGTTATCAGTTCATCACCTGTACTTCCTCGAGCGGCTATGACGGGAGTGCCAACTGAAAAGGCCTCCATGATTGTCCGCCCAAACGTCTCCAACCCGATGGAAGGGAAAATGAGAGCTCGCGCTCTGCCAATTGCATCAAGAGCTGCATGCAAGTCAGATTCTCCTGTCCACTCAATAGCAGGATTTTGGATTGCGGCAGCGCCAACAAGATGTGCCAGTGGTCCGTCACCTATTACTTTGAGGCGAATCGATAGTTTTTTCCAGGCTTGCAAAAGGATTCGTATGCCCTTGGCTTCGGCCAAACGTCCTACAAAGACAAAGTAACCTCCATCTCCCTTCCCCATTTTGGCCTGTTGCAAACTGAAATTCGGTTTTACATGGATATGACTCGCATCCATCCCGTGCTCAACCATTTTGAGCTTGGCGAATCGTGACAAGGTATAATAAGCGTGGACTTTCTGGCGATAGAACTCGGCGCGTTTTGCACGTTTTTGTAGCAAGGCGACTGCCGCACTAGCCACAATGCTGTTTCGGTAACAGCGATTCCATATTGCTTGCCAGGCGAAATTTGCCTTGAGGCAGTTCTGACACGGGGCCTCGCGTCGCATGCACATGCTCTCCGCACAGAAAACACGGTAGTTGCGGAGCGACTGAACTACCGGTATCCCATAGCGCGCCGCTGCATCATAAACCGACGGCGAAATCAAAGGGAGAGTATTGGTGCAGTGAATGATATCGGGCCGATGTTGCTCGATTAGTTGGCCTATTTCAACGTAAGTGCGGCGATTCCATAACAGTGCACTCACTAACTGCGAACGAGTAGTGCGGCTCACTTCATTGTTGTGTCGCGTGTATTCAATGACCTCATGTCCGCGCAAACGAAGCAATTCAACTTCGTCGCGATAAGAAAGGTCCTCACCACCGGTTTGCTGATAGAAATTATGGCAGGTTAGGACTTTGCGCATCAAAACATTACTGCGTACTGATTGCGAACCTGAGAAGCCTACTCTAAATTTCATCCTGCACCGCTAGATCACGATGCAGTGTCCTGATGTCCAATTCTGATTAGAGAACGAACATTGGTCAGATACTTTAGGCACTTTTCAAAGGCACGAGTGTCTCCATTTAATTACCAAAAGCGCCGATGTGCCCATTCCAAGTAGCAACAGCCCTTCGGAAGTAAACCGCCGACAAGATTGTGATTGCAGCCTGAAAAAGGAAGACCACCAAACAAGCACCGATCGCCCCTAATACTCCGACAATAATTGGGACCAGGATTAAGGCAACAACACTCGCAACCATTCGTGGAAAAAATGCTCGACTCGCTCGACCTAAAACGTTTAAACCGTGAAAACTGGCCTGCCCAGCTGCTCGCAAGATCGTTGCCAAACCTAGGACTAACAGGCAAGTTGTGGCCCCCACTGGTAACTGTTTTCCGCTCCAGGCCGCGAACATCGGCGATAACCCGAGAATTCCCAGCGTCATAAAAGTCGTTATCCAGGTAATCTGGCGTGTCGCCTTCAATACTTGACAACCTAACTCCCGAGCACTTCCCGAAGACAAAGCCCTTGCAAAAACCGCTGGAAACAGGTTGCTGTAACCCATGATGATTGGATTGCACAACCCTTGTAGCGTAAAAGCCGCAGCAAAAACACCTCCAGCCGTAGGATCCGTCGCTAGAGTCAACCAGGCTTGCACCAGAAGTAGGATCAAGTCATTCGTAAGTTGCGATCCAAAAATCCACTTACCTTGAGCCCAGTTCTCTAACCACCGTTTCCACATACCGCCAAGCTTGAGATCAATTTCCTTGACCACTGACGAATACCAGACAAGATTTGCCAACCCGTTTCCGAGCGTTAAGGATGCTATTGCTGTTACTGCGTTCAGATTCTGTAGGCTAGTGACATATCCTAGGCCAATCACTTGCACTGTGGCCGCTAGAAACGAATAGGCTAGGGAATTACCCGTTCGCAAGTGAGCAAATTCGTAACGTCGCGAAAACTCGCGCAACAAGAACATGGGAGCTGCTAAGAAGGTCACCAGTAACGAAACCAAATTTGTGCCGAAAGAACCTGCCGAATAAAAGGCCCAACAAAGAAATCCAGCAATCAGAATCGTCAAGGCAAACAAAAAGTGAAATAGGAGGTGCGTGCCGGCAAATAGAGATCTCTGCGTTTCTGGAATCGTTCGAAATCGGTATGTATAGGGAAAGGAAATTAGGGAATTCTGCGCACCGATGACCAGGAGTACGGCAAACCGAAAGGTGGCATACCATGCGACGGATTCGAGCGATGCCGTCCGGTACAGAAGAGCCACAACTAAGAAGTTGACTCCATTTTGCAGAACCTGATCCGCCAATGCCGCCGCACTTGGGCGATTTAAAACACCTCGAACATATTTGCACCACGATTTTTTAGGGGCGAATTTCATTTTTGGCATACTGGATTTCATTCTTGGCAGTTTGGCCCCACCCGTCGCGAACCACTGAGTGGATGGACTTGGCAGCTGCAGAACATCGTTACAACCGGCCCATGCCAGCACATCAATCTGCCCCAAATTGGTTCCATGATTTGGTTTCGAAATAAGCTCCAACTAACATAAGGACAGCTGTTAAACGCCAACATTCGCTTTGTAGCCACCTCCATGAACGTCGAAAAACAACGTGAAGTATTGATTATTGACGTCCTAAACGCGATGCGTAAGCATTGGAAATTGATGCTCGTGTTTATGACTGTCTATATGCTCATGGTAGTTGGCATAGCAATCGTGCTACCTAGAAAATACGAATCTACGGGCAAGCTCTTCGTGCGGCTGGGGCGCGGAGGGGTCACACTCGATCCAACCGCTACAACCAGCGAAACGATCATGATTCAGGAATCGCGAGAATCTGAGATAAATTCGATAATTGATGTCTTAGAAAGTCGCCGAGTATTGGAATCGGTCGTCGCAGAGATTGGACCTGAGCGCATCCTGTCCACAAAGTCGTTGTTCGCCAAACTTCCGATCCCACGCTTGTCCAGCTTCATTGGAACCAGCGGAACCGATGGTGACGACATTGATTACGGCTCGTTATTGACGACCAATGAAGCCATCGAAAAACTCTACGATAATCTTGCTGTCCGAACCCCTCGTAAAGCTGCTACGATTTCGGTAACAGTAGAGTCCGAATCTCCCAAGCTTTCTCGTGACATAGTTGACGTGCTGATGAGCACCTATTTGGATCAACACGTCAAGGCCCGACAAACCAACGGTAGCTACCGTTTCTTTCAGGAACAATACAACGCGCAAAATGAGAAGGTTCAGGCTTGCACCCAGCGCGTTGCAGATTTCAAGAATAGAACAGGCATCATTTCAATCGGAGACTCGCAAGTTGCTCTGCGTGAACACCAATCTAGCATTGAACGTGAAATAGTCGATGCGCAAACTCGCCTGGAAGCTGCTGAATCTCGTTTTCGGCGGACACAAGAGTTGATTTTGACCCTTCCACAAAACGTTGCCCTGGAAACCATGACCGGAGTCGCTAACCAAGCAACTGACTTGATGCGCGACCGACTATATGAGTTGGAAATTGCTGAAAGGAACCTAGCGAATCGCTTCACCGATGACCATCCTCAGCTAATTGCTATACGCCAGCAGCTCGAAGAAGCTCGGCGCTTGATGGCTGGCGAAATCAACGAGAGAACTCAAACTAAGCAAACGCTCAACGAGAACGTTTTGGCTCTTCAGTTGGACGGCCTGAATGCCCAAGCCGATGTAGCAGCTTCTCAAGCCGAAGTTGACTATTTGAAACAACAGCTCGAAGGAATTCGAGATCGCGTTCAACGGTTGAATTCTCAAGCCGTCGAGCTAGCTATGCTAGAGCGAGAACTTCATGAATCTGAAGCTAGCCAGGCCATTTATGCAGAAAAACTGGAGGAGGCGCGTATTAATCAAGCCCTGGATAACGAGCGCATCAGCAACGTCGACATCATCCAACCTGCGACATTTCAAGTCAAGTACGTCAGTCCTAGCTACCTATTGATCCTTATTGGTGGTATAGCTTCGGCCTTCCTGGGCGCTATCGGCATCGCTTACTTTAAAGAAATCTGGTGGGGAGAAACCGTCCGCACCGTGGTTCGCGAAGAGCCAAATTCGCTGTTGTTGCAGCCTCGCCCCAAATTGAGTGTTGAAGAAAGCAACACGCTGAATATCAATTCGTTCAGTACTCATGAATCTCTAGTCAAGAGATAACACGTCCGCTGTCTAGATCATTCGAGTGAAATGAAAGAATCGAAATTCTACATTCTGACAGCCATCATGGTCGGTGCCTGGCTAATTGCCGCCTGCCTATTCTCAGAACCGAATCGTGACGAACCAATGTCACTAAGAGGCCTAGACATTATCGCATTGCTGAAACTGGCCTCACGCATTGGCACACTGGGAATTCTGGTGCTGGTCAATGCCATTGCCCCAGCCAAGACCAGACTTTCGGCGATCGTCACCATGTTTTTACCGTTACTGGTATTTCTTCTTTGGGCGATCGCTTCCACGATGTGGTCTCCTTTGAGAGATGTCACTCTAGGACAGTCCTTTTCGTTATTGGTCATGGTAGCCTTGGCCATGACCTTGGCACGATTTATCGATACCACGCAGGACGCCATTTATGTATTGTCGCATCTCTTTCTCATTGTCACCGTCCGTGGTGCCGTGATGATCGTTGTGCATTGGATGCTCGGCGGTACAGGCGTCACGCGTGACGATTTCGGAGTCTTTCATTCCACTGATGCCGCAGAAACAGCAGGCTTGGGAATGGTGATGGCTTTTGCACTATTTGGCTTTACAAGATTACGACGATTTGAGCTTTTGATGCTTCCAGCGATTGTCATTCACATAGCGTTATTTGCAATCGCACAAAATCGTCTTAGCCTGATTGTGAACGCAATCGTAGTTGCGGCCGTGGTGTGGAAGACTGTAAGCCTGCGCTCCATCGTGGGGACAACTATGTGCGCAGCCTGCTTGTTCCCTGTTTACATTGTGGCTGATCCAGGCGTAAAACTGATCGCCGAAGTGTTCGGCGTGACCTCGAGCTATGCCAACCGCGGAAATGCCGATGCTAGCGAGGACCTGCGAACCTTTTCTGGCCGTACCGACCTATGGGAAATAGTTTGGGATGAGTATATGCAATCACCACTCCGCGGGTGCGGATACTTCGTAACCTCGCATGCAGGAGAAATCGATGTTTGGGGAGACGTCAAGAACTACACCGCCCACAATCAAGTCTTGCAGCTATTGTCTACAACTGGCCTTGTAGGACTCACCCTCTTCCTCATGTCGTTGGTACTACCCTTTCAGCGTGTTGTATCAGCCGCCAGGGAATTGAACATGACTGGAAATATCGCCAAGTTTTCCGTCGCAGTGATTGCTTGGTTACTTCTCTGGGGTTTGCTAAATGAGTCATTCTGTGGTCCCATCGGGAGTGCCACAATCGTCTACTATACGCTACTGGGAATCATGCTCAGTTCACTCAAATGTTGAACTCATTCCATAGACGCCATTGTTGAGCTGGATTCAAGAGCGGCTTTTTCAGCTGCGATGATTTCTGCCGAACGACGACGTCGTCGTTTGATCTTGGTATTGCTCCACTCCTTGGTAACCACTTCAAAAACCTCAGGCGACTCGTAGCGCACGATGTTCTTACCCTCAGGTATTGGTCCAATCAACCCACGAAAAACCGGCATGCCACGCAATGCCAAATCGGTACTGCTGTCCTCAATTCCTATTTGCGTATGCATTTCCAGTATCCGCTCGGAATTTGGAAAGTCGCGAATCCGCAACGAGCCATCGCTGGCTCGAGTGACTACTCGGAAAATATCTTTTTTACTCATCAATCATCTCCACGGATTACTATGGAACAGTAACAGAGCATCCTCTCACTTTTTGGTTCACCCGGCTTGGATACCGAGATATTTGCCGTAAATTGAACCTCTAGCAATTGTGCATGATTTGCTAGTGGAAATGGAGTTCCAGTGTAGGATTGAAGTTTGGTATCGTCGCTTTGACGCGCACGAATTACAAACTAAACAACTGCCGCTCCGGCAGTCACAAATGGGAGAGGAAGACTTCTGAAAAGAATTAGCATATTCGTCACAGGCCACTTCCAATCTGATACTTGCATGCGAGACATCTCGTCTCAACCGTCCTCAACGTCATATCCGTCACGCACTGCTGGCAAATCACAGCAATGATTGCGTGGCAGAATTCTGGGTGCCTGCTGTACTCCTAATTTGGCAAAAAAGAGTGTTCACAATTCACCATCCCTTGATTTCAACGTCCCTTGTTTTTTGGAGTCGGCTTGGCTGCGAATCGTACGATTTGGGAATCCGAGTATTCGTCATCGCTAGCTCTTTGGGCTGGCTGCCTACTGTTCAGCTCCGACTTGCCCTACGCCCCCCTACAGGGTCTCGCAATTTGTCAAGTAAAACGGACTGACCCTCTCCTCGCTGTCGCTCGATGTCTCCTAAACTACTCCTGGCTCGGAGATCCAGGGAGAGCTCCTTGCCGAACGAGCGTTTTATCTCAAGACTCTGCACGGTTCTACGCCCTTTACTGACCAATCAACAAGACTGCTCGCTTCATGTAGAATACAGGTATCGATCAATCAGCCAATTAGACTTTCTTTGGAAAACTATTCATGAAGACTCTTTATTCACTCACCCAAATCAGTTTTGCATTCATGATATGCTGCAATGCAACTTCATCTGTTCTGGCGGAGGAAACCACTCAGACTCTCGAATTGGCGCGCGGAAAGCTTCGGATGGAAGTTCCTAGCGACTGGCAGCGCAAAGAAAAACCAGGATTTGTAGAGGCTGAATTCTCGGTCCCAAAGGACGGCAAGCCAGAAGAAGTGGCAAGAATTACGATGATGGCTTCAGGAGGCTCGATCAAGGATAATATTGAGCGTTGGTATGGGCAATTTCAGCAAGCCGATGGATCATCAACGGCAGACCGCGCCAAACTTGAAGAGCTGAAGATTGCCGACATGAAAGTTCATTGGGTGCAGATTACAGGCAGTTTCAAGGACTCGATGGGCGCCGGCCCATTCCAGCGTGCTCCAGCGGTGCTACGTGAAAACTATGCCATGTTGGGTGCCATCGCCGAAACCAAGGATGCTGGCCTCTACTTTTTCAAAGCCACCGGCCCTGCCACCACCATAGACAAGCTTGCACCGGAATTTAAGGAAGCCCTTAAGACGCTTCAGCCAAAAAAGTAGGCCAAAGGCGTGTAGCTTTTTGTGTTCAAGTGTAACAACTAATTAACGAACCTCGCCAAGGCAATCTGCCGCCAGGAACCAGTCGGGGTTCATTATGCGGAGTACTTCGTTTGTCGACTGACCGCAACGTTTTCCGTTTTCCATGTCCAGGTTGCCGTCGACCCTTAAAGGCAAGTGCCGACTATATGGGCAAACAAGTACGTTGCCCTGAATGCAGTACGGTTTGTCGAGTCCCACGGCCCCCTTCGGACCCTTTGGCATTCGAAAATCAGGAACCGTCCCAACATCCCTCGCAAGATACTGCCCCCGAGGACTCGTCTCCTAAAAGCCAAGTATCGCTTCCCAGTTTGGATAAACCAGCCATTGATGTGAAGGCCATTCAGGCCACTGCCAAAGCGGCGCAGAAAGAAAAGGAACAACGCACCGCCGAGACTCGTCGTCAGAGTGCATTGTTAAAAGGTCCACAACCGAACAGTGGGCAATCTTCTACAGGTGAATCGTCACGTCGCCCCTCGGGTCGCCCAGAATCCAAAGCAACACCTAATAGTATTCCTAACCGAACGACGCATAGTAACGGCCCCGTCAAACGCTCTATATTTGACGATGACCTACCGGAACTTTCGAAACTAGAAAGCTCTCTGACCTCGAATCCATCGACCGCTGTCCCGACTGAGATTCTTTTGGACGGTGATCGCGATTTGAATGCCCTGGATGAATTGATTCCTCAAGATGTCATCAGCAATGCACCCACCAAACTGGCCCCTCTTTTCGACGATCCGAAGAACCACCTTGATGAGTACCGAGTGATTTGTGGTGTTTGCGGTACCCCTCAATATATTAAGTTCAATAAACAAGGAACAAAAATAAAATGCCCCGACTGTTTTCATGAATTTCGAGCGCCACCTCGCCCTGAACCCAAAAAGACCAAGGTCGTAATCGACACGTCTACCGATGTCCGACTTGCACCCTCGGGAAACAAAAGTGGAAAAGACAGCGATGAGTTGCAGCGTTCGCGGGCAGCGCGCATCTTAGAAAAAGCCGAAGCTGAAGCCAGTGAAGACGAACTGGAAGATCTATATTACGGCACTGATTTTGATACAGCGGGTTTTCTAAAACGCACATTTGGATTTCTGACCGATGCAGTCGCTGTTGCGCATTTGATTGGTTTTGGCATTATCTTCTCTGGCATCTTTGTTTTGGGGCAATGGGCGGCCAACGGCATCGATGACGGCTGGGGAAGAGGCTATCTGCTCCTGTCCGTCGTCGGTATTCCATTGTTGGCCTTTATCGTCTCACTCCCCTTGCTGACTGGCGGTCTGGCTTTGCTGGAGTCAGTCGCCAACGGTCAATTACGGGTCAAGGAATGGCCAAGCTTCAGCTTGTTCGATCATCTCGGAGATGCATTGGCGATCGGTCTATCTTTGGTGGCAAGCCTCCTACCAGGCCTATTTTTGTCAGGGCTGATTGCTGGCGAAGAACCTGGATCTGGGCGTATTCAGATTATGGGTATGATGCTCTCCGCCTTCTTCCTCTTTCCCTTCTTGCTGCTTTCAGTGCTTGACAATGGCAGTCTGATGCAACCCATATCCGGTTCGGTAATAAGATCATTGACGGAGGCCAAGGACGCCTGGGGAGGTTACTTCTTAAAAACCCTTGTTGGCTTCGTTAGTATACTCATTTTATGGTACGTGTTGCTTGGCAACGGTAAGCCTCTGATCCTATCCGCCATTGCTGGCATGCTGTTTCCGTTATTGATACTTTTCACATGTCAACAAATTGGAGTCCTGGCAGGCCAAATAGCCGATTACCTATCCTTTGATATTAGACCCGCAAACGACCAAGATGCTGATATAAGCCAAAGCGTTAACGGCGACCAAGAGTGAACGAGAATCCTTACCAATCTCCACCCACCATATCTGTAGAGACTACAACCCCAAGGCATCGTAGCTTTCGTTTATCTCAGTCTTCGGTAACGACCAATCCCAAGTTAGATCGGATCTGATGTTTTATTCTCGACGACTTCCGAGTCCAATTGCTCAGTGTTGGTGTCCCGCGACTTTTCCTGTCGTCGCATCTATGGAGTAGGCACCATTGTCGATCGGGCAAGCAGGTAAACCATCAGGAAAGAAAGTAGTGGAAGCCCCAATATCAGCCAAGTTCGTATTTGGCCAACTGCCGTATTGGCGCTTCCACAACAGGACTTGAATCTCAATGTTCTGCTTATTTACTTCACAAGCTATCGAACGTGTCGTCTGCTGTTTGTGCACGAGTCGTGGAACCACAGCTACGGCCAAAACGCCTAGTATCATTAGACAGCTTAAGAGCTCGAGTAGGCTCATGCCAAGGCGATTCTGCGTTGTCATAAATGCTCACCTAATGTTCTTACCTTGGATGCTCAGAGCGTTTGCGTTATAAACCCAAATGTCAATTGCGAGCTACTAACCAAATGCTATCGGACTCGAGACTCAGTCTCATTAGTTTTTGACATTGCCGATCATATCAAACATCGGCAAGTAAACCGCCAAAAGTATTCCTCCAATCGCACAAGCAAGGCCAATGGTCAATAACGGTTCAATGGCGCCCAACAAAGCGTTTGTTAGCTTTTCAATTTCATTTTCCATATGATCGCGAATTTCACGACTGACACTTACTAAGCGCCCAGTCTTTTCGCCAACAACAACTAACTGACTGACGACTGGCGGAAACAATCCTTCTTCTTTAGACATCGCCACCGAGAACCTTTCTCCGCGGCGGATGGCGGCATGCATATCTAATAACCGCTCACGCATGTAACGATTTTCGACGGACTTCGCAGCTGCGGGTAGCGCGTCGACTAAATTGAAGCCTGATTCCAACAAACTACCGAGAGTCTCCACGAACTGCAGGACAGCCAAGTTTTTGAGCCAACCACCCAGCAATGGAACATTCAAGAGATTTCGGTCGATCCATTTGCGGCTTATCGGGTTCATGTAGCTGTAGATGATACCTGCCAGCGCGCCGCCAAATCCTAGCGAGAGTACAAGTCCATTGCCAATCATAAAGCTCGAAATGTTAATCCAAAACTGCGTTATCCAAGGTAACACCGCGCCCGATTCTTCGTACATCTTCTGAAACGTCGGAATCACGCTTGTCAGCATAAATGTGACGCAACCGGAACCCGCCACCACAACTACCATGGGATAGGACAATTTTTTGAGAATGTAAGACTTGATCTTAGATGCATTCTCTAGCTGGTGAACGAGTCGTTGGAGAGAGACAGGTAGATTCCCTGCCTGCTCCCCTACTTGAATCTGGTTTACAAGTAGGGCCGAAAATGCCGAGGGAAATTTCTTCATGGCAGATGACAAGGATCCACCCGCGCGAACCGTGACGGTCAGGTCTCGCAAGATTTCTCGATTTTTGCGAAACGTTGGATCATTGCATATGGTTTCGAGAGCAACGGGTATAGAAACACCATTTGATGTTAAAGTAGACAGGTTATGTAGAATTCTCACTAGATCCTTACGGGCAATACTGGGTCCTTTACAACTGCCACCTATTTTGAAATCCTGCAGCCGAGAGATCATCGTGGCCAGATCGAGCTTCTTCGATTGTGCTGTCATGATTCTATTAACTCTTGTTGTCGGAAATAGTTTTTGGCTGCTAGCTAGATAACTTGTAGTACACTTCTTCGATGCTGGTATTACCCAACTGGGCCTGCTGGAGGCCACCAACCGCCAACTCTACCATGCCTTCAGATACGGCAATTTCCCGTAGCCGACTAGCGGGTAGTCCAGATTCAATGGCTTGTTCCATCGAAGGACTAACCACCATGATTTCGTAAATTGGGATTCTTCCCGCGTACCCTGTCCCAGCACAATGGGAACATCCTTTCGCTGTGTAGTACGGCCCCTCCGCAAACCCGCTTCTCTCCACTTCGCCCGCTCCAAGTAGTCGCTGCAAGAGCTTAACGTTGGTCGGACATTCCTCCCGGCAATGCGAACACAGGCGGCGTAACAGGCGCTGTGCCACCGCCGCCACCAAGGCACCAGCAATCTTGAAGTTATCTAGACCCAGGTCACCCAGACGCGCTACAGTACCGATCGCATCATTTGTATGCAATGTGCTGATAAGTAAGTGTCCTGTAAGTGCAGCCTGCACGGCAGTATTGGCGGTTTCGTGATCCCGAATTTCCCCCACGAGGATGACATCAGGATCCTGTCGCATCAAGAATTTCAATCCGTTTGCGAAACCCATACCAAATTCGTTGTTGGCCTGTACTTGATTGATACCCGGCAAACGGAATTCAACCGGATCCTCGATGGTGGAAACATTGCGGGTTGCTGAATCGATGCTGCACAACATGGAGTACATGGTAGTGGTCTTTCCTGAACCGGTCGGACCTGTCATCACAATCATGCCATGCGGTTTATCCAATAGCGTTTTGACCAATTCCACTTGGGTCTCAGGCATGCCCAGTGTATCGAAGTTGAATGTTTTGGATGTTTCATCCAGCACTCGCATCACTATCTTCTCGCCATTTACAACCGGTATCACGCTCACGCGGAAGCTAGCTCGCTGTTGTCCGTCCGTTACCGTAATGTTTCCGTCTTGCGGACGCCTATTTTCAGCCGTATCGAGATTGGCCAAAACCTTGATTCGGCCCACCACTGCTTCCTCTGACACTTTGGGAATCGTCATCACCTGTTGCATCACGCCATCCACGCGGTAACGCACGCGCATTTGAGGATTGTGTGGCTCCAGGTGGATGTCGCTGGCGCCTGCGTGAACCGCACCAAATAAGATGGACTGCACTAGTTTGACAACTGGCGCATCGGATTCGGTATCTTCTACATGATCATTCTGGCCGACGACTTGGCGTTCACGTAATTCGGCAAATCGCATGTCAATGGCTGTTTGCCTCGCGTTGATTCGCTTATCAAACGCACAATCTAGCAAACGATTCACTTCGTCTGCGAGGCAGATTACCGTTTCCACTTCGTAACCGGTCATTAGCTCTGTTTCACTGATTGCCTCCATGTCCCCTGGCCAAACCATGCCTAGTCGCAATCTTCCTTGTTGAGCATCAATGGGTACGATCGAACGGCGTCTGGCAAAGGCCTCTGGCAGAAGCTTGGCGCACTGCAATTGCTTTTGGTTTGGATTGATGGACTGAAACTCAACCTCGTATTGTTCTGCCAATGCTTCGCCTAACTGATCCCGGCTAATCAAGCCACGATGCAGTAGAAAACTCCCAAGCTGCATTCCGGACTTGGTTTGTTCCTTGATAGCAGAATTCAAGTCCGGCTCGCTCATCCAGCCGCGATCAAGTACGATATCGCCTAAACGCTTCATAGTCTTAGTAGTGCCTTTCGCCTAAGCTAATGTTGTGGCATCCGCCACATTCACGGCCGGACCGATGTTGCCGCCCAGCAAGTCCAGATCAATGGTATAAAGTAGCTCTGAGACTCGTTCCTTCAGCGACATCGGATCAAACGGAATAACTAAGAACTGCTTCGCGCCCGCATGAAACGCTTGCTCAGCCAAGGTTAAATCACCGTGAGCTGACATGGCCATGACAGGTAATTGGGATGTTAATTGATCACTGGTCAGGAATTCGATTAGCGTAATTGCATTCAGGTCCTGCCAATCCAAATCTACAATAAAAAGGTGCGGCAGGGATTTCTTCAACGAT
This sequence comes from Planctomycetales bacterium, assembly GCA_020427005.1. Taxonomy (GTDB): domain Bacteria; phylum Planctomycetota; class Planctomycetia; order Pirellulales; family Pirellulaceae; genus Aureliella. The sequence continues at coordinate 15,907 of JAGQOY010000041.1, forward strand.
AACCGCATCTCAGCTTCAGAAACCACGATCTGAGTATCCCAACCGAAAAGCTCAAGTCGGTGGGAAATGATTTGCGCTATCTCTATCTGCGGTGTAACCAGCATTATTTGATATTGGATGTCTGTCATTTCCCCGCTCCCAAATTTCCCTAACTCCAAATTGTGCAAATCGAATACTTGCCTCCGGAAATTACCGTGCCCGCTCCGTTGCGATCATAGAAAGGTTGCCGCGTAACCATAGGTCATGAATATCAACTGTCAAATCAAGGAAGCGTCGCTACATTCCACATAATCCATACTTCAGCCTGTACTCCAAACAACATTCTGCTGTCACGGCTTCGTTTTGAGCCCCAGTTACACCCTAGACTCCAAATAAGCGCACTGCTTGCGCAAGCTCCAGTCTTTTGATCCATGTGACACGCCCCATGATGCACTTTTCATCCCATCGCTGCTTGAGAATCTTACGGCTTGGACCTTGGTTGCTAGCTGTTGCATGTCTCTTCGGTTGCTCGTCTGACGAAACCGAAGAGGTGGTGGAGAGCCCAGAAACCGACGTAGCGGAATCCGGCACCTTGGTTAGCACGGAAACCTCTGCCACCCCAACCTTGCAGGAAGTTGCTCCTGATGGTTGGCTAGTACCTCTCAATGAAGACGAAAACTTCTTTGCAGCTCCTGATGTTCACGTCGAAGTTTCGGCTACGACTGAGACCGAATCGACTACCCATGCACCAATTCGATTGCTAGGGTTTTCTGGAGAAGATCGAACAATTGCAATCCTCAAAGTTGGCACAGAACTGAAGTACGCCAAGATCGGAGACGACGTGGAAGGAGCCGAAGTTCTAGAGATGGAAGATCGTAGCATCACTTTCCAACGCGACCGCCAACGCTGGACACTGTCTTTGCTTGATCAACCCTTGGTCAATGCAGTAAGTGCGGCAGCTGCCCCTCGAAAACGTTCTCGAAATACCAATTCCACCACAAGATTGACCCCCAAAAATACGCCTGTAGCGCCGTCGATTCCTGAACCTGCCATGTTAAGCCCAGGACCTATCGATATCCCGAATATGGATATCCCAATGGATATTGAGCCGATTCAAATGCCCGATCTAAGCTTCTAGTCCAACGCTAAGGATCGCTTGTCGAAGTGGCTATACCCTTGCCTAGTTTCTTTCCATTCGCCTGAGGATTCAGTTGATGATTCTGCAACTCACTCGGATTATCGCTGTCGTGTGCCTATTGTGCGTCCTTGTCACGAATGCTATCGCGGGTAATGGAAACGGCAACAACGGCAACGGCAACAACGGGAACGGCAACAACGGGAACGGCAACAACGGGAACGGCAACAACGGGAACGGCAACAACGGAAATGGCAACAACGGGAACGGCAACAACGGAAATGGAAATAACGGGAATGGAAATGGCAACGGAGGACCAGCCTGGTACGTTCGCATTACAGGAGATGACAGCAACTCTGGCAAGAACCGTGGTCAGGCTTTTCGAACGCTAACGCAGGCCCTCAGTGCGGCTGCTGACAATGACACAATTTACGTGGGTGCTGGCACTTACTCGGAGTACTCCGCAGTTTGGAACGGCAACAGCAAGGGGAATCCCAACGGCACACTCACCATTCTGGGCGACATCGACGGACAGTACACCGGTGACAAAGGTATGCCCGTAATACAAGTCACCAACAATGCGTGGGGCCTGAATATTCAGAATGCAAAGAGCGTCATATTTAGTAATCTCGCGTTTCAAGGCGGAGGGTCGCAAGATGGCTTAGCTGTTTACACAAATCAGATCTCTCAGAAATGCGTTTTTTTGGAGTGCAATTTCAGCCAATTGCGACGTGGAAACCAAACCGCAAATAGCAATAACTGCTCGTTCGATTCATGTGTTTTCAACGAATTGGAAATAGCTGTCCACTCCAACACCAACAACAGCGCCGAAGTAACCAATTGTGAATTCATTAACTGCAAGTATGGCGTTTACGGCGGAGACGGAAATTCAATCACTTGCACCAACTCGACTTTTACATGTCTACCGGATGCCAACGGTAACTACATAACATCCTATTCGGTTCGAACGTTTCGCACCGGTCTAAGCCTTTCAGGAATCACCAGTACTAAAGACAACTACACTGTTTATGCTACGGACATGACGTCAGCAGACTTTTCCTCATGCCAAATCAATCAACCTCGCAGTTGGGGTATCTATGGTACAGGCGAAAATCTGTCCGCCTCAAATATCCAGGTTGTGGGAATTGATCGAACCGGCAATGGCGTACTGCTTAAAGATCTCCAAGCTAAAACTCCGTCACTTACCAACATAACCTTAACCAATTTGTACATAGGCGTCGGCGTCCAGGAAAGCGAATACAAATTTGGGCAGTTATCCATCACGAATTGTCATCTGGGAATCTATGTCTACGCAGTTTCACCTTCATTTAGTCTAGACCAAACTGACAAGATAACTTTCGATGATAATCACGTCGCTGTATACACTGTCCACAACGATGGATCTCCTGGAACGGTAGATATCAGAAACGTCGACTTAACCAACAACGACTACGGTATGATCTCGTATCGCGCCAACGTAACTCTCAAGAATTGTTCATTTAATGACAACGCCCTAGGATGCTACCTGTACGATGTCGTTTCTGCCACTGTGAGCAAGTGCGATTTTTCTGGTAACACAGCTAGAACGGACGCGATTGGTCATTACGGTCTACTTTTGCGCGGGACGAATTTGTTGGTTAGTGATTGTGCATTCGAAGACAATGTCAACGGACTTTATGTCTACAACACAACGGATCAAAATCCTCGCCTTCAAGATCTCACGATTACGAACAACTCAACGTATGGGTTGATAGTCACGGGTGGCAAGTTGGAACTGACCGCCGGTAATAGAATCTTGATTTCCAACTGTAGGTACGGAATTCGCGGATCCCAGACCCTGGCCGTACTCAATGGAGTTGTCAGCCCTTCTGGTGGAGAGTATCCGTTTCTTTTCACTCAGGGCAGTCTAAAAATTTCGGGTAGTAACATCACCGAAGGAAAGATTGGCGTCTACAGTACTGACCAAGACAGCCTAAGCATTTCCGATATGACCATTGCAGGAATGGTCAGTCACGGTATCTACATCGCTCGGTCCGTCGCCGTCGACGTCTCTTCGGTAGATGTCTACAGCAACGCCGATCACGGCTTGTACTGCTACATGCTCGATATGAACAGCGACCTGTTTTCGGTAAAGGACTCTCGTTTTGACTCGAATCGCATTGGCTTACGCACGGTGGGAGTGAACATTGACCCCCAGAAAATTGGAAATTTACAGCTGACCAACAACAATTACGGTCTGTATGTAGAACGTGGTAACCTGACCCTTGACAACTCGGAGAACCTGACGGTTAGTGGAAACTTGTGGGGTGTACTCAATTACTACGCAATTGCCGACCTAAGTAACTTGACGCTCGATAACAATCAAAACGGCGTATACTCTTACGGAGGACAAATCGAAGCCGATAGCTTGACCATTAATTCGACTGTCTCACATGGGCTCGCCGCCATTCAGTCGAGCGCTCAAATCACCAACCTAACGGCCCGAAACTCGGCCAATGGTATCTACTTCAACGCGCAAGCGGTGACGGGGTTGAGTATCAATGTGGTCGGTGGTCTGTTTGAAAACAATTCGAGCTGCGGAATTCAGCTTCGCACAGATCCTGACAATCCTGTTACGGCAACTCTAACGGGTGCTCAAATCAACAATTGCAACTATGGAATATATAACTACCAATGCCAGGCAAACATCGCGAATATTTCTGTGCAAAACCCGACGGCCTATGGTTACTATGCCAACAATGCTCAAACGGAAATTGAAAGATACTCGATCTTCAATGGCCAAAACTGGGGTGTAGTCTGCGTTGGAGGTACTGCTGATTTATCCCGATTGCAAGTCGCCTCCAAATATGGTGTCAATTTGCAGACAACCTCTACGACACTCGTCAATAGTGTCATAAGTGGTTCAACCTATGGAGTATATGTTTCGGCACCCGGTGGCAATGTCAATGTCTTTCAGACAACAATCGCTAATATTGGAAGCTACGGTGTCCTTTTGCGTGATGGCACAATGACCGTTCGAAATACCATTGTGGATTCAGCTCTCTATGGCATTTATGATCAAACTTCAAACGGGCTCACCCACGATCACAATTTGGTGAACGGCGGTCGTCAGCTTTTTGTCAACACAAGCATGGACGGAACGGAAACGAAAAAAAAGCCTATCTTTGTTAATGCCGCTGGGGGCGATTTCCACTTAGCCGCGGGCTCTCCAGCAATCAACTCCGGTGCAGACCTAACGGGACTTATTGCTGATGACCTTGATGGAAATTCCCGTCCATCGTTCCGTGAATTCGAAATTGGAGCCTACGAATTCACCGATGCTGCCGGCTCGCTGCGCGTTTTGGATTGGGACGAAGTCGCCAACTAAATGAACGTGCAATTCGGATTTATGACTGGATGTGAGCCGTGACGCCTGAGCGGCCTTCGGCTCACAAATTCAACAACCCGGTGAGCGGACAGGCCCTTTGGCTGGAAGAGTATCATTACGCACGGCTATTTAGTGTGACTCGCACGGACACCAGCGTAATATCTTGCTCGAACTCTACAAAGTCGAACCTAGCCAAGATCCTCGATGCTGCTCACAATTTGGTCCACCATTTCGTCCGATGTCATGGGATTAAAGAAGACTGCTTTCCAAGCCGGTATGGATATCCCATGAGGATGATATCCATAACTAGTAGTGAACCCCAATCTCGCATCCTTTGTTGGGTCCTTCATCTTGTCCCGTTTATCAAACAATCTCCTAATTTCAGCAAAGTAGCGAGCTCGCTGTTCCGCGCTCAATTCTCCAGCTACTAATTGTTCGAAAACTTGGTCGGCATTCCGGCCTTTGGCCAAAACCCACCAATTTACGCTGGCCCCCGATGTTTTGTCATTCAGAACTCGGCAATACTCTAACTTACCCAGCGCCGACTTGAGGCGCATCGCCAACTCGAGACTACGAGCTACCAACATGCGCCAGCCGTTGAGTCCAATGGCGTTGAGTGAAGCCATGACACTATAGGGACCAAGTCCTGGACGCGAGCACTCCAATGAGAACAAGGCAGGGTCTCGACGTGGATCAGCATCAGAAAAATATGGCGTATCGAAAACGCTTCGCGACAAATACCGGAGGTCTTCGCGCCGATTAACAATAAATGCACTACTCGGATAATGCCCTCTGCCCATCTTGTGAAAATCGATCGTCACACTATCAGCAGCCTTCAGACCCAGACAGGCGTTTTGAATACTTGACACCGTGTTTAATACGGCGGGTTCAAAGCTCAGTGGATTGTCAGAGATTTCGTACTCCGTTAGGAAGGTCAGTGCCCATCCCACCGCTGCGTCCACATGCAATTGGGGTACTATCTTGCCATGCCGACGCGCCAGGGATTCAATGATGGATCGAATGCCCTTCACATCATCGATTCCAAAACCATCCGTTGTGCCAAACGTCGCCACTACATAGGCTACTACCGCATCTTGAGAATAAAGTTCATCCAGCCGTTGTTCCAGTACATCCAGCCGCATGGAGAGGCTTTCGTCTGTGGGAATCTCTATCAACTGTTCCGTACCAATACCCAACCAGCCCGCCACCGTTCGGTTGGAATAATGACTTGCATCGGAGCAAATTCCCACCACCCGCCTGCCACATAAGCCCTTCTGCATGGCACCAGGTAAAACACGCTCGATACCTATCTTGGCGCCATAAAAGTTGGAAACGGTGCCACCAATTGTGAAAATGCCCCAGGGATCCTCTATGTGGTAAAAGATCAAGTTGGCCAGCGCTGTGATAACCTTAACCTCAAGTTCGTTGGAGCGCTGGCTGTATCGATCGGTACATAGATTCGGGTTTTTTAATAGGCATGCAATAGCACCAATTAGCGATGCATGATTTGCCGGGCCTCGTACATTCTCCAAGTGCAGAGGACTGTTCCAACTATCGGTACCCCAAAAATATGGAAAAATCGCATCGCGCGCATCTTTGAGGTTACCAGGCAACAGATGAATTTCAGGATTGGCTTGCGCCGTTTCGTAATTCTGACTCATTACCGGCATGGCCGGTTGCGAATCTTCGGCAGCAGCAGCACTTAACAGCTCTTGCACGATAGCAATTATCGACGACTGATCCCATTGGAAGAATGTCTCCACCAACTGCTGGTATTTCTCGCGATCCATACTGCGTTTTTCAAGCCTTATTGATCTAGGGATTAATCTCCAACTGCAGGTTTCTAAAGCGAACCTCGGTTGGACCTCCCGAATGCAACTGCAGGGCAAATATACCGCGCTTTCTTCCCTCGGGATCATTCAAATTCACACAAGGCTGATCGTTGATCCATGTTCGAATCTGAGAACCATCCGCCTCAATGCGGTACTTATTCCACTCACCATGCTTAACATGTTGCTCGCCACTAGTTTCCCATAACAACGCTCTTCCATGTTCCTCGTATAACTTGCCCCACCAGCCAGCACCAACGTCCGCCTGGTACCCTTCGACAACGCCATCCTCCCTGGCAACGCTACGGAATTGAACACCGCTATTGCCGGCATTATCTACCAGCCTTACCTCCATGCTGAGCACGAAGTTCTCCGCCGATAAATCGCTGACCAGGAATTCATTTTTCGCTAAGCCTGAACTCTTGCCGACAATCTCGCCGCCTTCAACGGTCCAAAGTTCAGAGTTGCCATTCCATAGACTTAGATCCTTTGTGTTGAACAGCAAAGTAGCATTGTCGGCGGTTGCCAGCATGGCAGTTTGAGATCGACCACGCAAATATCCGATCAGGGATACGATTTCATGGGGACTGAATTGACTGAGTTGGTCGTCTGGCATCATTGATTTCTCACTCGCCTGACGTTGTTCAATTTCATTCTTGGGCAAAACGATCACCGCATCCGCCGTCTGAACTGTCACAGCATTCTCTGTCTCACTTCTGACAATGCCCGTAACAACTTGGCCATCAACGGTCAGGAATACACTTTGCCGATACTCGTTTGCCATTACTGCACTGGGATCGACAATGTTTTCTAATAGATAGTCCAGGTTGGCTCGATTTGAACCGGTAAGATCTGGGCCTAACTTCTCACCAATCCCATACAGCATGTGGCATCGCTGGCAGGTTTTATTGAAAATTGCACGCCCCAATTCCAAATCGGAAGTCGTCTCTGGGTTGGCCACTAACGATTTGTACTTTTCAACCAAAGCGGCTTTGTCAGCTGAGCTCGCCCGAACCTTTCCCCAAGCCGATTCAAGCAATGCATTTACTTCCTCATCCTTCAAGTATTCCAGTTGCCTAGCAAAGTCTGCCGTTAGTTCAGAACTAGCAATTTGCTTATTGGCAATCGCGTTTAGCAGCTTTTTGGCATTGGTTGCACGACTCGTTAACGTTGCAATAGCAGCACGGCGTTCGGAAGCGTTATACCCTTGGTAATCTGCTACCAAGGCGGTTCCAATTCCGTCGGAGTCATACTGTGCTAGGCCTCGAATGGCCGCTTCGCGAAGTGCTCCAGCTACTGATTGGCTTGCAATCTCTAACAACTCGCTTAGAAGATCCGCATCTTTTACAGCTAGCAACGTTTCGATAGCCAGCAAACGTTGACCTTCATCGGCACTCGAATCAGACACTGTTTTGCGCATGGCAGCTCGAGCCTTTGCGTCACCAAAGGCCACTCCTAGGGCCGTTGCCAGCTGCCCGACTTCGGCACTCGGGCTACTCAACAATCGATCCGCAACCTGATCCCATAATTTCGGCTTGGGGGCCGATCGCTGCCCAGCTAACGCAGTCCGAATAGCAGTCAAAAATGTTAATTGAAGCTCAGGCGAATTGGCACTGTTCAAGCCACCAACCAAACGATTAACTGCTTCTGCTCCACCACTACCTGCCACTTTTCGCAGCATAAAATCTCGAAGCATCGGAATATTTTGCCCCGCTGAAATACCTAGTGCTAACGCACGATCTGGATCCAAGTCCGCCAAGGGTTCCATTCCATACCAATACATCAATGGCAAATTGTGATCGTCACGATCCTCGGCATGCGCCACCAACGAAGCTGTCAATTCCCACCGCGACTCCACAGGTAGTTTGCCCAGGGCGGTGGCTAGTGCCAATCGAACGACTTGAGAAGGATCCCCGACGGACATCTTGAGCATTTGAGCAACCATGCTCGCAGAAGGTTTGGCCAAGTTCTGTTGCATTGCCAATCTTACCGCCCAAGCTCGCACATGTGGGCTGGCAGCATTCATCAAGCTCAGCAGCTGCCGTTCACCCAACGAACCAATTGCAAATCTGGCCCATAGAGCTCGGAGTTGGCGGTCGGCTCGCTCATTTACCGCCATTACGTTTTCTAAGAAGGCAATCGCGTCCGCAGCAATCTTGCGTTCGGCGGCTCGTTCTTGTAACAGCCGTCTTGCATGACGTACGTACCAATCGTTTTCATGCAAACAGTATTCCGCTAACTGCATATCCGACTTTGTTCTGAGATCGATACGAATCGGCGCGGGTTTTCCATATACAACCTTATATATACGGCCATTCGAACGATCATGCACTTCTACTTCCTTGCGGTGGCAGGCCTGCATGTCGTACCAATCAATGAATGTCACCTGACCATCGGGTCCATATCGCATATTGAGTATTTGCGATGCCTGATCACCGGTCAGCAAGAAATCGGGTCCGTGTCGACCCACGTAACCCGATCCTCGGGGTTCTAAGATGTCTACGTTTAACCTCTGCCCATGAATGTTGTTCATGAATAACGCTCCAGCATATTCCTTAGGCCAGGCACCACCTTGATATATCATTGCCCCAGCATGGGCGTGTCCACCGCCAGCCTCGTCCGATTTGCCGTTACCACTGTGCGGAGTGGCGCCCAAGTAATGCAAATGATCAGCGATCGTTTTGATATCGTCATAGGTGTAGGGATTGAAATGCTGCCCAGCCTGCCGCTGGTATCGTGCTCCAGGAATGACGTGATACAAGTGTGGAATCACGCAGGCTGTAATAAACGCTTCCCCATATTGATCAAAGTCGACTCCCCAAGGATTGCTCGAACCGTGTGCGAAAACTTCAAACTCGTGCCTTAGTGGATGATATCGCCACACGCCAGCATTGATACGTTGACGCTGTTCATCGCTGGCTCCTGGCTTTCCCACGTTTGAATGAGTAAACACGCCGTGGCACCCGTACAGCCATCCATCGGGTCCCCAGGTAAAGGCATTCAGCGTTTCGTGAGTATCTTGCCAAGCCCAGCCATCCAACAGAATTTCCGGTTCACCGTCCGGAACATCATCATGATTACGGTCAGGTATAAACATTAGGTACGGTGCCGCACCTACCCAGACTCCGCCAAAGCCAACCTCTAGCCCACTAATAAGATTGAAACCTTCAGCAAAAACCTTTCGTGAATCAAATTTGCCATCTCCGTTGGTATCTTCAAAGACGAGGATTCGATCACGGCCTTTGTCTCCCTCAGCTCGTTGCGGATATTCATAGGCTTCGGCAATCCAAGTCCGGCCTCGATCATCCAAAGCCATCGCAATCGGTTGTTTTACGTCAGGCTCAGCCGCACATGGGATTACTGAAAAACCCTTGGGTAAGACCATCGCCCGCGCAGCCGATTCAGCATCCAGACCGGCATGCGGGTACTCGTCCGCCACAAGCGTGATTGCTGGTGGCGTTAATGGGCCTGGCCGTTCCGCATGCAAACGAAAATGATCGAAGCTGATGTGGCCCCAACCTGTACTGCTATCATCGACCAACCGAATAACCATGTCGGAATTCTCTGCTCGACGTAAATCTACCACGACTCGACTCAGAACCTCTGAATCCTGTCCACTGATCGTGTAAAAGGGTTTATCGTCTCCTACTTTAAACAATTCCACCCGCGTTTTATCGCTACTGCCACCAGCCACATAAAAGGTTGCGTACCGAGCCGTGGCACGAAAGGGCTTGCTGGTAAGAGTTCCTTTTGGTGCATCCTTGTGGCGCTCGAATCCTCCAATCCAGAATTCGCCTTGATGGGCACTGCGCATGTCGGATCGGCGTGCGGCAACCGTATCACCTTTGATGGGTTGATCTGCAAACGCCTGACCGGTAGCTACCCAATCGTCTAGCGTGCCCGTTTCAAAATCCAAGTTGACAACGGCTCCATCGGCCGACCGAGGTCGAATGCCATCGTCCTCATCCTCCTCCTGGTCACCCGCGACTCGAAACCGCAGGTAATCGATTCCTACCATGAATGATTTCAATGCCGCACGATTGGCACCCTTGATTTCGATCGTTAGCGTGTGCTTACCTTTTTTCAATTGCGGTGTCGAAAACGATAGCACACCGGTCGTAATTACTTCCGGATTGAACAGGTCGAAGGCTTCTCCCAAGGGCTTGTCGTCGAGCTGAAGTTCTACGATCGCGTAGTCCCGCGCACACGTTAGGACGATTTCAAGTCGCTCGATATCTTGCATCGCGTCGAGCGGTAGGGTCAATTTGTCACCGGGCTTGGCGCCTTTCCACCAGAGTTGGCTCTTCCCGCTCCAATGATCCGCGGAAAAATTCCCCATGGCCTGCGGTTCGGCTGTGCCTGCCGTAACATCGGCTCGAACACTTTCACCCTCTATTGCTCGTAGAACTGTTCCATCAGCTCGAATGGGGCTGCGAGGTCCACGTAATGCGGCGGCGTCGGTAATTGGGGCGACTCGTGGACCCTCGTAAACCTTGGGCTGAGCCGCCTTAAATTCGGCTGCGTCGACTTCCTTTGCTTTTTGCAGCAAGACATGGGCGCCCAACATACCACCGGTCGCTATGTCCATCAGCCCATCTTGATTGATGTCCGCTAACGCAATTTGGCGGCCAATGCCGGCTCCTCCATCTGCCAAATACGGCAGCCAGTCGACACCTTCGGCTGACCGCACGAGCTTGAACCAGTAGACAACGGCTCCCGCGTCCCACATTGGACTTTGCTTGTGGTGAGACCAATACGTCTTACCACTTACAATATCCTTTAAGCCATCACCATCCATATCCACTAGCTGAACACTGTGTGGTTCGGTGAAAAGCACACCGTACTTGCTGTCTGCTCGATCGTTACCAACAATTACGTGACGCGTAAATTGGTCGAGCCCTGTTTGTTCGTACCAAGATATTCCAAAGTCGTGTGCGGCTTCGCTGGTCACGATGTCGTTGTCACCATCACCGTCCACATCGTAGGCAAACATCTCTGCGCCGCCATATGCCGACGTAAACTTGACTTTGTGTTCGAGCCATCTCCCGCTCGTGGGGTCTGTGTTTGGCTGCTGATACCATCCTCCCGCATGAATGACATCCATGCGACCATCCCCATTTACATCTCCTATTCCAAGTCCGTGTCCGAACTTGGCGGCCGTAACCTGTTCGGAGATGGGATGAAATTCCCAGGTTGAAAATGGCTTTTCCCAATTGACCGTCGCAAAGCCAAAAAAACCATCACGCGTGCACACTAATTCGGGGCGATCATCACCTACGATATCCACGAACTGAGGGGATTCATTAGATACCCAGTCAAGTATTTCGTGTTTGCGCCACGCACCCTCCCCCCGACCTGGGTTCTCGTAAACATAAGCCGGTGTACCTGGAAAACCCACGACCAAAATATCATTGGCGCCATTGGAGTCGAAATCATGGACCCAGGCAAAAAAATGATCGGCATAGCGTTCTGTGGGTTGAGGAACGGGCTTGTAAATCTCGTATTTGGCGCTAAATCCAGGCCCTGCAAACCAATAGGGACCGTAGACGATGTCGATATGGTTATCACCATTGATATCTCCAACACCCACTCCCTCTGAATAATAAACGTCGGTGAGTTGTTGCGACGTAAATGTGCGAACCACGTTGGTTTGCCCATGAGCCTGACAGGCCAGGAAAAGCACCAACAAGCATCCAGACATACGCCATGAGAGATTCGAGTGCATACTGACCTCGATTGTCCAAGTCTAGGGTAGGGGAGGGGGGAACATCGAACACGGGGATAGGAGAGGAAGCACAATTTAGCCAGTCGACGTTGGCTCAGTCACCGGCCGTGACCGTGAGGTCCTTGTGTCGGTTAAGATGCGTATATTGTAAACCAACTTGCATCGGTACATTAGCCAACGATCCAAGTTTTTGCCTGCAGCCGCGAGCTTACATTTTCTTTCGATTTTGTTGGGATAAACATGGAATTAACGGTTTTGGATTGGTGCCTTGTGGCTGCCTATTTTGTGGTGATCGCCGCGGTTGGGGCCTACTTTACGCGCCGCGCAGGCAGTAGCCTTGAAGAGTTCTTTGTGTCCGGTCGCTCGTTACCATGGTGGGTAGCAGGTACATCCATGGTGGCCACTACTTTTGCCGCCGATACTCCCTTGGCAGTGGTCAGCTTGACTGCCAGAAACGGCTTGGCTGGGAATTGGTTCTGGTGGGCATTTGCGGTAGGAGGCATGGTAACCGTGTTCGTTTTCGCCAAGCTTTGGCGGCGTTCGAACGTAATCACAGATGTAGAATTAATCAAACTTCGCTATAGCGGTGAACCGGCTCGTTGGCTGCGCTATTTACGAGCCCTCTACGTCGCCTTGATCGTCAATCCCATCATAGTTGGTTGGGTCGTTGGGGCCATGCTTACTGTGTTGCAACATACTGTACTTTTTGAGAGCGAAGAACAGGTCAACGAACAACTCCCCGTGGCTTGGGGCATTGTCTTGGGAATGCTCCTGATGGTTGGCATTTACTCGACGCTTTCCGGCATGTGGGGTGTCGCAATAACCGATGTCATACAGTTCATAGTAGCCATGCTGGGTTGCATATGGCTGGCCAGTGTGGCTGTCTCCCAAATAGGCGGCATGCAATCTTTGGAACAAAGAGTCCTAGAAAACTTTGGCGAAGGGGGTTCCGGTGCATTCGCATTTATCCCCAGTTTCACTAGCCAAAACACTTGGATGCCCATGCATGTTTTTTTGATCATGTGTGGCATGCAATGGTGGGCGACTTGGTATCCAGGCGCAGAACCTGGAGGCGGTGGATATGTTGTTCAGCGCATGGCTTCGGCGCAGGATGAGCGGCACAGCGTATTAGCCACACTGTGGTTTCAGATTGCTCACTACTGCTTGCGGCCTTGGCCATGGTTGCTGGTGGCCTTTGCAGCACTGGCCATGTACCCTGAGCTACGAAGCCTGGAGGACCCTGGCATCGGATTTCCGCGTGTCATGCGCGAACTAAGTCCACCCGGGCTGCGAGGCTTGATGTTGGTTACTTTTTTCGCAGCCTTTATGTCCACTATTAGCACTCAAATGAACTGGGGAGCTTCCTACTTGATGCGAGACTTTATCCAACCAGTTTTCTTATCAAACGCAGGAGAACGTCAATTGGCACGGTACTCGCGAGTCACTTCGGTAGGAGTACTAATCCTGGGGCTGATGGTAGCCTACTGGATGAAATCAAGCGGGATGAGCGTCGAAAGCGCTTGGAAAATGTTGGCTGCCCTCGGAGCAGGTACAGGGCTGATTTACATGCTGCGTTGGTTTTGGTGGAGGATCAGCGCCTGGTCTGAAATTGCGGGGATGGTTGCTTCACTAGTTTTCTACTTGATGGTACACAGTCAATGGTTTGCAAGCAATTTCATCGGAGAGGGAAAGCTATTCGCTGCTGCCCTTCGAGAGGAAGAATCGATGGCAATTGTGGCCCTGTTGACGATCGCCACCTGGCTGCTGGTCACGTTCCTGACGCCACCTACCGAACGAGCAACGCTCGAATCGTTCTATCGTCAGATTCACCCGTCCCGCTTTGGTTGGCGGAAAATCGCCCAGAATTTGCCTGACGTGGTTCCAGACCATGATCTAGGACTTCGAATTGCTGGTGCCATCTTAGCGACTGGCATCGTGTATTGTATGTTGCCTGGATTGGGCCAACTGCTGTTCGGTCATTACTCGATGGCTGCCATTTATATTGGATTGGCAATACTCTTTGCATGGCTGGTAAAGATCGTCGTCCAGCGCATGTTCAGTACTTCCACTAGTTGAACATTAATAACATTCGCAACATTCAAACAAAGTTGCGCAATTCCTATTCACCAAAGAATGCCCGCACTCCAATGCCTATATCGACTACCGCCAACAAGAACCGTAACGAACCTGAGAGACTCTAACTAACCTCGCGCGGGAAACTCTAACTAACCTCGCTCGGGAAACCCTAACTAACCCTCCCAAGCTTGGCAAGCTTGGGAGGGTCGTAAAAGAAATCGTCGCTTAGACGATTCCTTTTACGGGGAGGGTTGTTGTCTTCCATAATCGCGCATGCTGACACTCACTCACATCTCAACCTCAACACACTCTATCCCCCAAGATCTCTCCCCCTGGCTTTCAAACGCAAGAATTCCATGTCAAGCCAAAGTACAACCGAACATCGAGCGGCTGCTCCGAAACAACTTCGCTTCGCAGTCCTGACAGTTAGTGACACACGAACCTTTGAAAACGACCGTAGCGGAAATTCGATTATTGACCACATGCAGGTTGCCGGTCACGAATTGCTGCACCGGAGCATTGTGCCTGACGAACCCAACGAGATCGCCGGCCATGTGCAAGCCATCGTGGACGTAAACGACCTAGATGTCCTTCTGATTACTGGTGGCACGGGAATCTCCCCTCGGGATCAGACCTTGGAAGCTGTGGGGCCATTATTTGAAATGCAATTACCTGGTTTCGGTGAATTGTTTCGAATGCTTAGTTACGAAGAGATTGGCCCGGCCGCGATGTTAAGTCGGGCTGCAGCTGGCAGAATTGGTAGAGTTCTAGTCTTTTGTATGCCCGGTTCCACCGCCGCGGTCAATTTGGCCATGCAAAAGCTACTTGTACCAGAACTCCCACACTTAGTTCATCACAGCCGAGGGTAGTCACACCCTCAACGATCCCGGCCGCTAACGCGTCGCGACTCACCTGTCGTATTCCTGTGAGCCGCTGGCCGTCAGGCCACAGGGATCGTCTCGATCCCACGAACCGCATGCCGATCGCCGCATTGCGGCATGCCCATGCGAAAAATCGTCGCAATGATCATTTACGGAAGGATCGTTAGGCCTCAGAGTTAGCAAATTTGCGGCAAACCGGCGGTTTTGGATACGCGGCCTGGCTGAATATTTGCCTGAAGACATTGCGTAACGTACGGTTTCAGCAGCTATAGACAGACTAACTACCGTACTGGAAGACTCCAGGCTCCCGGCCTCTCCGCTCGACGAAGTTGGTGTAACTCTTTGCTCAAGTGTCCCCTCCCCGCAGAAGGAAGCGTCCAAAGAACGTTTCCTTCTCCGACCCTTCCACACCTGGGAAGGTAAGTTGAGGCTGACTAAGCGTGAGAGGGTTATTTGAAGCTGACCAAGTATGGGAAGACTAGGTGAGGCTTTCAAAGCCTGAGAGTAATTTAGACGTGGCCGAGCCTGAAAAAGATAGCTAGAGCTGAACAAGCCTGGGAAGTTTCCAGGCACCCTGGAAATAGGCAAGTCTGTTACCGACCCTACCGAGGGCTCGCGGGTGAGTGAAGTCGTTACGCGGAGATCCCTTGCCCAGAAGGAAAACAGGATAACACCCTGCATGACAACACAAGACGCAAACTCGCATCAATCATCACGACCAACGTCCATACTGTGGTTTGCGGCCACAACACTATTGGGCGCATTTTTGGTCTTTCAAGTTCAACCCATCATCAGCAAATGCGTGCTACCTTGGTTTGGCGGAACACCTGCTGTGTGGACCACCTGCATGCTATTCTTCCAAGTCCTATTGTTTGGAGGATATATTTACGCCCATCTACTTCGCGTCTGGTTACGGCCGGCTACTCAGGGACTCGTCCATTTGGCCTTGTTAACCATCGCCCTCAAGACTTTGCCTATTCAACCTAGCGAAGCTTGGAAGCCAAGCGGCGACGAGTCTCCCGTACTCTATTTGCTGTGGATGTTGTTGGCCCATGTTGGGCTTCCCTACTTTGTACTTTCTAGTACGGGTCCATTAATTCAAGCCTGGCTGAGTTACCAACATGCTGGTCTGCGTGTTTATCGGCTGTTTGCTCTCAGCAATACGGGTTCATTGGCTGCATTGCTTAGTTACCCATTTCTGGTCGAACCCATTTTGTCGGTGACCAATCAATCCATCGCCTGGTCACTGATGTTCTGCGCGTTCGTGCTGGTTCAAGGCATGGTGGCAGTCCGCCTGTTTCGAGTAAACAAGGTTTCGGGCTCGCAAAAAACTCAAGTGAATTCGGCTGTTCCAAGCTGGACAACTTACGCGCTATGGTTAGGTTTGCCAGCCCTGGCGTCAACCCTACTGCTAGTCGTAACGAACCATGTGTGTCAGGATGTGGCTGTGATCCCCTTTCTATGGATCCTGCCCTTAAGCCTGTATTTGATCAGTTTCATAGTTTGCTTTGACTCGCCGCAATGGTATCAACCCAAGTGGACGGCACTCGTGACCCTGTTAGCCATTGGTACTATCCATCTCAAGGAGCTATTGCCTGGCCCCTTGCAGTTGGTGACCGAAATCACTTTCTACATGACAATGTTGACCGGCGTTTGTCTACTTTGCCACGGAGAAGTTGCGCGGCTCAAACCAACTCCTGAAAGATTGACTGTGTTCTATGCGATGCTCTCTGGGGGCGGCGCCTTGGGTGGAATCATTGTGGCCGTCGTGTGTCCGCTGATGTTGAACAGTTATGCGGAGCTTACCGTTAGTCTCTCAGCCGCGGCAACGCTCAGCTTTCTCATTTTCTTTGCTACGCGAAGCTGGACAACTCAGCAATATGATTGGCAGACACTTGAACGATTGCGCTTTCATGCCGCCCTGTTGGTTGTCGCACCGACTATTATGGCAGCGATTTCTCCGAATAACGCCAGCGTTGAATCCGTGCGGAATTTTTTTGGCGTCTTGCGCGTTCAGCGTGATGATCTTGGACTGAGGTTAGTACATGGAACAACGATTCATGGAATGCAACGTACCGGGACATTTGCCAACGAACCGACGACCTACTATGGCCGCACAAGTGGTATTGGCCAGGCGATGGAATTATTACAAGCACATCAGCCTGGATTGCGAATCGGTGTGGTTGGGGTAGGCTGTGGTGTGTTGGCCGCGTATGGACGGCCAGCAGATTCCTTTGACATGATCGATATCAATCCGGCAGTATTCCGATTGGCGAATAGCCATTTTACTTTTCTCAAAAATTGCCCATCTAAGATTACTCGACGACTTGGAGACGGCCGACTGGTACTGGAACGGTTAGACGTGCAATATAATTTGCTGGTACTGGATGCCTTCAGCAGCGATGCAATTCCAGCTCATTTATTGACGCGAGAGGCCTTCGAACTGTATACACACCGACTCGAATCCGACGGGATACTCGCCGTTCACATTTCCAACAATCATCTTGATTTAGCGCCCTTGGTGCATCGATTGGCCTACGAAAGTCAATTCGACAGTCGCTTAATCCATCGCCTCGGGGATTCTGCACAAGGCACGAACGACTCGACTTGGATGTTGATAGGCGAGCACGATCACTGGCTGTGGTCCCAACTACCGGATGCACGTAAGGCTACCGAAGATCAGTTGGCGCATGCCCCTCTATGGACTGATCAACACCACAATCTTGTAAGCGTCCTTAATCTTTGGTAATTGAGCCTCGCAATCTGGCTGCTTGACCTAGGCGAGATTGCGGTACTAATGCTGGCCATAGGACGCTTCCAGGCCTCATGTAGCGGGAAAATCCAGGCCGTTGACAGGCAGTTCATTTGATGAACCGGGACGCGTGAGCGGCCGGGAATCAAGCAATGCTCGTGGCCTCACGGCCAGCGGCTCACCACTGAATAACGATTCAGACCACAATCGAAATGAAACGTCACAATCCGTCCGCGCTGGTTAATTTCTCGGACAGGGCAGTCCCTCCCAGTCTCATAGCCTTAATTGGTGTATTATGGCACCAACTTCTCCCAGTTGACTTTGAGGAATGCCATGTTTGCAACAGCCTGCCGGATCTTTTGGTTAATCACCTTGGTTATCAGTTTTGGAGTAGGCCAAAGCCTGCTTGCCCAGTCGACGCCCCTCAATCTAAATCTGGAAAGAGACTGGCCTTGGTGGCGGGGTCCAGCAGGTAATGGACTGGTACCAGGCCAACAAACGGTTCCAACACGCTTCGGTGAAAATGAGAATCTGTTATGGAAGTCGCCTGTTCCTGGTCGTGGTCATAGTTCACCCATAGTAGTGAATGGCAAGGTCTACTTGGCTACGGCCGACGAGCAAGACGAGATCCAATCAGTCCTTTGTTACGACTTGAACAACGGAAAACAGGAATGGCAAAAGACTGTCAATCGCGGGGGATTTCCGGCTAACAATCACCCTAAGAACACGGAAGCTAGTCCGACAGTGGCATCGGACGGACAGCGCCTTTTCGTTACGTTTTTCCATCATCGGCAAGTCGAACTAGTAGCGATGACGATGTCGGGAGATCCGGTTTGGACTAAAAAGGTCTGCGATTTCAATCCACGCATGTTTGAGTATGGGTACGCACCTTCGCCGGTTATTTTTGAGGATCTAATAGTCGTAGCAGCTGAATACGATGGTGCGAGCTTCGTAGTTGCCTACGACAGAGCTTCCGGCAAAGAAGTTTGGCGAACCGCGCGACCAGGGGGAATTACCTTTTCATCCCCTATCGTTGGTCACGTCGCAGGACGTGATCAACTTTTATTAAGTGGAGTGGGATCCATTACGAGCTACGATCCCAAGACTGGAACCGAACTTTGGCAGGTCCCAGGAACGGCTTTGGCCACCTGTGGTACCGCTGTCTGGAATGATGATTTGGTATTTGCCAGCGGCGGGTACCCGCAAAGCGAAACTCTGGCGGTTGACGCACACGGCACTGGAAAACGCGTGTGGCAAAACAATCAGAAGTGCTATGAACAGTCAATGATCCTGGTGGATGGGTTCCTTTATGCACTGACAGACAAAGGCGTGCTGTATTGCTGGCGCGGATCGGATGGTCAAGAAATGTGGCGCGAACGCTTAGCCGGTCCGGTCAGCTCGTCTCCAATATTGGCCAATGGAAATTTGTATTGGGCAAACGAACGAGGAACTATCTACGTCCTTCGAGCCAACTCTGCGCGATTTGAATTGGTAGCGGAGAACACTTTGGGCAGTGAAATTTTTGCCAGTCCGGCAGTAAGCGGCAATCGGCTGCTTTGGCGCGTGGCCGAGGGCACGAAGGAAAATCGAAAGGAATTTCTGTACTGCTTCGGCAACCACTAGTGTTCGAGTTTCGGACGATGCCAACTCCTGTTATTGACTAGCAACTTGAGGCCAGCAATTGAGACGCAGGGATGAGTGATTCGACCAGAATAGACTACCTGCAGTTGGCTCTAACGCCAGGTGTCGGCCCACGTATTTTGCGCAGTCTCTTGGATCATTTCGATAATGCCACAACGGTCTTATCAGCGAGTCCTATCGAACTAGGAGAGGTCGAAGGTGTTGGTGTTGCGCTGACCCGGCGAATCCGAAATCCTGAAGTCCGGCAACAAGCTCTGGCACTTACTCAGCAGTGTGAAGACTTCGGAATACGCATTCTGATACCCCAGGACCCACATTTTCCTAGACTGCTGCATGAGATTGTTGATCCGCCGAACCTACTTTTTGTAAAAGGCGAATTTGCTAGGACCGATGCACTTGCTGTGGCCATCGTGGGTACTCGGGGCGCCACCCAGTACGGGCGCAGTCAGGCGCAACGATTCGCCCGCTCGTTGGCTCGGGCGGGACTTACCATCGTCAGCGGCCTTGCACGAGGAATTGATGCTGCGGCCCACGAGGGGGCTCTTGAGGCCGAAGGGAGAACAATTGGTGTACTCAGCAACGGCGTAGCAGAAATCTACCCACCGCAGCATGCGGAACTCGGCCAACGCATTGCCCACTCGGGTGTCCTGGTGAGCGAAATGCCTCCCGGCACCAAACCCAAGAAAGGCATGTTTCCGCAACGCAATCGGCTCATTAGCGGCCTCACACTGGCCACGATCGTCATTGAAGCGGCAGAACGATCTGGTGCCCTGATTACTGCACGGCTGGCGGGTGAACAAGGTCGCGAAGTGATGGCCTTACCCGGTCTGGTGACTACTCCCAACTCGCGCGGCTGTCACCGACTTATTCGCGATGGAGCCCACCTCATTCAAGATCCAGAGGATGTGTTAGAGGCTCTTGGACCACTTGTTGAAGGAGTCGCTTTGGAGCCTGAGCGCACAATTCGACACGCAGCCGAACTACAACTAAACGAACAGGAGAACCTAGTACTGCAGGCGATAGGTGTGGCACCCACGGATATCAATGCTGTTGTCCATGGTAGCGGTCTTCCCGTTTCGCGAGTTCTCAGTACGCTAAGCGTATTGGAAATGCGGCGGTTGGTTCGGCGCATTAGTGGTCAAACTGTGCAGCGAATATGATTTTCGCAATGCATGGACAATACACGTAGGGAAACGATATTTGAAACTGGATGTAGCCTCAATCTTGGGTCCCAATGGCCGAATTGCTCGCCGGCTCCAGAGCTACGAACATCGCGACGAGCAATTGCAGATGGCAGACGCGGTGGCCCACGCACTGGCCAATGGCAAGCATCTTATTGCGGAAGCTGGCACGGGCGTAGGCAAGAGTTTTGCGTATCTCGTGCCTGCCATTTTGCATGCGACGGAGGATCAGCAGGACGAACCAAAAGCAAAAGAGGCTTCCGAACCGGCGGATGATGAAGACTGTAGTCGACGGATCGTAGTTAGCACGCACACGATCAGTCTACAGGAACAGTTGATCGAAAAAGATCTCCCACTCCTCAACAGTGTGATCCCTCGGGAATTCTCTTCTGTGCTTGTCAAGGGACGCAATAATTACATCAGTTTGCGCCGACTAGATCTGGCTCGAGCTCGGGCAGTAAATCTACTCAATGAATCCGAGACCGAACAACTTCACCAACTCTCGGACTGGGTAAAGACGACCAATGATGGATCATTGAGCACTGTTCCGTTTCGTCCGTACGCGGGTTTGTGGGACGAGGTAGGCAGTGATTCCACGAACTGCTTGGGAAAGAATTGTCCGCGGCAGAAGGACTGTTTTTATTACCGTGCCAGAAGACGTGTGTTTGGTGCCCAGATTTTGGTAGCTAACCACGCTCTCTTCTTTACGGACTTGGCGCTTCGACATCAGGTGGGATATGGTGTATTGCCTGACTACGATGCCGCCATCCTCGACGAGTGCCATACGATAGAGTCCGTTGCCAGCTCCCATCTCGGTCTGAAAATTACGAACGGACAAGTGGAATATTGTTTAAACAAGCTCTATAACCCTAGCACGGGCAAGGGGCTCTTTACTGCCTTGGGATTGCAAACCTGGTCTGATCGTGTTGCATCCGCTCATCGACTATCAGACCAACTGGTGTTTGATCTGGATCAGTGGATGGATAAGTCATCGTCGGCCGTACGTGTTAACCAGCCAAGAATCGCTCCTAATCCGCTGACCCCTGCCTTACTTGAGTTATCTCACTTTCTTGAATCCATGGCTGATAATGCCACGGACGCTTCTCGGCGACAGGATCTAATTTCTGCCAGCCAGCGATTGGAATTGCTGGGTACTAGTGTTCGGCGCTGGATTGAGCAAATGGATGAAGGATTCGTATATTGGACCGAACGATCGACCACTCGCCGCGGTGCACTGCGTATGGAAATGCATGCCGCTCCCGTCGATATATCGACTCATCTGCGAACCATGTTGTTTCAAGAGGTTCCGAGCGTCATTCTGGCTAGTGCAACAATTTCAACAGGTCACACTGGTACGTCTGGGAGTAGCGGCGGTTTTGAATTCTTTCAATCACGAGTTGGAGCAACGGGTAGTAGCACCATTAAACTGGGCAGCCCATTTAACTACTCCGAGCAAGCCGAATTAATCGTGGTTCGTGATATGCCCGATCCCTCAAATAGCCGCGAACAATACGAAGCCGCTTTGCCGCGTATGATCGCGCGATATCTGTTGCACACTGGCGGTCATGCTTTCGTGCTGTTTACGAGCTATGGATTGCTTCGCAAAACTGCTAGCCAAATGCAAACATGGTTTGCCGAGCATGGCCTGAGCCTCTATAGCCAGGCTGAGGGTACGCCACGCGGTCAACTGTTAGACCAGTTTAAGAAGAATCCTCGCGGAGCGCTGTTTGGTACGGATAGCTTTTGGCAAGGTGTCGATGTTCCAGGCGACGCGCTGGGAAATGTGATCATTACTAAGCTTCCCTTTAGCGTGCCCGACCATCCACTTTTGCAGGCTCGACTAGATGCCATTCGTGAGGCGGGTGGTAATCCATTTCGCGATTATCAGATTCCCGAGGCAGTAATCAAACTTAGACAGGGTTTCGGAAGGCTCATTCGCACTGCCAGCGATCGTGGAATTGTGGTAATTCTCGATTCGCGCGTCAATTCGAAGTACTATGGCCGCACATTTTTGGCCGCCCTGCCTGAATGCAAAATCAGTCAGCATTCCATACACACCAACCCGAATCTTGGTTCACCATGAGTCATGTATTTGTTTTCGAGACGCCCGATGAAGTCGCCCAGGGCGCTTGCCGCTGGCTTTCTGACGATATCCAACACTGTTTGAATCGCGAGAACCGCCCATACATTTTGAGTCTATCCGGTGGGTCCACCCCCAAACGACTTTATCAGCTGCTGGCTAAGCTCCCCGCCGGAGACATAGACTGGTCCCGTGTATTTTTGGTGTTGGGGGACGAAAGAAATGTTCCCATAGATAGTCGAGATAGTAACTATCGAATGGTGAAAGAAAGTTTGCTTGATATGGTAGACATTCCAAGCAGCAACGTCTTAGGTTTTGACGCTCCAGAAGGAGACGCCACAAACTGTGCTGCAGGCTACCAACTAAAACTTCAACAACTCTTTCCGGGGTCAACTCTTCCAAGTTTTTCTTGCGTGTTGTTAGGCCTAGGTGATGACGCACATACGGCCAGCTTGTTCCCATATACCGAGGCTCTCGACGCAACAGAGTCCTGGTATGTGGCGAACGAAGTTCCCAAACTTGGGGCTTGGCGCATGACGCTTACGGCTCCAGCGATCAATGCCGCTCGACGCATTCTGTTCCTCGTGTGCGGCCCGAGCAAGCAATCCGCGTTACACCATGTGTGGCACTCTGCCTACGATTACCGACTGAATCCCAGCCAGCTCATTACGGCTCGCAACGAAGTAACTTGGATGCTTGATCGCCAAGCCTTAGGCTCAACTGAGATACCCAAAGAATTCCAACTGGGTCGCTCAATTGCAACAGGTCAATTTGATCTGTAATCGCTATTACCGCGTAGACCCGACAGAACAACAAATATCTTGCTGACTCTGCAAGTTTATCGCTCCAAAATCGACGACATCCCAGCTAGACGACGCGTCGCTTCTTCTGGATCCGGAACCGGGGAAGGAGTATCTCCCATGCATTCATCATATGCGGCTTGAGCCTCTGCTAAGGCTTCTTCTAGCGCAAGGACTTCCGCGTATTCGGCCTCGCAATCTGCGGCGACGGTAAGATTCGATGCGATGTTATCATTAATGGAGACTGGAGAAAGCTTGTGTGCAACTCCCTGCTCCAATTT
>JAGQOY010000419.1 GCA_020427005.1 Planctomycetales bacterium
CGCGGCGTTTAGCCAACAATGGAAGAAAGCAATTGCCAGAGTTACTGCCCACGACATGCCTCCAGAACATGCCGAACATCATCCATCGGATGCAGAAAGACAAATGTTTATCGAGTGGCATGCCAACATCAAGTATCTCAGTCCACCCGACCCGGGCCCGTTTGTCATTCGCCGCTTGACTAAAACTGAATACGGCAACACACTGCATGACCTGTTCGGTGTATCCCCTGCGGTTGCTAACATCTTACCCGATGAAGTTGCAGGCGCAGGCTTTCTCAACTCGTTGTCACCGTTACAGCTGGAGCATTACTTAACAATTGCCGACAATGTGTTGAATCAGATTATTGCACCCGACGCCCGCGATCCAAACGATCTTCCCATGCAGTTGTTTGGGCCACCACCTGCACCCGGTGCTGACGAGCGCGATGCAGCCCGCCATGTCATACGTTCCTTGGCATTCAAAGCCTACCGTCGACCTCCATCTGAGGCAGAGGTTGATGTGCTCATGCAGGTGTTTGATTTAGGTACCGAACAAGAACTTCCCTACCCACAAGCCGTGCGTCTTGTACTCAAGGCTATTCTCGTCTCACCACAATTCCTGTTTATCACGCCGAACACCGACTATCAATCCGAACAAGCAATCATTCCGGTCGACGATTTTCAGCTTGCCTCACGTCTGTCGTATTTTTTGTGGTCAACCATGCCCGACGAGGAATTGATGGCCCTGGCCGGTAACGGAAAATTGAACCAACCAGAGACTCTTGCTGCACAAGTGGGTCGATTGCTTGACGACCCACGATCTCGAGCTTTGTTCGATGGATTTGGAGCGCAATGGCTGGGCATTGAAAACTTGGATGAAAAAGTATTTGATCCCGAAAAATTCCCTGAGGTGACTGAGGAATTGCGAATCGCCATGTACGACGAAGCTCGCTTGTTCTTCGAAAGCGTAGTGCGCGAAAATCGAAGCGTCACCACTTTTGTCGACTGCGACTACACTTTTCTAAATGAGCCGCTGGCGTCGATATACAAAATGGAAACGTCCGTTTATGGGCCCGAAATGCGGCGAGTCCACCTAGACGATAGGAATCGAGGTGGTGTCTTGGGTATGGCAAGCGTCTTAGCAGCGACTTCACTTCCGAATCGTACCAGTCCGGTTAAGCGAGGCGTTTGGGTGCTTGAACAAGTACTTGGCGATCGCGTACCATCGGCCCCACCCGACGTTCCGCCACTTGAAACGCAGGACCAATCGCAGGTAGCCAAGCTGACGCTGCGTGAAAGAACTGAAATGCATCGCTCGGACCCAGTCTGTAATAATTGTCATGTTATTCTGGATCCGATTGGATTTGGTCTTGAAAACTTCGACGCTATCGGACGATGGCGAGAGCGAGACGATAACGGTGAAGCGATTGATTGCTCTGGCGAACTGCCAAGTGGTGAGAAATTCTCGAATCCTCAAGAACTGAAGGCTATTATCTCTTCACGCAGCGACGAATTGGCCCGCAACATGATAGAAAAGTTGCTGGCTTATGCTCTGTGCCGTCAGCTTGAAGGTTATGATGAGATAGTGGTAGACAGATTAATGAACCAGTTGTCGATTGATGGCTATCGTATGTCATCCTTAGTAACATCCATCGTTACCAGCTATCCATTTACCCACTGTCGAATACGAGAAGAATAGGAATTCAAATGTCCAGGCGAGTATGCTTCGATCGTCGTGCCTGTCTAAGGGGTGCTGGAGTCTCACTGGCACTTCCATTTTTCGATGCTATGGGTTGGGGAGAAGCCGTTGCAGGTGAAACGAATAAACCACCCGTGCGCATGGGGTTCATGTACATGCCACACGGCGTCATCATGAATCAATTCTGGCCCGCATCGGCAGAGAGTTTCCTATCATCGCCGCCACCGGCACTAGAATCGTTGCTCCCAATCATCGACCAGTGTCTGATGATGAAAGGCATATCAGGAGTTCCCATCTCTCCGTTCAACGGTGCGCCGCACGCACTAGAACTCTCAACTTGGTTGACAGCAACGCTTCCCGATCCAGACAAACGCAATCAAATTCAAATTGCAATTTCGGCAGACCAGATTGCTGCCAATTATGTGGGAGCATTGACGACTCTTCCATCTCTCGAACTCGCCACCATGCCTCAAACGTGGAAGGAAAACCAGGAAGGACTCAACGAAGCCTACTATTCACACTGTAGCTATCGTTCCCCAACTCAAGCGGTCCCTGCAGAAACGAATCCACGCAACGTCCTCAATCGACTTTTCCATAAACATGAGTCGAATGATGAAAACGACAATTCGAAAACCATGAACTCCCCGAACCGAGATTCGCTGGACCGTAGTTTGCTGGACATCGTGCTGGGAGGAGCCCGTGACCTTCGAAAATCGTTACCCAGCACGGACAAACATAAGCTGGATGAGTACTTGGATAGCGTCCGGTTTGTCG
>JAGQOY010000420.1 GCA_020427005.1 Planctomycetales bacterium
AGCGTGGTTGCCCGCGATTCCCAAGGCTGGTCCAACACCCTAGTTGCGACCGACCTGGGGACCAATTTCTCGACTGTCTCCACAATGGAAAAAACGGCAACGTTGACACACACTGTCGACGGACTTGTGTCTAGCCTGCAAGCGGATGGGAGTCACATTGAAGCGTGGAAGCAGGATCAAAACGGTCGTTTGGTCGAACACTCCGTCGGCGAACGTTCGACTTCCTACCAATACGATGATCGCGGTGATCTGATAAAAGAAAAGTTGCCCACCGGGCTGGAGATCGTTTACCAACGCGATAAGCTCAGTCGGCTGCGAAACATTGGAAATGGTGACAACGCAGGAATTGAGACGGAATACGACGACTTTGGCCGCCGATCTCGCGTGACCGAACCCGGTGGCCGGTCGGTTCGGTATGCCTACGATGACTTCGGACGAACCGCAGAAATCGTTACCGGAGAACAGCGCGTGGAGCTGCAGTACAACTCCTTTGGACTCATTTCTACTGTACTCCTCGACAACCGCGGAGAGCTAACATTTGAATACGATGATTACGACCGGCTCATAGAGTATCGCACGAACATTGACGATAGCGATTGCTTTTGGAAGTACGGCTACGACGACAGTGACCAACTGACGAGTATCACAGGTCCCGATGGCACCCGTCAATCGCTGGAATATGACGAAGTAGGTCGGTTAGTGCGTCAGGTGTCCGGAGGCTCAACCATTCAAATTGGTTACGATCTACAAGGACGCGTCGTTACGATCGAGGAGGACGGCGTTACCCAATCGATCGCGTACGACGACGACGGGCGGCCAATCGGTTTTGATGGTTTGCTAAAAGCCGGTATTCAATATCTGCCAGATGGTATCACCATTCAAGCTAGCGATCCTGAAGGCGGTAGTTGGCACTATGCGAACAATCTCTACGGGCAGCTAGCAAGCATCACGAATCCGCTGGGAGGGATCACGAAATACGATCGCAACCAGACGGGCGACCTGCTGGCGATTTCAGATCCGGGCCAACGTCGCTTGGTGTATGAGCGAGATGCGCTCGGACGCCTTGTTTCGTTTGGTCCCGCCGAAGGACCGAGAGAGCGTTATTTGGCGGACAAGTCTGAGACGCTTAACCAAATCGTGCGTCCGGATGGGACCACAATCTCTCGAGAAACCAGCCAGGACGGACGGCGGGTGGTGGTCCGCATCGACGACACGATTCACGCGACCTATGACTTTGACGAGCTCGGAAAGATGGTATCGGCCGCAGGAGAATTCGGGGTGCATCGATTCGAGTACGATAAGCAAGGACGCCTTGTGAAAGCAACCGATCCATTTGGCAAGGTATTAACCTACCAATACCCTAAGACTGGTCAGAGGGCTGCCCTCGTCGGCCCACAAGGTGAAATTGTCAAGTATCAATATGGCACCGACGGAAGGGTCGCTGAGGTCATTGGGCCAGACGCTGAACGCACCCATTATACGCGAGATGCAACTGGCCGTGTGACTCAAGTGGATTTAGCTGGCGGGGCTACAGCAACCGTGGCCTACACGGAGCATGGGACAATTGCAGCCCTCCAATATTCGGATCGACACCAGAATTCGATCGCCGAGCGTACCTTTGAGGCCGATGCGCGTGGCAACCTGAGTCAACTTGGCACCGGCAATACGGTTTGGAAGTTCGAATCCGATTTGCTCGGCCGGCTGACGTCGGCTGCCGGGCCCGGCCTTTCAACTGAACGCTTTCAATATGACGGTTCCCAGAACATCACGCGGTTCGGAACGTCCGGAAATTTTGTTGTCAATGACTACTTCCAACTCGAATCCATCGACGACCGTCCCGTGCAACATGACGCGAACGGCAATCTCACGCGGATGGAGGGCCGGCTTGAGTTGGATTACGACAGTTTCGGACATGTGACACATGTCGATCGCCCCAATCAGCCATCGGCCGAATATCGCTACGACGTTTTTGGCCGGCTCAAAGAGACGCGTACCGCAGGTCAGACGGTCCGCTACCTCTATGATGGGAATAAGCTAGTCGCCGCGTATGATGGGCAGGGGCGTCGACTGGCGTAAGCGTACACCATAGCCAGTCCGCCTTTGGGCTTGTTTGGTTGTAGAGTTCTGCGTAGGGCACGACGGTTGATCGTGCCTGTTTTCGAGGAACTCGACAACTGAGGGGCGAAGGTATGGCGAAGAGTATGAGGGCGGATAAGCTTGGTGTGTGGCGGCAACGGTTGGCGAAGTTTAATGCGAGCGGCTTGTCGGTGGCTGCGTTTTGCCGACGGGAAGATATTGCTCCAACTCGGTTCTATTACTGGTCGCGGCGAGTTCGTGAAGCTGGGCTGCACATAGGGCCCGAGAATCGCGACACTTTC
>JAGQOY010000421.1 GCA_020427005.1 Planctomycetales bacterium
GATTTCATCAAGTTTGCCTTCCCAATTATCTTGATTATCACTCCGCCCGCCAAAGTACCAGTTACCTTGAACCATGTGCCAAGCCGCTGCAATTGGCAATCGGATTTCCGGTTCCTTATGCCCGCGCAGATAAACTTGTGCCTCTTGATCAGTGACGGTTAGCGTGACTCGGTGCCAATCCCATCGGGGAATTGGCTGGTGTCCGTAAACGGGAGGATTTTCCCCAATCTGCAACATCAAGCAGTTGGCGCGTTCATCACCTGTATCTCCGGCCAGTCCCAGGTGTATACCGTTGGATGTTACCGAATCCGGATAATCCGATGAAATAAACCATCCGGCCACTGGGCGCGTACCTGCATATAAGCCATTCCAAAATGAAACCGCTACGGTTACTTCCTTACTGACGGGTAGAACCGCTGCTACTCTACCACCTGCAAAGTGCGGGCAACGGTTGCGTTCTCCCAGTGCGGTGAAGGGAACTTCTTCATCCCCTTCGAGGAAGAAGATAACCCCAGGCTCATAGACAGCCTGTGCTCCAGATCCAGAAATTTCATTCTTTAGGGGGCCCGGGGA
The DNA here is from genome assembly GCA_020427005.1 of Planctomycetales bacterium. GTDB lineage: Bacteria > Planctomycetota > Planctomycetia > Pirellulales > Pirellulaceae > Aureliella. The sequence goes on from JAGQOY010000421.1 coordinate 574, forward strand.
GAATTCAGACATTCGCCAATAGTCGGAAGGTCGGCTTTCCTCGATCAATTTCGCTTCAGGACCGCGACCCTGATGAAATACTCGCCGTGGCACGCTACATACATTTTCCAGTAGTTGTAGATCCTTCGCCACGATGCGAGGTTCTGCCGTAATTTCAAGCCCGGCCGACCGAGCCGGCCAAGTGTTATATCCCCCGAGAAAATGCTGTTCCGGCGGTGGAATGTAGCCATCTCCTCCATTTGCTAGCTCGATGACCATTGTCTTTTCAAACGGACTTTGCAACTTGAGCTTAAGACCAGTCAAGGCGTAAGTTTCATTTGGCGTCGTTGCAATTGCAATATCGCCAATCCGAATGGCTTGCAGAACGACTTCAGTAGATTGAAGCTTGTCTAATAATACTTGTTCACGAGCATACACCTCAGTCGTGTTTGTCGGCAATCGATCACCCATCGTCGCCACTATTTCATTAGCCCATGACAAACGCTGAGCATCAGGCACTCGATACTTCATTGGAATTCGAGCTTCCTGCATGGCAAGCGCATCTACTGGGTAGTATGTCAGATGGTCATATATGTCGATCGCAATCTTCTCTAATCCTAAGGCGTAATCCTGAATAGTGCCTGCACTATCCTGTACTTGCATGTAATCCCGCTTCCAAATATCACCGCTGCATCCATGGGACATGACCGCCACCGGTTTTGGTTTGGTGTCATAACCGTCTACAGCTTGAGACATCATATAGGTCTCCAACCGCTGACAGTAGTATCCAAAATAATCCGCACTGACTGGTGAATCACCAAAGTAATGCATTGAAAAATTAGTAAGTACGGCGATCGGCTGTCCGTCAGGCCGAGCAAATGAAATCATCGAAAGTGTGGGATCCTCTGGCCCAGTCGGTCCTACCGCGTCATCTTGATTCTTGGCCGCATGCATATTCGCACGCACCGTGAGGTTGCCAAACGGGTCCGTTTGTTTCTTGTCGGGTCTTATGACCCATCGACGTAGGGCCGTAAACTCGCCAGCATCTGCGGTCCCCCAGCCTACTACGGCTGGAGCTAAATTTGATTCCGCAGCTGCAATCGCTTCTGCCAACTTCTGACGTAGCAACGGCACGTAATTCGCATCTGCATCTGTGCCCAGTGCTCCCATGCTGCTTGGTGCTGAATGAGCATGTGTGGCACTTATTAACATCTTTTCGGGCTTGATCTTAGTTCGACTAGCAGCGAGCTGCTTGGCCTCATCGAGTAATTGTTTTGGTAGCATACAACTATCAACTACTACCATGGCAACTCGCTCGTTCCCATTGTCCAACACGATCGCTCGGGCATTTACTGCGGTTCGCACTTCCTCTGCCGTACGACTCATCATTCCACCATTAATGAGCACCGGGAACTGCTCCGGCGAGACATCAACTACTGCCGCCCCGACGCGAAATTCAGCCCTACCATTGGACGCCAGCAGAACAAAGCAAAAGCAGCCAACGGTGGCGATCCGTGTATACCGATTCCAAACGCCCTTGCGACAATTCTGTAATTGCATTTCAATGTCCCATGAACCGAATTACGCTCAAATTATCTATTTGCCGAACCGCTGGACATGCCAAAATCGTGACATACTGCTAGTCGATTTCAAGAAGCAGCCAACAGCATTCTAACGCTCTGTGGCCGGAAATGGCATTTTGGAGGCTTGTTATTTCAAGAATTGCGCTTCGTTAGAAGACGATCACTAAGGCGAGCGGCAGGAATAAACGTCCCAACCCGAAACGTAAGTGAGGGATTCTTGTTCGGTCCCTCGCTTACGCT
>JAGQOY010000422.1 GCA_020427005.1 Planctomycetales bacterium
AATTTTCAAACTTTTTAATAAATCTTTGAGTTTTTGCTTCTAAGTCAAGTTCTTCAAACACCTGTTTTACTTTTCCTACCTTTTCATCGGACTTTGTATTAGAACTATTGTAAAGTTGTAAAAGCGAATCCTTTGTTTCAGAAAGCTCCAACGCTTTAGTTATCAAAAACGATTTCTTCTTATTAATAATATCTCCTCCAACCTGTTTGCCGAAGGCTTCTCCACCGTATAGATCAAGCAAGTCATCTTGGAGTTGGAAGGCGATGCCAAGGTTAACGCCTGCTTCGTAGAGCAACTCGCAATCCTTGTCAGGAGCTCCTGCTAAAATGGCTCCCATTTCCAGGCTGAAGCCTAATAGAACAGCCGTCTTTTGGCGGATCATATCCAGGTATTCATCCACAGAAACGTAGGGACGTGATTCAAAGTCCATATCTTTTTGCTGACCTTCGCAAACCTCCTGTGCGCAGGCATTGAATTTTTCCAAAAGCTTTGGAAGTACTTCTTTAGGGGCCTTGCCCAAAAGCTTGTACGCCTCTACCAGCATTACATCACCAGAAAGAATTGCGATATTTTCATTCCATTTTTTGTGGACGGTTTCCTTACCTCTGCGAAGTGGTGCTTCATCCATAATGTCATCATGCACCAGGGTAAAGTTGTGGAATACCTCAAGGGCTAAAGCAGGGACAACAGCTGGCTCAATATCTTCTTTATAAAGCTTATAGGATAATAGAGCCAGCATTGGGCGCACCCTTTTGCCACCTAATTCTAGGATGTACTTAATGGGATCGTAGAGATTAGAGGGCGACTCCGGAAGAGTCAATTGCTTTAACGCCTCATTAATTCTCGTTTGCAGTTGTTCAATCTCTTTCATCATCCACAAAAGTTAGATCAATGGTTCTTCGGTCAATATTGGTATCGATTACGCGTACGGTTACTTTATCACCCAGGCTCAACATTTTCTTGTTGCGTTTGCCAATTACACGGTAGTTGTCTTCATCAAATTCATAAAAGTCATCAGACATTTCGCTCATGCGCACCATACCTTCACATTTGGTTTCCTGTATTTCCACAAAAATGCCCCATTCGGTTAAGCCGGAAATTAAGCCTTCATAAGGCTTGTCTTCTGCATTTTGCATGAACTCCACCTGCTTGTATTTAATAGAAGCACGCTCTGCATCAGCCGCTTGCTTTTCCATATCGGAACTATGTAAGCAAAGCTCTTCATACTCGTCTTTGCTAACAGGTTTGCCTCCCGACAGGTAATGCTGCAACAGACGATGCACCATCATATCCGGATAACGCCTGATGGGTGAGGTAAAGTGTGTGTAATGACGGAACGCGAGTCCAAAGTGCCCGTTGGAATCGGTCGTGTATTTGGCCTTGGCCATGGCTCGAATGGCCAGCGATTGTAATACGTTTTCTTCCGGCTTGCCTTCAATTTCGGTTATTAGGTTATTTAACGAAGTTGAAATCCTGCTATCATTCTGGTCTAACTCATGACCAAACCGCTTGGCAAACAAGGCAAAGGTGTTGATCTTTTCCGGGTCCGGATTGTCGTGCGTTCGATAGACAAATGTGTTATTGTCCTTACCGTTGTGGAGGTCATACACATATTGGGCTACGCGCTTGTTGGCCAACAGCATAAACTCCTCGATCAGCTTGTGCGCATCTTTACGAATTTTGGGCTCAATGCCTAGTGGTGTTCCGTCTTCAGCCAGTTTGAAACGTACTTCTGTAGTTTCAAAATTGATGGCTCCTCGTTTGAAACGTTCGTTACGGAGGGCTTTGGCCAGTTGGTCTAAATGGGTAAGCTCAGCCACAAAATCGCCTTCCTGGTTATCAATTACCTCCTGGGCTTCTTCATACGCAAACCGTCTGTCAGAGTGAATTACTGTTCGGCCAAACCATTCTTTTTCTATTTCAGCTCTTTCATTCAACTCAAACACAGCCGAAAAAGTAAACTTGTCTTCGTTGGGCCGGAGCGAGCACAAGCCGTTGGAAAGCCGCTCGGGCAGCATGGGATCACCCGCCGCGGGAAGTAGACCGAGTTGCCACGCTCATAGGACTCCCGATCGAGCGGCGAACCGGGCTCGACGTAGTGCGACACGTCGGCAATCGCCACGATCAGCCGAAACCCGCGCCCCTGGCGTTCGCAGTACACCGCATCGTCGAAGTCGCGCGCCGTCTCGCCGTCGATGGTCACGAGCGGCAGGTGGCGGATGTCCTCGCGACCGGCGAGATCCTTCTTGCGCACCGCCACCGGCAGCTTGCGGGCCTGCTCCTTGGCCTCGCTCGAGAACTCGAAGGGCAGGTCGTGCTTGCGAAGCG
>JAGQOY010000423.1 GCA_020427005.1 Planctomycetales bacterium
GGGGGGCTCTAAACGGTGTCTGACACGAATGGCACTACACCCTTATGACGTAAGCAGTTGCGCAAAATAGGATGCGTGGCCTGATGCGGCGGGATGCGCGCACCTTGTGCACAGGCAACCGGCGAGGACAAAAAAAATGTCGAGGCTCGGGATGCTTGGTGGCCCGTCCTATTCGTCGCGAACGGCGAGACGTATCACCATTGTTTGTCGAATAAAAAGGCACTAAACTAATCTTGGTATGTGCCGCGGCCTTGGTGTAAATTGGAACGCGGTAACGAATGGGAGCGTCCTTGGTAGTCGAAAGATTTGCAAGGAGGCTCCCATGTTTTTTTCAGGAGCGCATACGTTACCGTATCGGTTCCAATTGACTCTGGATTCGGTGCAGCAATCGGACAGTCTTCCTTTTACGGACACTTTGAGTCAAGATCAGATTCAAGCGGTCTGTGTTCGGCACAACGTGCCGATTCGCGACAACGAGGATCAGATTTATGATCCATCGACGACTCTGTGGGGTTTTCTCTCCCAGGTGATCCATCGGAAGGAGCAGCGGGCGTGCCTAGCCGCCGTGATTCGGATTGGCAAGATGCTTTTGGTGTTGTGCGGGCGATTCATTTGCATGAACAATTCGGGTGCCTACTGCCGGGCGCGTAAAGAATTGCCTACGGGAGTGGTCGTCGATCTCACCAAGGAGTTGGCCGCGGATTGCAGCGAGGGCTGCCCCAAGGACTGGCTGTGGTTTGGCCGACAAATCGAGTGCCTCGATGGTACGACGGTCACGATGCCGGATACCGCTGCCAATCAGGAAGCTTATCCTCAGTTACCAGGCCAAAAAGAAGGCCTCGGGTTTCCGATTGCGCGATTGGTTGCTGTTTTCTCGTTGGCGACCGGAATGCTGAAGAACTTGGCGATGGGACCGTACCAAGGCAAGCAGACCGGAGAGACCGCGTTGTTGCGGACGATCATGGATGGATTTCGCGCGAACAGCATTGTGCTGATGGATAAGCTGTTTTCCAACTATTGGACGATCGCGGACTTTCTTGCGCGGCAGGTTGATGTGGTGACCTTGCATCATGCTTCCCGGACGCTCGATCTGAGCAATGCTACTCGGTTGGGCCCGAACGACTGCGTGATCACGTGGTTTCGTCCTGGCCGTCCGAAGTGGATGGATCAAGCCATCTACGAGTTGATACCCAAAACTCTGGTGTTACGAATCATTCAAGGGCAAATCCGCAAACCGGGGTTTCGTGTCGAGACGGTGACGATTGTTACCACTTTATTGAACGCGACCAAGTATCGCAGTGACGATGTGATCTCACTCTATCGACAACGTTGGAACGTAGAACTTAATATCCGAGCGATCAAGGTCCAAATGGGGATGGATGATCTCCGCTGTCAAACTCCCGATATGGTCCAGAAGGAAATCTGGACTTGCATGCTGGCGTATAACCTGATTCGGTTGAAACTGCTTCAGGCAGCCCAGAAAAAAGGAGTGCCACCCTTGAGTCTGAGCTTTACCTACGGTCTACAGACGGTAGTGGCGGACTGGATGTTGGTATTTGCCGTAAGTCCGGAATTGCAGGAGCGACTGTATGAAGCGGATCTGAAAGGCATCGGAAAACGTCAGGTAGGGAATCGTCCCGATCGAATTGAACCTCGGGCTGTCAAGCGGCGTCCGAAGCCGACTCCCCTCTTGACGATGCCTCGCGCGGAGGCTCGTTCTCTGCAAATCGCCACGGGTGTCGACCCCTTCAAGAAACAGAAATAGTCACGCACCTACCGTCACCGCCACGATTTTCAGGAGATTTTCGCGTTCGCTTCCACCACGGTATCGATCACCACACCCAGCGTCCGGCGAGGCGAACACTCGGGTGCGATCAGCGTACGCGCTGAACCCCCGCGTTCGAATCCCCTGTCCTAGACGACGAACACCAAACCCACCAGGGGCGGGCGCCCCAATCGTACCGCCAAGCAGGTGTGGCTAAAATTCACCTAAAGTCTTTCGACGCAAGGGTGTAGTGCCATTCGTGTCAGACACCCGCAAGAGCTCCCCCGTCAGCGGGGGATGGTGCAGGGCGATTGCGCGAGCTTAGGTAATATGGCATAACAGGGTAAATGCGACGACGGTTTTCGGAGGTGGGTGCCTTCGCCGCGGCGCGTTGTGCAAGGAGGTCTGTTATGTCGAGTCCCCAGTCGAAGTCCATCGTCGATCATTTTTCCGGGCTGTCGGATCCGCGAACCCGAGAAGGAACTTACCCGCTCATCACCTTTGTGGTAATTGGTGTTTGTGCGGTTATCTGTGGGGCAGATGAT
>JAGQOY010000424.1 GCA_020427005.1 Planctomycetales bacterium
GTCGCTGCAAAGCCTTCACAAAGGCCGCTTTGGACAGTGAGCGTTGGATCTCTCCCAATCCCATACGCCAGTGCTTAAGTGCCAATTGCTGAAATCCTGAATAGGTTAATGACTCGACTAAATCTGACACTCGTAGCGTACCCCAAGTGTACCCCTCTCGTGACAATGCCAGAACGGCATTCGGACCACATTCAACCTCACCGTTAACCATGCGAGTAAAATGCACTCCCAAAAATGGAAAACTTGGATCCGGAACGGGATAAATCAGATTGCGTACAAGATGATGTGCATCAGGTAGTAATTCGTAGTATTCGCCCCGAAACGGAACAATTCGTGCAGGGGGTTGCTGACCTGACATGGCTACCAACCTGTCACTGTGTAGGCCACCGCACGTGATCAGAAAACTCGCTTGAAACGATTCGTTTGAGGAATTTACAATGACACTTTCAGAATTTACTTCGATAGAACGTATTTCTGTATTCAATTGCACTTTGTGACCAACAGATTGAAGCTTCTCCATGATCTTTCGGCAAACAGCCGGGTAGTCCACGATACCTGCATCCGGCACATGGATACCCTTTAGACCAGCTGCATGGGGCTCCAACTCAACAATTTCTTGAGCATCAATGAGGGTACATCGAACTTGATTCTGCAGCCCACGTTCGTAAATGGACTGCAAACGGGGCAATTCCAATTCCTCTGTGGCTACGATTATCTTTCCACAGTTTTCATAAGCAATCTCCTCTTGTTGGCAAAACTCCTCCATCAGTAACTTTCCGGCCCGACACGTGACTGCTTTAAGAGACCCGGGCTTGTAGTAAATTCCAGAATGAAGGACTCCGGAATTACGCCCTGATTGATGGGCAGCTACTCGTGATTCTTTTTCGATCAAGCATATGGTTGCATCAGAGAAACGCTGGCTAAGTTGCCATGCAGTGCCCAGGCCGACTAGCCCACCACCCACTATGAGAAAATCGAAGTGCATGTTGTCGAATCCAGTTGAGTTACTAGAAAGCCCAAATGCGCGGAATCAAAAGAATGGCCACCGCTGTTACGACTATCGATAGCGGCAGACCGGCGCGTAGAAAGTCGCTTGGGCGATATCCCCCTGGCCCCATAACCATCAAGTTTGTTTGATAACCCAGGGGAGATACAAAGCTGTAGGACGCTGCCAAGGTCACAGCCATCACTAATGGTCTGGGATTCACATCCAACTCGCTGGCCAATCCCAAGGCTATAGAAAACATCATGGCGGCAACGGCCACGTTACTTAACAATTCGGTAAACACAACCGTTAATATGAACAACACTGCCAGCACATGATAAGGGTCATGGCCTACAGACCCAATGATGAACTGGGCGACCGATTGCGCGGCTCCGCTGGCGCTCAAACCTTTGCCAACGCCAATAGCAGCCCCCACGGTTATCAACAATGGGAGATCGACAGCCTGACGGGCCTCCGCTACCGACAAGCAGCGGAACAATACAACTCCAAGTGCACACACCACAATGGGAACTTCGGGGTGCTTAACGAGGGCCTCGGGAATGGAAACCCAAGATGCAAGCACGGGCACCAAAAATAGCCAAAGTATCATTCCACCCGTAAATGCGGCTGCGATGGGTAGTTTGTTATGCCTGCGCGACAAACTACCATCCACATGACTAACTAAATAGAAATCGGGTCGGTTGCGAAAGTTCTTTACAAATGACTGTTGCGTTTGCAGCAACAATGTATCCCCGGCCGAAAGTTCAATGTCACCAATCTTGGTCGGCAACCGCTCACCGTTTCGGTGTACCGCTACCACTGCAGCTCCGTAATATTGGCGGAAGTTGGCTTCTCGAATCGTGCTGCCCACCAAAGGCGATGATGGGCTAAGTACCACTTCAACTAAAGATCGATTGACGGCTTTTTCAGGAGCAATTTCATAGTTGATGTCTGCGGCAGGCACTAGCCCCGGGATTTTTTCCAAATCAACAATTGTGGCGACCACACCAGTAAAGACCAATCGATCGTTGGCATGGATTTTGTCCATCGGCGAAACGGGGCCAATGATCTCACCGTCGCGATCAATCTCGATGAGAAATAATCCTGGGAGATGACGCAAGCCACCTTCTTCAACTGTTTTGCCTACCAGCAAGCAGTTGGGCAGAACTGTCATCTCTACTAGATACTCACGACGATGCTCCTCTAAACTCTCGAGCATTTCCGTGCGATTGGGTAGTAGGTGTCGTCCAAAGAAGACTATTAGTAGTGCACCCAGAAACGCACAGGGCACACCCACAGCGGAAATATCTAACAGT
>JAGQOY010000425.1 GCA_020427005.1 Planctomycetales bacterium
TGGTGAAAACCTGGATGGTGAAAACCTGGATGGTGAAAACCTGGATGGTGAAAACCTGGATGGTGAAAACCCGGATGGTGAAAACCCGGAGCGTGAAGAAAATAGATCTGACAGCTCGGGACCCATGATGGAGGGATCGAGCTGCGAATCTGCCATGCCGAGTTTTTCCGTCCAGAGTAACCCGCAGGGGCATCGCTCAAACACCCCAACCAGAGCGAGCCATGTAAGGTTGCCACGGAGCCAGCAAAATGATTATTCCCGTCTAGAAAATGATCTGGACCGTGACTGGCTGGCAAAGTTCTTCCAAATGGATGCCATGGTTCACAGCTTTACCGGTGGCTGGGTTGGCTTAATAGGGCTAGTGGTACTGCTGGCGTTTTTGACGCTTCCTGTCGTCGTATTGCTTCATGCTCCAAGGCGTCGACCCGCCAAGCTTCAGGCTTCGGAAATCAGAGTGGATAGTTTATCTGAGGCGAGTGATTTTGACACGGATAAGGCACTTGTAGACACTCGAGAAGTCGCTTTTCAAAAGGATTCTTCACGGACGACCAAGGTTAGGGAAATGTCTGTGACACTGAATGCCCTCAGAGAAAATGAGACCACAACTGAGCGGAACATACGCTCGGAAAATACCTCCGGTAATGAACCTATAGTAGCGCGGGTATCCGCGGACATTCAGGGACTTGGAGTTGGAGACGCTCCGAGAATTGGAGACTCTTCGGAGGAATTGACGAAAGCTAACCACAGTTTTCAGGCCTCTTCCGAAACATCGTCCGTCGTTCCTATCGCACTGCCAGTTGAGAGAGCGACAAGAGAAATTGCGGCCGCAGCAATTCGGATTGCACTCGATGAAATCAAAAACTGTGACTACGTAAATGCCTGCAATACGCTAGAAAATTGTGCCGATCAACTGTCTGTGGATCGGTTAGGTGCAGATTGGAGAATTCTGGTTGTGCTTGCCTGCTGCCAGATTTTGACAGAGGATGAAATCCAGCTTGAGCAAGCCATCTCGAATTTACTGGCCGTGCCCCCGGCCGAATATCGCAATAAACACTGGAAATATGTCTACACACTATGGCTGTTGAAATCAAACCAAAGGCAGAGGGATGCTTGGAGAGAGAAATTGGGCGGGATATCGGATGCAGAAAACCGGTTTATCCTAGACTGGTACGGAGTACGAAGTGGCAAAGTAGATGATGATATTGCACTAGCTATTGAAGAATCGGTCATTGGGCACAATGATCCGTGTGCGAGTTTCTTTGGAGCGATTGCAAAAGTGCTGACGACTCGCCGCCGTGAGGGGCTCACGGATCTAATTCAACTACAATCTGATCTGTCGACACAACCAGATGCAATTCGACTGCTTCCGGAGTTTTATTGGATTGAAAAGACTGTTCGTCCAGCGATTTTGAGTATGGTAGAATCCATCAGTGGCAAGATTGGAATAAATTCGTTGAATGGGGGTTAAAAGCTATTGATTAAGTAAATCAATGTGTTTCAATCAACCAAATTGGTGCCAGAGAAAGTCTAGAAAGAACCGGAAAGTCTATGCTGCAATCTCCTAGAAATTGGTCGGAAATCGAAAGAGAACAGTGTTACTTGATTGTGCTACTAGCATTACATGAGGACATTGTTACCGCGGACCAAGTCAAACAAGCGGTTACCGACTACCTGTTAGGGCGAACCCGACATTTGCTCGAATCGCCTAGCGTCATTGGAGTTTTAGGCGATGAGCTTCAGCCATTATTGGAGCGAAGCGAAAATTTGATATTGCGTTCTAGTGCAGTCTCAATGGCTTCAAGGAAACGATTTCCGACTGTGAAAAGTTCTATCGATTCGAGCCGCCCGAATGCGGCAATTCACAGGTCAGAAGGGTTTTCGAATGCCGAACAATCGGATTTGGCATATCTTCAGTCAGTAGAAGATTTGCGCGGCGAACCGATACATGATGAACTGGGAGAATTAGAGCAGCGCATAGACGCCGATTGGTATGCGCGATATTACTTTTTTGATGACATAGTACGTCGAATTACTTTTGGTGCAATGGGCTTACCTGCCTTTGCTTTTTTGATCTTGTTAATTGCCATCTCCCCCCTTATATACTCGTTGGTTTCTAGAAAGCCAGCGACACTTCCTGACCCAATTAGCCGGCTTTCTCAACCAGACCCCGCCATTGAAAACGATGTCGTACTAGCTTCTATTCCTCCAACTCGAGCTTCGAGTCTTGTTCCGCTCCAGTCAGCACTTGAAGTGATACTCTCCAAAGCGGATGCAGCAGATTTTACGGGGGCGATTGA
>JAGQOY010000426.1 GCA_020427005.1 Planctomycetales bacterium
CGTTTGTTCATAGAACGGAAGCATCTGTAGCCAAGCGCTGTGGTGACCACGGGAGCTTTCCCATGAGCCATCCCAATCGGCAGGAATAACGATTGGGCCATTCATGGCGCTGGGAAACCGCCTGTAGGCTGACTCGTAATTGAGCGAGGCAAGACCAAGCTGTTTGAGATTGTTGGAGCATTGCATGCGCCGAGCAGCCTCTCTCGCGGCTTGTACGGCGGGAAGCAAGAGCCCTACCAAAATGCCGATGATTGCAATAACCACCAGCAACTCGACGAGTGTAAAACCTCGCCATTTCAACGAAACCTTCCTCATGCGTGAGTACCTCCACTGCAAGGAATGAAAAGAAAGAACTACTGCTGCCGCCACCTATGATTACAACGTGTCATGTAACTTCCCGAGGTGCTTACGCTGCCGTTATAAACAGGCACAGCGTGAGAAGTTTAGCGGAAGTGTTACTAGGCGTGTCAAGCAAAAATCACGAAAAGTAAAGCGGTTTGCCGTTGAGCTTGCGATCGCCCCGCTTCGTCACCAGCCACATGGAAGTAAGGTTACATGTCCGTAATCTAAATGCTAACGAATTGGTAATGTTAGGGCGGGGGAGTGGTCTGCTTTTGCGTGGCATATCTCGAACTGTAGAGGCTCCAGAACTAGGCCGGGTAAGTGCAGTATCAAAACTAGTCGGCGTCAGGGAATATTCCTGCTAACACCATCCTTCAAAGTGAACGGGAAGAAGGGAGATTTCGAGACAATGATTTTGGGGTTTCTGGAGACGAACTAGGCGGCCGACGGAATCGACTTCCTATGATAGATTGCGATTTACTCCGGGAAGAAACTTTGCTTTGGCGCAAAAGCCACCGCGTGTTCAGGCTATCGGCAAGAGAATACCTTGGCTCCCGCATTTAAGTCGGATAGGTCCCCCTGTAAATCTCAATGGACGCGTGTGCCATATTAAGGAGCTACTAAATTCAGATAAGCAATTCACTCACATCATGGTCAAGAAATACAAATGAACGAAATAATGCAATGAGTTGACTTGTCGCCATGTACTGCAGAGGTTTAAGGGTAAGAAACTCTCTCGATTGTTTCCCTTGATCCGTAAGGCGAGAGCCGTAAGGTCAGCAACGAGATTTGTCCGACCGCTGGGCCATGGGTTAGAACCAACCATACTCAGTAGGCGGCGGATGTGTGCGAGATTGAACGGGCAAGATCGCCTCTGTCCTGTGCTGGCCAAGCAAGCGATAGTGACTATTCACTGGAGCGCTACATGAAAGGTTACCCAAGTTGAACGGTGCCAAAGAAATGAACTCAAGAGTTGCAAAGTGTCAGGGCACAAAAAAACCACTAGTAGCTGATGCTGCTAGTGGTTCTTGCTTAGAGTAAATTCTGAGATTGGTCTATTCTATTGTCTGACCAACTTCGCCGCTTGATGACGAGCCCATAGCACCCCAAATTCCGTAGGGAGAAGGACCGCCGGTTGGTACGGGTGCCGAAAGGTTACCGGTATCAACAGCTTCCGAAATAAAGTGCACTGACCCGTCAACATAGACAGCGTTTACACCTCCCGTGTGATAGCTGTTGGCCGAGTAGATACCTTCTTGCCATTCGCCGCGATCATTAGCGCAGGATGGAGCATTGGGTGGCAAAATAGCAGTAAATCCACTGTTCATTGTGAAGCCAGAGGCCCACGATTCACCGTGCCTGTGGTGCGAACTTGGAAGCGGCCCAACGATGGTTCCGTTGGGTCCCTTGGTTTGCATGCAGGCAATCGGAGTTGCGCGTAGAGTAGCGGATGGGAGAATCGTGTAGTGTCCGTGCAGTTTTCCTTGGCCATTGAAGATAGTGATTTCGCTCATCGAGAGTGTGTTGCTCGTTCCATCGGAAACAGCACCCATGGCCTTACCGCCACCGGAACCAACGACCCGTACTCCAGGAGAGGACCAAACGATTCCGAACATTCCACGTGGCGATGGACTGCCCCATTCGCCGTTGTGGCGGCCATCCGTTCCCATCGTCGAATCGCCAAAATTGGTAGCGTAGTTAACTGGAGCTTGGTCGTTACTCCAACCATTGGTTTGTGCACCGGGATCCGATGGGCAGAGCAAGCCACCCAGGCGGACCTTGTAGTGCGAATAAGGTCGTAACGAGTGCGGGCCAAATGGCCGATTCATCGTCATGCCACCTTCTTTGGGGCCAGATACGATCGTGTTGTATAACGCCGTTTGTTCATAGAACGGAAGCATCTGTAGCCAAGCGCTGTGGTGACCACGGGAGCTTTCCCATGAGCCATCCCAAT
>JAGQOY010000427.1 GCA_020427005.1 Planctomycetales bacterium
ATTCGCAGCAACAACAGCCGCGTCTATCTGTAGGAATACCCGGTGCGGGTTCGAAATGACGGATTAGGGTGCGAAAGAGAACGTTTGAGTGTCAACGACAGAACGTTCAGAAGATTAGATGAAAATGGGATTGCTGAAGATTGGTATTGGCTTGACGATTTTGCTGCTCGCAGGAGCTCCATCGTTGACCTTCGGGCAGGAAAAGCTTGCGATCCCCACGAATGAAAGTTCTATGGTTGCTGTTACGAAAGCTTCTGATTGGTTGTTGCGACATGTAAAAACAGGAAGTTTAACGGCAGATAACACGGAAAAGTCGATTTCTGTGATTGCATGGAAAGACCCAACGCTCAATCCCGAGCTTCCCGAGCGACTTGCTGGCTACATCATCACCGATACGCTTTGGGCATCTTATGCACTAACACTCACGCACCCGACGGTTGCGCAGGAACTGCGTGATTCGTTGGAACGCCTAAATTGCTTAGGTAACTCGCTGCATGAAGTAGTCTGGCAGCCGATTGAGGTCATCGCTCACAAACCTGTCGACGTCGATATCGTCCATGGCCGTTCTCTTGGCATCATGTCATCAGGAACAAGCACGATCGATTTAAGAAGCTTCACGATGATTGCTGATCGCGAGTTCGAAATCGGCCATCCCTCGCTTTTCGCTGAGCACTCGGCATATCAGTCGCTTTACGAGTATCGGCTCGGAAACGAAGATTCAGCCAAGGAACGATTGCGTGCTATCTTTCGCAACGAAGTTGAAAAGCATCAAATCTACTGGGACAGACTAACGGATTACTTGTAGACTACGTTACCGAGAAGGAATTCAAGAGTCTTCTAGCCGGCGAAACAAAGACTTGCAGGCAATACTCATTCAAACTTGCAAGTTTACTTTATGCGTGTCGCCTGCTGGGACTTGATCGCGAATTTCCTAAAGAGCTGGACGAAGTGAACAAGCGACTCCAAGCAGCACAAATAAGTAGCGGAGGTATCGCACATTTTTTTGATGTTGAGACTTCTAGAGCATTTTAGATCTTCGTGTATCCGGCATGCTTGATGTAGTTCCAGCATTCCTTTGGATCGAAGTAATCCAGCAGCTCACCAATGTCTTTCCAAAGTGCTTCGAGAATTCGCTTTCCCGATTTGCGAATCAAGTGTTTGAGCTTGGAGAACATGTTCTCAATTGGATTCAAGTCAGGGCTGTAAGGTGGAAGATAACGAACGCGTGCGCCGACGCTCCCAACTGCTTCCTCCACGCCCGTGACTTTGTGGCTGTTGAGATTGTCCATGATGACGATGTCGCCGGGATGCAGTTCCTTGATTAAATGCTGCTCTGTCCAAGAACGGAAGATGGAGCCATTGATGGCTCCATCAACGACAAGTGGAGCCACAGGACCACTGCACCTGAGGCCACATAAAACAGTCGTTGTTTGCCAGTGGCCGTGCGGAACGTACTCAAGCAATCGTTTACTTCCCAAGGCCCATCCACGACTCATCGTCATATTCGTCTTGGCCCATGTTTCATCGAGAAAAACAAGCTTTTCCGCATTCCAGCGACGCCGACAGCGAAGCCAGTTGTAGCGTTTTCTAACCACGTCTTCTCGCCTTTGCTCTGCGGCAACAAGTGTCTTTTTTTGTAGCGGTAGCCCAGGCGATGCACCTCGCGCCAGATCGTAAATAGCGAGACGCGAACGCGGAGCTTTTGTCGCAGCTCTTCAAGCGTTCTCGCTTCCCCGCTATCGATCAACCGACGCAAATCATCTTCGCAGCCAGACAACTTACGCCTCTGACTATCTAACTTCCTCTCGATCGGAGCAATCGAGCCAGTACGCCGACGTTGGCTTTTGAGCTTCTTTACGAACGCGACGGACACGATGTGCTTGGCAGCTACATCGGAATCAGTCATTCCCGAGTCGCTATCCAACATGATCCGTGTGCGCAAATCCAGTGAGATTGTTTCCATCGTAGATCCTCCCGATAGGAACATTCTTGCACGAAACGCCTTTGCTAGCCTATAGCCCAATCAAAGCTGCTCTAGTAACGCCGTCCATGCTTGCCCTGATGCCACGGGCGAGGCCACCGCTATGTTTATCCTTTCCCAGACCGTATTACCTAAGTTAAAGTGATTGAATACTAAGGTCGGCAATACTGACGTCCGATTGGTTTTGCCCACGAGACTAAAGCAGTTCAAGAACTTGATTGATCGGTTCTTCGTCAAAATCGCCCCAAGCAAATCCTTTCTTGGTGAGGAGGAGAACCTGGTTCCCCATTTCCATTTCT
>JAGQOY010000428.1 GCA_020427005.1 Planctomycetales bacterium
GATACCGGGAAGGCACCCTCGACCTCTTCTACGAGTAGCTGATGTTGCCTCCCACCTGCCGCTGCTGTGCGCTTACGTCAAATCAAATTATTCTCGGTTCAGCCGAGACTGAGACTTTCCGTACCAACGTCCCGCTCGGCTTGCGGGACGTTCTCCGAAACTCAAATCTATACTTCAATGCTCTCCAACAATGAACAGATGTAGGGCGTTAGAATTCGACCGTCGTAACCTGCCCATCGTTGCGACTGCATAACCGCTGAAACGTACCGACTTGTTGCCAAGGAACAGTATTGTTGTTCACTGCGGCCCAACTAGTCTGTGTATGATCGATGGTCTCTGCGAGAAAATGGACCGAACCATCTGCCAAAGCGAATTGCGCTCCACCGGAATGACGACTCTTGAAGCTGTTTCGCTTGACATTGTCGCTGGCTACCATCGGCGGGTTCATGCGAAATTCTCCGGAACGAACTACCGATTCCGGGGCATCGGCTCTCGCAAGGCCACCTCGAGTTTGCAAGCTACCATACCACTTGGGATCCCACAAAAATCCATCCGTGTCAAAATTCTTCCCACTACCAGATAACGCGACCTCACCAACTAACAAGGTATTGCTTGTACCATCGATGATGTCTCCAAACTTCATGGATTTGTCTTCTATCATCATGCCGTTCTTGCGGCCTTCAGGTTGGTCGTAGTAAGCACTTTGCACAAATGCTCCAGCAACTCCGAGGTAATTGCTAGCAGCAATACCAGGTTGAACGGGCAATGTATCCGGCCCAAGTACAATATGAGTCGGATCTCCAGACGACGGGCACAGCTGGAGAGAGAATGTTTGGTTTATTACTTGATTGTTTGGTGCCTCCCAGAGCCCTCGCCCATCGAATGATATGCGCGAAAAAAGATTTCCTTGCTCGATAAATGGCAGGATCTGCGTCTGCCAACCCCAACCCGGCAATCGATTTGCACGGTCGCCGCGGCCGGACATGCGAGGATCAAAGAACAACCATCCTGGAGGAAATTTCTTGTGCGCACTGGCATAGTTATGCATGGCCAAACCAATCTGCTTTAGATTGTTGCTGCATTGCATGCGCCTGGCTGCTTCTCTGGCCGCTTGTACAGCCGGTAACAACAGACCCACCAAAATTCCGATGATGGCGATTACTACTAGTAACTCCACCAGCGTAAAGCCCTTGTTTCGGATTTTTCCTGACATAAACGATACCTCATCATATAAGACAATTGAGAAACAAAGTGAGCAAGCGATTTTGTGTACAGGCGCAATGTAGGGACTCGAACCAATCGCGCTTCGATGGATGCGCAGATCGATTGGCCCGTGGGGATACCTTTTTCTTAAATCCAAACACGATTTGAACGCACCCTTGGATATCCAACGAGCATCGCCCTAAGAGTGTATGGCTAATTTGCAAGCAGTTCTGGACTTATTCAGGTGGGAGTTGGATGACACGTCCAGCATCCGATTTCAAGTCGAAATCGTGAACGTTTTTGCCAGATGCGACATCAACTTTTAGGTTGGATCGTTGGTTATAAATGGCTGGCACCTTCTCTCTTGCGCCACCGGATCCGGTGGCGTCAACATCACCGGTACTGATTTCAACGCGATTTTCGCCGAGCCAAGCACCTTTTTCGTAATCGTTAAACATCATTTCGTATCGACCGCTCGCGTCAGTACGCCCGTAGCTCGTCGTTCCTCCGCTAGTGGGCGCAAAAACCACAAACGCATTCGGAAGCACTTCACCATCCAACTTTACTGTTCCAGTGACGGAGGCTAGATTCTCATTCCCTCCACAACCCGCAACAAGGACGAACAATAAGATGAACCAAAAACGACTCAGGATACGTTTGGCCGCCCATAGATAATGGGATCCAACGTAGCAAGCTTGGCCATCATTACAAAACCGCATGGTGATGCTTCCTCAAAAATGGACACTCAAAGCGAAGCCTTGATTGTCTGGGATGAGACGAGTGCTCTAACTCAAGCATTCTTTTTTGTTCTCGCGATTCACCATAGCAAATTTGTACATGACTAGCTCGGAAAACAAGAAATGAGCTTAATACTGGACAAAAAGTAATAATACCGATTTGCTCATGATCGGATCTGCGCAACGTTGAGCTGTTGAAGTAATGAGCTTCTAGAACAGCCTTCACGAAAGAGTAGCGTTCTTTCGCCATTTGCTCAATGATTTCCTTGAAAACACACGCTATACGTCCGTGCTGCTGAACAAGTAACCCGAAGCGTCAGCGAGGGAATGTGCCC
>JAGQOY010000042.1 GCA_020427005.1 Planctomycetales bacterium
AGCAGGATAGGCAGCCATGGGGGGACCTTGTTCGCTTTTTCCGTAGTTGAAGTGGAGGCTCAGCCCTCCGTGGAAAGCCCTCTTGATCTCTTAGTGTAGGAAGACAATTTTACTCAGGTTTTCCTGACTCGGAAGAAGGGCCGCTGTCGGCTAGCCAAGAAGATGGAATGTGTAACAATCTGCCTCGTGTCGAAGTTTGCCGGAACATGGCTACTCTTTTGTAATTCCAACACCCATTCGACTCTCAGAACCAATTCTGGAACTTGGGGCCTAGTCGGACCAGGTTTCCTCAAACAATACTGTCGCATCGGCTGTTAATTTCCACAGGCTGACTGAATAGCTGTGCAAGATCTTCGCACCCTCGTTACCCACCCAAACCCTACCTTGCCGGTGCGCCTAGTACGCATCGTGTTGCGGGTATTGAGCTGGCCCTATCAGTGCGTAGTTTTCATTCGGAATCTACTTTTTGACTTGGGCGTGTGGAAGTCGTTTCAGTCCCCGCTACCCGTGATCTGTGTCGGCAATCTGTCTGTCGGCGGTACCGGCAAGACTCCAACAGTGATCTGGATTGCAAAATGGCTTCGTGAGCAGGACAAACGAGTTGCAATTCTTAGTCGCGGCTATGGACAACTCGATTCTGGTCAGAATGACGAAGCCTTAGAGCTCGAGATGCGACTACCCGATGTTCCTCACCTGCAGAATGCCGATCGAGTGAAGAGCGCTAGACTGGCACACGAGGAACTCGAAATGCAAGTCCTTTTGCTCGATGATGGCTTTCAACATCGGCGACTAGCACGCACACTGGATATTGTCCTAGTGGATGCAACCGACTCCGCTGCCGCACAAAGAGTCCTGCCTGCTGGATTATTCCGTGAACCATTCAGTAGTTTGCAGCGCGCACATGCAGCGATAATAACACGAACCAATTTAGCTGCACGCGAAAACGTAGAACGAATCGAGTCCCGTATTCGTCAAGCCAATGCAAGCCTACCCGTCATACGGGCCACCCACGTGCCATGTGATTTATGGAGCTTTCCAAACACGTCGATCGACCTTCAATACCTCCAAGGCAAACGCTTGCTGGCGTTTTGTGGAATTGGTAACCCACAATCATTTTTCCAGCTGTGCCAGGATTTAGGTGGTCACATTATCGATCGCATGATCTGGCCAGATCATCATCCCTATTCAGCTGGTGACGTTCAGCGTATGCAGAGTTGGGCATTGGCTCACCAAGCCGATTGCGTTGTCTGTACGGTGAAAGATTTGGTAAAGCTCCAAACTGCGGTCCTTGGAACGACGCCACTCAAAGCAATCGCCGTGGATATTCAGATTGAAGCGGGGCAAGAAGAATTAGAGGGTCTACTCCGTAATGTGACCCTTTTCCGATCTTACCCAAATAAAAACTAGGTTGGCTCGGACCAAACTTCCCGGGATTCCCTAATCCCCTGGATCCCCTAATCCTCCGACCATTGGAGGACAAATCGACGATCTAGAAAGATTGAGCTGACTCAATTGGACCTAGGGAGGGACAAGCAAGCCATTCGAGAAGAGTCACTTTGTATCCAGACAAAGGCATGAAGAAGAATGGGCTTGCTTGAGGCTTCAAAAGTTTTGGCTAGTCAACTTCCACGCTGTTAACAATCTGCATATCACCTGATGCACGTCTGACAGTTTCTTGTGCCATTTGTTTGGCATAGAAACTTCTCACATTTCCCTGAAGTAAGACTCGATCGCCAACCTGCTGAACTTTGATCCGTCGCAAGTCCGATATTGGACTGCTTTCAAGTAGAATTCTAATACGGCCAGTGATGTCACGAATACCGGAGTCGATCATTGAATTGCCCATCCATGTGAGGCATGTGAGAGTTAAACTTGGCTCGAGGTGCATATCCAACTTGCGTTTAACTCTGGCGTTTGACCCCGACGACAATGTCGTCGATTTGGGATTGGTGGGAGTATAGGGATTGCAAAAGTCTTGCTGATTACTCCAATGATGCTGCCATCCTTTCCCCGACGCTCGTTAGTATCGCATTAATTTTGAAATCGTCAAGCAAAGTTCTCGCGGCTTAGCATAACCTTAATGGTTATTACGGATTTAACGATTGATCAGCCAGTAGCTTTCTAATGCTATCATTTGAGTGTCTAGTTCCAACTTGTTGACCGTTCAGTTGACTTGTCATTGCTGCAACCTAACTTTCCGTACGGGAATTACTCTTTTGTAACTCGAGGGAAAGCATGATTGAGTTTCTTTGCATATTGATGGGAGTGGTGGCTGGCATCACTGTCGTGGGTGCATTGCTTTTGCCGAGATTGGAACGACGCGACGGAGAAGCCAAAGATGAGAAGGATGCCGAGTCCATCATGGGATCAGCGGATCAATTGCAGCTAATCTCAAATCGCCTTGCAGCAAACGTTAGCGCTCACAATGCAAAAATGGGTGCGATTAGCCAGAGCATTTCCTCTCCGGATTTGGCGCAACCAGAGCGACTCGTAGCTGCCATCAATGAGATCTTCTCTGCCAATCAGGCCATGCAGTCTCAATTGGAACTAGCTCAACGCCAGATCAAACAACAAACTCGACTGATCGAGCAAGCCAGTCAACAGGCTCGTACCGATGTACTAACTGGACTAGCAAATCGCCGGGCCCTAGACGAATTTGTTAATAACAGCATCCAGACGAACGATGGCGAGGACAACACTAGCTGTTTGGGTTTGGTTTTATTTGATATCGATCACTTCAAGAGTTTCAACGATACTTACGGGCATATCACCGGAGACGCAGTGCTATCCAGCTTTGCTAAGTCACTAGCCCAGTGGTGTGGAGATGAATGTTATCCGGCCCGCTATGGCGGTGAAGAGTTTGCTGTTGTTTTTACGGATAGCTCGCTTGAGAATATTGCCCAACGAGCCGCCAACTTGCGACATTTTGCTAGTTCTCAGATGATCCAACACGAGGATCTTGAATTGAATGTTACGGCCAGTGCGGGGCTTTGTGCTATTCAGCCTGGTGATCAATTGTCGTCAGCCTACGAACGCGCCGACGAAGGGCTCTACCGATCTAAGAAAAATGGTCGCAACCAAGGTTTCTGGCTCAGCCACGATGGCTGGCTGCCTTTCCCGCAAGCCGGTTCGTCGAATCCCAAGACTCCAGCCAAGCCTCAAAAAACGACCGCCAGCTCTGCACCTGTATGCTCACCGCCACCAGAGCCGAAAGCGCCAGAACCAGCACCTGTTCCTGCCCCAACCATTGAGGGACCCACAATCCAAACGGTACCACTCTCTGAAGACGTGCTCGATTTAGGCAATTTTACTGAGCGGCTAGAACCCAATCTTAAGAAATGGAATAGTGGCGACCTGCCAGTCTCTGCGTTCATGGTTGAAGCTCTGGGTTTAACCGCAGAAAAAGACCCTGCAGGAGAACACTGGAGCAAGATTGTGGCTACGGTTCAACGCAATGTGCGCGGAATTGATATCCTTTGCGCCTATCGTCCAAACACGCTGTGTGTTGTTTTGCCAGGCTGCTCCCTCGATGCTGGGATCGAACGTGTCAATCAGATCAAGGAATGCGAAAGCAAACTAAGAACAAAAACTCCGTTCGACAATTTTGCATTTTCAATTTGCAAAATTAGCTGCTTGGAAAATGCTCCAGGTTTACTAAATCGACTCGAAGCTGCTTTGGACGAGGCCCACGATCTAAAACCAACGGAATTTGTTGTGCACAATGGAGATTCAGTTAGCTATCGAGACTTCGAATAGATTTCGCCAGCACCTAATTCCTGTGGTCGACAAAGCTGAATTTGATCAAAACTCGTGATCTGTTCAAACTCGCCGCCAGCCGGCAATGGTGAGTTACCAGGACGAACACTCGCGACAGCTTGCATGCCAGCACTAGCGGCAGCCCGCAATTCATCCGCCACATCCGAGATGAACAAGACACTGTCTACCGGCAATTGCCAATCAGCCGCGATCCTTAAGAAGCTCTGCACTTCTTTTTTGCCGCCAACGGTCGTGTCGTAATGCCCTGAAAAAAGTCCCAAACAATCTCCCCAAGCATCCAGATGTCCAAAGAACAGCTTTTGCGTGGCAATACTACCGGACGAATAAATACGACAGTCAATTCCTGCCTGGCGCCAAGCTTGGATGGCTGGTACTACATCAGAAAACACATGGGCGCGCAGCCTACCGCTTTCGAAACCCGCCTTCCAAATAAGACCTTGGAGTGCCTTTAGTCCGGTTGTTTTGGAGTCCTTATCCATCAATGTGTGGACGCCAACACGTACCAAATCCAATGGCGGCAGCGACAGATCCTTGCTTTGCCACTCTGCGAAGGAACCATAGCCCATATCCTTGGCCAATAGCTCATATATATGCTGAAATTCTGGCAAGTTGCCTTGATTGGATAGGAAATCATCTAGTTTTTCACGCACGTATGGGAACATGGTCTCGTGCACGAACGAAATGCTCGAAGTCGTGCCTTCGATATCGAGCAGAACTCCTCGAACTAATCTCGCCATCAACGTACTTTCGTGCGGTTCTTTTTAGGTTTTGAGACAGTTGTCAGCCACGTGTCTAGGTCGCCCACCCATAGTTTCATGGCTTGACCACGGAGTCAACCGATTTTTTAGGCGGCATATAACTTGGCCCAAAGCAAAGTGGTTCGTACCGAGCATGTACAGGTTCATCAACATACAACGGAGCCCAACCGGCCGGATCCTCAAACAGGCGTATGCAGCGAATTGCACGATCGTCACACAGATTGAACCAGTGCTTGGTACCGCGAGGAACATTGATCATGTCACCAGATTCAACTTCAACCGCAAAGACTGGGCCCGAATCGGGATGAATGTGAAACAAGCCTCGACCAGCGACCGTGAACCGCACTTCATCTTCCGCGTGTGTATGCTCCTTGTCGAATTTCGCAAGCATGGCGTCCAGATTCGGCGTCGATGGGTTCACATTGATCACGTCGGCCGTAACAAACCCACCTCGGCGTTTCAATGCTTCAATCTCAGATTCAAACTCCTTCAGAATATCTTCATTACTTGCGTCCTCCGCCAAGCGTCCGTCTGTGGGCCAGTTTTCATACCAAATGCCAAAGGGCTCAAGGAATTCCCTGATCTCTACGACATCCGTTAAAGTGCGATTCTCATCTTGAATTATGACTCGTGCCACTTGAATCCTCCACCTGTTTTACAACTCTCGCCATACCAAGCCTCGTTCGGAATCCATAGATTACGCTGGAATGGCTGTCGGTACAACTCGTGGCACAAAAGCACGGTTGTTTCGACAATTCTCTTTGAACGCCGGATTTGCCGAACGCAACTCACTATCCCACCGAAATTTACGCCGTATTCAAGATGAAGCTCGGAAGGGAGCGGTCGGAGCTCCAACGACGGCAGCGACGGGGAGGACAATCCCCGTGCCTAGCGCAGGTGGCCCCCATCGATGGGTGACGTGTGAGCTGCATGATTGACCGCGAACGTCTTCCATATTTCAGAAAACATTTTGGTAAAACCATCAATTGTCCTATTTTGGGTGAAAGCATTTCTTGCGATGGCACGTGATAAAGTTTGAGCCACCCACCATTTCACCCAAATGGACACCCAACGGATGGCTGGAAATACTCCCTGACGGCTGAGGCAACATGCAGGCACCTGAGACACGACACAGTTTGATTGTTCGCTTGCATTGCCCGGAGGATGCGGCCGCATGGACTGAATTCTGCTCGATCTACGAATGTGCCATCTATCGCGTTTCGCGAGATATGGGATTGCAAGATGCTGATGCCCGAGAGGCTACACAAGAAGTATTGCTACGCGTCAGTCAAAAAGTACGGCACTTTGACACCCTGCAGACGGGAAGTTTTCGCGGTTGGTTATCCAAATTGGCAAAACATGCTGCCGTCGATGTACTCCGTAGGAAGAAGGCGACTTCGATTGGGGGCACGAGCTTTCAACGCGCACTGAATTCCATTCCGGCCGTACTTCCAGACCTAGGCCAGATTCTAGATCGAGAAATACACCAACAACGTTTTCTTTGGGCTGCACATAAAGTACGTGCAGCATCAACCCCAAATAGTTGGAATGCCTTCTGGCGCACTGCCGTGGACGGCCTGGACGGAGCGAGCGTTGCCAAAGAACTTGGAATGTCAGTAGGGGCCGTCTACTTAGCACGCTGCCGCACTTTAGCCAAACTTCGAAAGCTACTAGCACCCTACGAGGGAGAACTGTCGTGATCGCTCCGCGAACAAGTTGCCAACACGAGCTATTGCCATCTCTATTGGAATGCCGCCTAACCCAATCTGAAGAAGCAAGGCTTACCGATCACCTGAGTACATGCTCCAGCTGTCAGGCAGCGTTAGATCATATCGCAGGCTCACAATATCTCTGGGCCGATACTCGCGATGTTTTGTCTAACAACAACTCTCTACGTGATCCAGAGACGGCTTGCACTAGGCAACCAGTTCAGGGAAGTGTTGAAAACTTTGATTGGTTGACTCAATGGCTTGAACCTGACGCAGATCCGCAGTCGTTAGGGCAGTTAGCTGGCAAATCAATTACTGGCGTGCTAGGGCAGGGGGGCATGGGTATAGTACTCGCTGCCCACGATAAGGCATTGCATCGCAATCTTGCAATCAAAGTCCTGTCTCCAATGTTGGCGAGCGCGGGAATCGCCCGGCAACGCTTCTTCCGCGAAGCGAAGGCTGCTGCAGCGGTTGTTCACCCAAACATTGTCCCTATCTATACCGTTGTGACGACCGAGTCATTGCCTTATATCGTGATGCCTCTTGTAGCGGGAGGGAATCTGGAACAAAGGATTCGTTCCCAAGGCCCATTGCCTCTGGCAGAGATACTCTCGATTGCAGTTCAAATCGCAGAAGCCCTGTCAGCCGCCCATCAACAAGGACTGATTCATCGCGACATTAAGCCTGCAAATATCCTCCTGGATGAGGGTGGACATCGTGTATTGTTAAGCGATTTTGGACTAGCCCGCGCACTGGATGATGTCTCCATGACGGCCAGCGGTATCATCTCCGGCACGCCAGGATACATGAGCCCAGAGCAGGCTCGAGGTGAAGTACTTGATGGACGCTCAGATCTCTACAGTCTCGGTGCACTGATGTACTGTATGGCTACCGGTCATCCTCCATTCCGAGGCGCCTCCCCATTGGCCGTCATGCGAGATGTCACTGAATCGCCGGTACGTTCGGCTCTAGAATTCAACGAAACTCTTCCTCCCTGGTTCGATACACTTCTACTAAAACTCCTTGCCAAACCGACCAGCCAGCGGCTTGCCACGGCCGATGAAGCGTCGGCCTTACTGAAACAGTGCCTAGCCCACACTCGTGCTCCATATCAAAATCCGTTGCCTGCTGAATTTGCTACCGCCACTTTGGTCAAGAAGCCATTAGCAATCGCCGGGTTCATTCTGGCCGGTTACTTGGCATGCATGTTGCCGTGGAATTCAACATTTCTTTCAAATCCGGAAGACTCCACCGGTGATACCCTGGATCGATCCGGGAATGCGTCCGATCTCGAATCTGCAAGTTCTGAGTCTGCGGGTCAACCGGAAATGAGCAGCCCTCGAGACGACACATCGACGACGGGGCAAAACCAGTCCACAACTGACCCGAGCTATCACCTGCCAGAGTTCTCCGGCCCAATTACAAATGAAGAAACAATCAACTCACTGATTTACGATCTTAAATCCGACATCGATAACCTGCTCTTGGATTTGCAATCCAGCACTATCGACTCAGAATCATCGGAGTAGACGGGTGTGATGAACATTTCGACGAGTTCATGTTTGCTGACCGACTATTGATTTGCTTTGTTCAATTTGACTTTTATGGAGTGTCCAAAATGAATACTCAAAATTCTCGCCTCGGTTGGCGAGCACAGATGATCAATTTCCTGCCAAAATCCTTGCAGCGAGCTGCAACATCGACTTCCGTACTTTTTCGAGCTTCGATGTTCATCCTACTCGCGGTCGGATTCTTGGGAATTTGGCGATCCGTGGTCGCCCAAGATGGCCATAGTGCCTCTCAAGCTGTTGAGCCACAACAGTTGTCATCCCCGAACCCAGCTAACGACTCTACTGCCACAGCGCCACCATTTGACGATCCAGCAAAACCCGTCTCACAGGGCACAGGTCAAGCCTCTTACCCTCAAACAAATCCAACCTCGACTACCAATCGCCCCGTAACGATAAACGGTAAACAGGTCGACGAATTATATTTCGTCCAACCGACTCCCTACGCGCGGTGGAATCCACTCCAGCAAACGGTGACCGAGCCAATTGCGGGCATTGCGTTGGCAGGTCCACCTCATTTACCTGCACCATCTGCTCCCTTCGTACAACCGGAACCCAGCATCAACACCACCCTCAGGCGGTTGCAAACACAGTTTCTGCAAGCAGACGCGGATCAAAAAATTGCGATTCGCAAACAAATCGAACAAGTTCTAACTGAGACTTTTGAGTCTCGCCACGCCATGCAAAAGCTGGAGATCGAACGCCTCGCCTCTCAAATCGAACTCGCGAAAGAACTACTAGCCAAGCGACAATCCCAAAAGCAACAAATCATCGCGCAGCAAACGACAAAGTTACTTGAAACAGAAAACGAATTGGCCTTTGATTTTGATCCTGCCGCCAGAATCGGTAATTCTTCGCAATCACGCCCAAATGAGCGCATCCCGACCTATAGTCCATACGCCAATAACTATTATAACGGCGGAGTACCAGCAACTATTCCAAGTTACTCGCCAACGCCCCCTTCCGCCCAATTGCCAGCAACTCAGCCACCAGCCACTAAGCCCCAACTTTCGTTCGTACCGGCGCCAACCAGAATTACACCTCCAGCGCAGAGTCAAACCAATCCGAAGATTGCTATGGCGCCATTCCAGTATTCCTCTCCTGGCGAACTTGGTAATCGATTACAGCGAGCACTTACAGATGTGTACGCTGAAGGAATGTCGTCTGAACAATCAAGCATCTCGGAACTCTACGCCCGAAACGTAAGACCGTTGGAATCCGTTTGGCAGCTAGAGCTTCAAAAATTAGCCACCCAGTTACGAATCGCCGAGCTGGAACTTGAGCAACGCAGAGCGGAATATGCCGATCTGGACTCACTCTTCAACAAAGGTGCAGTTGACTTTAGTGAATTTCGAGCTGCCAAATTCGCGGTCGAGAAAGCTTCACTGGAAGTCGATCAGATACGGCAGCAATATCATTGGATGGGGAATTTCGAAAAAGAAAATCTAGCTCCTCTGTGGATTGTCACTGCTATCAACGGACTTGTAACACTTGACGGGCAGCCAGCTATCGTCAAAATCCGTTTCGAACCATCGAACGGAAATGGGCAACCGATCGAGTGCAACACAGACGAAAATGGACGATATAGCTGGACGGGATTCGCTTTGGCTGGAAACTACAAGGCATATCTTAGCAGCCATCCCGATTCAAATCGTGATGTTCCGACTCGCTATAAGGATGAACCCCTTCGAGTTACGATCAATTCATCCAAGTCAAACTTCGATTTTGAGCTATCTGCAGCGACTCGTCGCTAGCGTTGTCTCGCGCAAGGCTCTTACCCCCTCTCATTCCGAGCAATGCGAGGAACTTTGGGAGGGAAGAGTGAGAGCGAGGCGAGGGGCCAATCCTGTTCCCACAACAAATGCGTGGCCTGGAAATGCTTCCAGGATCACTTAGTGCATTGAAATAAAGCGTTGTCTCGCGCAAGGCTCTTACCCTCCCATTCCGAGCAATGCGAGGAGTTTGGGAGGGTCGAGCGACAGCGAGGGGAGGGGCCCTTGTTGCCTGAAAAAAAGCTCATCACGCTGGATGACTGAGACACGCGTTTAGCTGGTCAAAGCTTCGCATCACGCAGTAACTCGTGGCACCGAACACAGTTCATAGTAACTTGCATGTATGCCAGCACGCATGCATCCAAATCCTCTTCTTTAGCGGCCCTGCTCAAAAGCAGCATTGCCTTCTGAAATTTCTCACTCTCAGCACGATACTGCTGGGTCTGTTTAACCATCCAACCTTCGTCCAGAGTCAGCTTTCGGATTTCCTCAGCGTTTTGGCGAATCATCTGAAAATTACCGAGAGCAATCCCTTCCAATACGTTCTTGGCCGGCTCCATTTTCAAACGCATGAACGCTCCGGAACGTACTCGGGGCGCTTCTTGGCTATGCACTTGCAACGCAACTGAACCTACTCCTATGACAGCAAGTAGTACCGTAGCGGTCAAGATCCATCGGTAACGCATGATGTTCTCCTTGTAAAGTAATTGTGTAGAGCTAAAACGCTACTGACCATGCACGTCCTTTCTCACTCGCTGGATTCAAGTTAAGAACGCATTTCAAAGTTGTTCCTTGAGCCATTGATAAACTTGATCGCGTATTTCGATTGGAAAATCGTGGGCATAATCTGGGTAAGCAAAATGTGCGGCCTCGGCATTGTTCAACAATTGATATAGTGGCGCCACACTTGACTCGCATTTGCGGACACCTTCAACCGCAAAGTTTTCATCGTGTATGGGAGCATTTACAAATAACGGACGAGGCACTATCGCCGCCAAGACCTCAGGAAAATCAAAGGGCATGTCCTCAGGTTGCGAATCGTAAACCGATGCAATCCGCGGCATATAGCGGTCTGAAGTCCAACCTTTCAAATTGCCACCGTAATAATCCTCAAAGGCATTGAAACCACAACTGCTCACTACACAACGAATGCGCAGATCAAAGGCCGCTGAGAAAAGAGCATTATGCCCACCCAGTGAATGACCTATGCAACCAATTTTGTCGGGTTTTACGCAAGTTAAACTTTCTAAAACATCCAGTGCGCGGATGTTATTCCAAATTGCTTTCATAGTTCCGCTGGCATACTCGTGATGCTGCGCAAAATCGTACGAGTACTCTCCAAATCCTGGATAATCTGGAACCAAACAAACGTAACCGCGATCGGCCAACTCGTGGGCATAAAAACGGCTTGGTTGGCCGCCAAGGCCACACAATTGAGCTTTGCCTAGTTCAAAGTGAGTTGGGTGCAAGCATAACATCGCTGGGCAAGGTTGGCGAATATCCTTCGGAACCAACAGGTAGGCCGGTACACGATCGTAGGGATCACTTTGAAAGGTAATGTGGATCCTATAGTACCTTTGCTCTTCCTCCACTTGTTGCATGCGAATGTCGAGGGGAACCCGAAACGAACTGTCTGGCAAGGTTCCCATGACCCTTTGCATGTTTTGCAATATGTGCTGACGACGAAGCCCGTGTTCAAGCGCATTGGTGATGGGATGCTGCTCCCCTTCTTCTACGTAATAATCGACATCTCGGTGATTTAGATATTCGGGCTCGATTTCTGCGGACCGCCTTTGCGACGCGTCCGATGCTCCCACTCGCTGATTTTCCAGCCAGCTCAATCCGCACCGTGACGGCGCGAGAATGTCTATGTCGCCGTCCTGATCCAGATCAACACACTGGGAATCCAAGTCAATCGCTACGTTGCTGCCAGCGTGCACTAGATGCCGGCTCCAAACACGTTGTTGTTTTTCAAAGCGATACCAGTGAACTTCCAAAGGGTCATTCTCACCCGGATCCTTGCCATCGTGACCTTGAAAACGTTTCCCCACTACCAAATCGAGGGCTGAGTCACCATCGATATCGGCCATCATCAGTGTGTGCGCAGCCGACCAGGAAGTATCGATGGCATGAGTTTCCCACTTTTCCGACCTCCAGTTGTCCAACAAAATTGAATTGTTTGCGGAAGAACCGGCCAGCTGAGCAGGTGACTTTTGTTCTGTCCAATAGACACCGATATTATGCCCGCGCCCCCAGATTAGATCGGTATCGCCATCCCCATCCACATCGTGGCACAGGATTGGTAATCCGCAATCTCGGGCTAACTGGAAATCAGGGTGCCAAATCCATCGCTCTTTGCGGGGATCGTTCGGTCCCTCGGCCCACCCTCTAGGACACACCAAGTCAACACGTCCATCTCCATTGATATCACCCGCCCCAATCCCGTGACCAATCAGTTCCTCAGGCAAATCGAATTTTTGCCAAGTAACCATCGGCTTGCCGTCGACCTGGGAAACCGCGCACGCATACCAAGCCGCAAAGTTAGTTCCGCTGGGCAATACATCCAAGCGACCATCCCGATCGATATCCACCAATCGCCCCGTCTCGCTCGAACCCGGTCGATCGATTTCAATTCTCTCCCAATCCATATCCAGATTGACCGCATCACCTGGGTTGCGACACCAATATAAGCTTTGACTGCGGTAATTCACCGAGACAATATCGAGATCCCCGTCTAGATCAACATCTAATGTAAGATTCGAATAATCATCAAAACGACCTCGTATTTGCTCTACTTCACGCAGGTGGAATTTCTTCCAATCCGGTGCGCGATACCACCAAGCTCCACAGACGATGTCCAACTGCCCATCTCGATTCACATCGAGTGCCGCGGCCGCACTGAACTCCGATTCCGAATTGATGTTGTGCCTTACGAAGTGAATCTCTTCGGAATCAACCTGAGCCGCTAGTCGATGAACATGCAAACAAAGGAAGCACATTGCGACGTAAATTAGCCAGGTATGCATTCTATTCATTCTATGTTTCCAACCTGATCGAAAACCATCGACCCCTGCTTTGTTCAAAATCCGATGTGCCAGATGTCCATGCAAAATGCACTGCCTTGCCATCATTTACAAATGCAAAAAAAAATTTTTGCACCCAAAGCACACATTGCTTGCAAAGTGAAGCCCAGAAAAAATCGCTCTTTAGATTACCGGAAATCATTTACGGAAGGGATGTCCGTTAATTGCCAGCACAGGAAGGAATCCCACATGTGTGGGATGGTATCACTCTTGTCCTGGTATCATCAATTCTACTATAGTTCTGAAGGCTGAGTGGTCCGCATAGGCTACACACACCGCAAGAGACATATTCTGGAAACAGCTTCATGACTGGCACTTCCCCCAACTCGCGGCAAGCAATGTTGCGATAACAGGCATTTCAGCAATTGCCGCCCAGTTTTGATTGGCTTACACGTTTCCAGGCAGTGCCTTAACGCACACAAACACCGTACAAAATCGATATTCCGTATCGAACAAACCGCCAAAAGCACAAAGTCAAGCAAGGTTCAGGAGGAGCCCATGGCATTTCCCAAGATGAATTCATTGGTTCAGCGATTTTGCTGGCTACTAGTTCTTGCACTCAGCCTTTCATCCTCGCTGGCTCAAGAAAAAGCGGCTCCACCCCCAAGCCCACTTAGCGCTATTCCACCCGTCGTGGCTTTGGTAGACGGTCAAACGATTTCGCGCGAGCAACTGGCCAACGAGTGCCTTTTGCGGTACGGTCCGATTGTGCTAGACAACCTCCAGAACAAACAGCTAATCCTGCAGGCATGCATTGCTCAAGGTATAACGATTACCAACGCGGATGTGGACAATGAAATTTCTCGGATGGCCAACAAGTTTGGATTGTCTGCCAAGCTGTTTCTTGATGCCATACAACAGGAACGGGACATCAAGCCATCCCAATATGCCAACGAGATTGTTTGGCCCATGCTTGCCCTACGTGCTCTAGCTGCTGACAAGATACAAGTGTCGCGAGAGGAAATCGATCGCGCATTGCAGAGCGAATATGGAGAAAAGGTCCAAGTCCGCATGATCGCATTGAGCGATTACAAACGCGCTGAAGAACTTTTCGCACAAGCCAAAGCGGCGCCCGAGCAGTTCAGACGCCTGGCCAAACAGTTCAGCGAAGACGCGGCAAGTGCTAGTGTCGAAGGGCTTTTACCACCCATTCGACGTTTTGGCGGCGACGACCAGTTGGAATCGATGGCCTTCCAACTTCAACCCAACCAAATCTCACCTATTTTCAAAGTGGGTGAATTGTACGTTTTTCTTCAATGCGTGCGTCTTTACCCAGCCACTCCTCCCAGCCCACAAGTCCTGCCAGCTATCGAACAACGCATTGCAGACGGTTTGCGAGATCAACGCTTGGCAGGAGCCGCGGATCAAATCTTTGCCACCCTCAAGTCCAATGCACGGATCGTCACCATTATTGGCAATCCAGACTTAGAAAAACGTTACCCAAATATTGCTGGTTTCATTAACGACGAACCCATTACTCGCGACTTCTTGGCGCTCGAGTGTATCAATCGGCATGGCAGAGAAATTCTGCGAGGGGAAATCAACCGCGTGCTGCTGACTCAAATGCTTTCGAAGTCGAATAAGACTGTTACGCCAGCCGATATCAGCGCAGAAATCTCTCGTGCTGCAGACACCATGGGCTACATCCGAGCCGACGGGTCACCTGACGTCGAAGGTTGGTTAAAAAGTGTGATCGAAGAGGACGGAGTGACCTCAGACCTGTATATCAAGGATGCGGTTTGGCCAAGCGTTGCATTGCACAAGCTTGTTGAAGATTCGATCCAGATCACACAGGAAGATCTACAAAAAGGCTTCGAAGCCAATTACGGCCCACGTGCGGAAATCTTGGCCGTCGTTACAAGCAATCAGCGTACTGCCGAAGAGGTATTCCGTAAGGCACGCGAGAATTTAACTGAGCAGAACTTTGGCCAACTGGCTGCTGAGTACTCGATTGAGCCGATTTCTCGCGCCAATTTTGGCAAAGTTCCACCAATCCGCCGACACGGTGGACAACCGACGTTGGAAAAAGTTGCCTTCGATTTGAGTCCTGGCGAAGTATCGGCCATCGTCGCCCTCGATGACAATTTCGCAGTTCTTTACAAGCAAGGAGAATCAACTCCCATCGTACAGGATTTCGAGGCCGTGAAACCGGAACTTATCAAAGACATACATGAGAAGAAGATCCGTGCCGCTATGCAACAGAAGCTTGACGAGATTCTGCATGCAGCACAGATAGAGAACTTGCTCGAAGGCTCAACACAGCTTTCAAATCAAGACATCAAATCCGCCAGGCAAACCATTGCACCTATAAACCGCTAGTACTTCAAAACTTTGTCACCAGGCGCTGTAGCACTACTAGCGACCAATGCAACCACGTGACCATTGACTCGCCACGAACTCGCATCGGTGTTACAGCTAACCATGGAAACTAGCCTGAGCTGCTCAAGACATGCCCTGCGCGTTGGCAAAATCGCAGAATAATGTTCAAAACTGCTCTTCAGCTGCACGAGCGAAGACCAAAATTTCTCGCGACGACATCATCGCAAATCCATGCTAAATACGGCACGGATTAACTATTAACTATGGCCGGTTGACGATGTGATGCACATTAAGCTCGAGCCCCAGGACGGTTCGTCCTGGGTTACGAACGGAGAACGGCGGGCGGGACTGAAAGCGACCATTCGGCGCAGTCAGAATGATATCAGCAACGGTCTAAATGATTCTCTTAGACTGCTTTCTGTCGATGCAACCTCTTGCGCCACGGAAACACCCTCGGATGCAGCGGTACCGTGGACCTCGGTGACTTCGGACGAGTTAGATTTGCAACTCATTAAGGCGAATAGAGCGGCATTAACACGATCCTGTGTCGGTGACGAGCTCTGCGTTTCGGAGAAATGAGTTGCGCGCTAACTCAGCGCCCGCTGCAAAAGAATTACAAGCGCTCCGGCGGCATAGCCAGCAAAGGCCCATGGTGCGATTCGCCTGAGGTACCACAGAAAGTCAATATTCTCGAGCCCCATGGCGGCGACGCCGGCCGCAGAGCCTATGATAAGGCAACTTCCGCCGGTGCCAGCACAGTAGGCGAGCAACATCCAGAAATTGTCGTTGGTTGGCAGCGCGTACATTTCAATTCCGCCAGCGACTAACGGCACATTGTCGACGACGGCAGAAACCAAGCCAATAGCTAAAGCAACGACGTCGCGGTTTGGCAACACGGTGTCGAGCCATTCGGCGGCATTTCGCAAGAGCCCCATCGCGCCCAATGAGCCAACGGCTAATAGAATTCCTAGGAAAAAAAGAATGGTGGACATGTCAACACGTCGCAGGGCAGCCAACACACCCGTGCTGGACCGAGTCGCTTCATCCATCGTATGGCTAACCAATTCGGACACTACCCACAACATTCCCAGGTTGAGCATTATTCCCATATAGGGCGGCAGATGAGTTGTCGCTTTGAAAACTGGAACACTGATAAGCCCCAACAAACCTAGAATCAAGAACAACCATTGCTGCCAAGGCCGAATACTCTTGTCGAGATGGTTTCTCTTTTGAGGTGGTGCTTGCAAGTAGCCTCGCATCACGAAGGACATGCCGATGAGTGGCACGAGTAGACAGACTAGACTGCCGAAAAACAAATCTGACATGACTTCGACTGTACCTATTTTGTGCTTAATCCAAAGCATGGTCGTCGTCACGTCGCCGATGACCGTCCATGCTCCCCCTGCGTTTGCAGCGATCACGACAAGCCCCACATATCGCAATCGATCTTCACGATCATCCACAAGTTTGCGTAGCAGTGAAACCATCACGATCGTCGTCGTCAAATTGTCGAGTACCGCCGACATAAAAAACGTCATGAATCCCACGATCCAGAGCAAAGTTCCTTTGCGACGAGTTCGAATGCGATCGGTTACAAGGGCAAATCCCTCGTGTGCGTCGACCAGCTCGACGATTGTCATAGCCCCCATAAGAAAGAAAAGAATGCCGGCGATTTCGCCGGTCAAATGTAGATGCTGTGATTCGATGACGAAACTCCGTCCGATATCCTCAACATCTTCAGCGATTGCTTCATCCGTAAACCACTCTGGTATAGTTCCGATTGGTAGCAACACTTCGAGGTTCAGAACGTAGAGCGCCCAGCCAATTACGCCAATCAACAGCGCAGACGCCGCCTTGTTGATGTTTAGCTGGTGCTCCAGTGCAATTGACATGTAGCCCAAAACGAAGACGCAGAGAATAATCGTGGTCATGCTATGATTTCCGTTGTTGCTTACAAAAACCGGAGGACGGCGTGAAAATGCATGGCACATTAAAGTCAAGTGATTTTGTGCGTAGACTGTTTATGCCGATTTCTTTTTTTTCCTGGTGTGCTACGGTGCGGGTTATCCACTCGAAAGTTACCCAGTACCCGTGCGAAGTAAATTCGATCGGGAGTGTGCCGCTTGCGTGAGCAAAAGACCTTTCCAAGCGGACTTGCGAGCATAGCGGGCAAAAAGATAAGCTCAGAAATGACACCCGCCATCAAAATGCTGAGCATTAACCAGCCAAATCGTTGCGTGGGCGTAAACGTACTGAACGCAAATACGGACAAGCCTAAACCGCTGATCAATGCAGCTTGCAGCGTTGGGATAGCGCAATGGCTATACGTTGAAACAATGGCTGCCTCCCTGTCAGGGCGTCGATCAAGCTCTTCGCGATATCGAGCCAGAAAGTGAATGGTGTCATCGACGGCGACGCCTAAAGCAATGCTGGCAGTCATCATCGATCCGATATCGATGGCTATTCCCATCCATCCCATTGCGCCAAAGATCAATAGGACTGGCATTACATTGGGAATCATGGCAATCGCGCCCGCGAAAACACTTCGCGAGACAAACATCATGATGGGCGTAATCGTGAGGAAGGACCACCACGTACTCTCAATCAAGCTATTGAGAAGCGTTCGCTGTGCTTGGTAGACGATAGGGACGACACCTGTGAAAATGGCGCTTAGCTCTCGATCCCCACGATCTACGATTTCATTGCGCCGCTTGAGCTGCCCCGGATCATCCTGGAGTCGTGCGTCTATCATTTCGGGAATACCAGCCCGCACTACCTCTAAATCTGCGTCAGTGAAATCACCGTACACAACCACCGCGTCATATTGATCGAGCAACTCAAGTTCACTGAGCGGCGTAGTCCTGGGATTGTCTGTTCGTAGTTCGACATCGCAACGATATTCTTCCAGCAATCGATGCAAGACCAGCTGAAATGTTTCGTGAGTTAACTTTTCGGTTTTGGCAGTCTCGCAATTGCTCCATAACAGAACGCGTCTGCTCTTGGGGGATTTTTCTTGCGCCGGGGGAGTTAGTTGATCAAAAACGTCCGAACGCGTTTGGTAGGCGTCTAGCAATGGCTGCGTGATTTCCTCGAGTTCTTTAACGAATTGACCGTAGTCGACGTCGCGGAACGCAGCAACTCGCAAACTAATGCGCCATAACTCACTGCCATCTGCTTCATCAACTTTGAGAAAACCAGCCTCTGATAACTCTTGCCTACTTTTGCTGAGGCGCACATCTATGGCTTTGCGCTGAATGAACCCCACGTTACCCCTGGTTGCCGAAGGCAATCTTGGAGCAAATGAGGCGGCTGACAAACTGCGTCCGACAAGGTCTTTACCTTCTGGTCCAAATCTGCGATCGATAATCGCTTGCATACGCGTCACGGTCTCGAGTCGCTGTACAAAACTCAGCGCATTCCAATCGTATTCATTCGCCGCTTTCTCACTCTCGCGCAGTGTAACGCGAGGAAATCTCACAACAATTTCAAGCGGAACGAGCTTGCCGAGATTTGCTTCTAGCCATCGATAATCTTGCAAGATTCTGGCTCGATGGTCGAACAGCTTGAGCAAATCGATGCTTGAATCGGTATTGCGGAGCCCAAAGCCAACGACGAGCGTTGTATTGCAACACAGTGCGCCAACAACGCGATAGTGCCTGACGATGAAGCTGGAAATCCGTGCCCAAATTCGAATGGTTGCGTCTGCTGCATCTTTGGATTGTGAGTTTGCAATCTGAGCGAGATCGTGGCCCGGTAACCAGCGCTTACCGATTCGTGATAAATGGAGGGCAGCTGGAAGGAAAAAGTACACGATTACTACAAGGCTCATGACGCCGGCCGCAGAATAGATTCCGAACTTTCGGATCGGAACCAGCTCGCTAACTGACAGCGAAAGCAAACCCACAGCCGTTGTAGCCGAACACAGCACTGCAGGCTTCCATGCATGCTGAACAGCTCGCTCAGCGGACGCGTAAAGTCCACCCGATTGAATCGCTTCACGATAGTAATTGACGAAGTGAACAGCACCAGAGATTGCCAATACGTAAACAAGCGACGGCATCGACATCAGAATAGCGTCAACGCTTTGTCCGGTTAGTCCGACGGTCGCCAGCGAGGTAGCAGCACTCATGACGCCACACGAGAACACAATGATGGTAAGTGGGATACTGCGTAGTGACCACCACGCTAATCCGAGGCCCAGCAGTCCCGACAAGCCTGCGAGGCGAATTAGCGTCTTTTCACCTTCCTCATCAATCGCGCTGTTGTCGACCGGTGGGCCACCTAAATGAACGTCGGCATCTGGTATCCCTGCCCGCGCAACTAACCTGCGCAGTATGCCAGGAGGTACGTTTTCTCTAAATACTCGTCGCTGCCCCGACCCCAACACTTGTTTGAATTCGCCGACGGCTTCGTTGTGGAGTGTTACTACCAAGCATGTTTGTTTTCCGTCAGGCCCAATCAGCGAACCTTGGAGACGCCCAATCGCTGTCTTGACTGGTAGGCTTAGCGGAGGGCTGGTGAGGCGATCCAGTATTTGCCGCCCACTAATGACCGACTTAAAATACTTCCGCCGAGCGGCTTCATCCGCTTCCGACAATTGATTTTCGGAAGACTCAGGCTTTCCATCGGACAAAACCTCCGATTGATTCGGGACCAGAAGACTTGCCAAAAGCTCGAGTCTTGGATCATCCTGCATTCCACTTTCTTCAGTACCCAGTTGGCATCCTTGCCAACTGACGATGATGAATTGGTCCGCTGCAAAATGCTGACGAAACCATGCAAGATGCTTTGTCTCTTGAAAAGACCTTGGCAGCCAATCCTCGACGCGATTGACGTTGCTTTGGACAGCTCGGCCTGCATAGTAAAAGGAAATCGGAAGAAACACCAGCGTAACTACGACAATGCCGATGCTCCACTTCTGGTAGAACGTCCGACGCTGGTTCTCCTTTCTTACTCTTGATGACACAGTTCTGCCACGCCTCCTTACTGCGCACAAATTTGCGTGATTATTGACCGCTGCCATAGGCTGTCATTTGAACTCTTCGAGGTCCCACGCGAATCGACCAATGGGCTCACCAGGCGGGACCGGTCCTATCTTGGGCGCTATTCGATTCAGGTACCAGTCAACGCGTCGAAAAGGGTTCATCCCTTCCACCCAGAGCTTCGTTTGCCTGCGGAGCATCAGCACCGACCGCACGCGCGAATCGAAAGCCGGCCTTGAATGGCTTGACGCCAACCGCTGGAGGCATTATTCGGAGCACTGATTCAAACGCTTAGCACAAACGCTGTACTGATAGAAAAGTTCGCATCACAGGCGAAGCATGGTACCGAGACGAAAGAGCGAGTTATTCTCAAGAGAAACGCGTCGGTCAGCAGAATAACCGAAGTCGCTGAATTGTGATCGAGCGCGACACAGCCAACGGGTGGAGGAAGCGAGTGTCTTACAATGGACATTGTCTTGCGTAAGTCGATGTGCAGTCTGATAAACGGCAGTATCAGACAGTTCAAGGATTGGCGTTGCCGTCGAAGAAACGCCAGCCCCATGCTGCAGAACGATTGACCGCTCGGTCGTAACGACCGAACCAAGCATGCTGAGAGCGAGACAGCAGACCGCCAGAAGCCGAGTAATGAAGTTCGTATAACCGTCAATCCAAAACATGGCCTTCAAACTTTTGTTTGACGCGAAAACAGACACACAAAAATTCATTGTGTCTTTTGCAGACTGTTTGGCAATAGCGTCGGTACGCGACTTGCATGGAATTTCCTCACAATTGTTTTCGGATCGATGACGACTCTATCTTTCCTCCAAGACCACGTTTACTCCCAGAATCAACCCGATGAACATAGAAGCATGGTTTACGCTAGGAGTAGTGGCAATTCTCTTCTTGGGTCTGTTAAAAAACTCCATCCCACCTGACCTGCTGTTCTTAGGGACAGCCAGCGTTTTAGCCGTTTCGGGGATTATCACTCCAGAGCAGGCTTTCTCTGGATTTTCTAACTCTGGGATGCTGACGATTGCCTTCTTATTTGTCGTCGTGGCAGGACTAAGGGAAACCGGAATTCTCGACTACTTGAGCCAGCGCGTACTAGGCAACATAAAATCTGAACGCGGCGTCCTTGCACGGCTAGCGGCATTCATCCTGCCGATGTCGGCCTTTATGAATAATACACCAATCGTAGCAATGTTCGTACCAATCGTCGTGGATTGGTGCAGGCGGAATCGCGTTGCAGCATCGAAACTTCTCATTCCGTTGTCGTTCTTAACTATCCTTGGCGGAACATGTACCTTGATTGGCACCTCGACGAATTTGGTGATCAACGGACTAATGATCGAAAATGGGATCCCTGGAATGGGCCTTTTCGAGATTGGGATGATTGGAATTCCTTACGCGGTCGTGGGCGTTATTTATCTACTTCTGTTCAGCAATCGATTATTGCCTGAGCGTAAGGAGTTTATGGAGCAGTTGAACGAATCGCGGCGCGACTATCTCGTTGAGATGTTCGTTCAATCGGAATGCCGTCTTTGTGGCAAGTCGGTTGAAACCGCTGGATTGCGACACCTGCCGGGTTTGTTTTTGATTGAAATCGACCGTGACGGTCGGATCATTAGTCCGATTCGTCCTGAGGATGTCATTCAATCTCAAGACCGATTGGTTTTTACGGGAATCGTGAGCAGTATTCTTGAACTTGAACGGATTCCGGGGCTAGTTCCCGTGACCCATATGGAAAACGACTTGTTGCCGCAGGAGCACAAGGATCGGCGGCTGTGCGAAGCAGTCATCTCGGAAAGTTCGGCTCTTGTCGGGAAGACGATTCGAGATGCCGACTTTCGCGAGGTTTACGGCGCGGCGGTAGTCGCGGTTCAGCGCTTCGGGAATCGCATTGAAAAAAAGCTGGGCGACATCGAACTTCGCCCTGGTGATACGCTGCTGATGCAAACTCGCCCGAATTTCTTAAGGCACTATCGTGATAGCCACGATTTTTACTTGGTGAGCTGCGTGGACGAGTGGCGGCCCATACGTCGAGACCGCGCCTGGGTCACTCTCGCTCTCTTCCTGATTCTCATTGTGTTGATGACAACCGGTATGGTACCGATTGTTCTTTCCACTGCACTTGCTGCAGTACTTATGGTTGCCTTAGGGTGCCTGTCAGTGAATGAGGCTCGGCAAAGCCTGGAATGTCAGGTGCTGATTACAATCGCAGCCTCGTTTGCTGTGGGTGCTGCGTTGCAAAATTCTGGAGCGGCGACACTCATCGCTAGAAGTGTAGTGGAATCGACCCAAACTTGGGGACCAATCGCCGCGTTGGCGGCAATCTATATTCTTGGGTCGATTATTACCGAAGTGATTACGAACAACGCAGCAGCCGTATTGATGTTTCCATTTTGTATAGAAACCGCAAGGCTATATGATGTTGATTCTCGTCCCTTTGTGATCACACTAGCCCTCGCGGCCTCGGCTAGCTTTATGACTCCTATTGGCTATCAAACCAATATGATGGTTTACGGTCCGGGCGGCTACCGATTCCTGGATTTCATGCGCATTGGTGCACCACTCAATGTACTCCTAGGAATCGTAGCCATTGTATTGGTTCCACGGTTCTGGCCGTTCTAAGCACCCCGACGACGAGCGTGCAGAGTTCGCGAGCTTCACAGCTTTCCACCAGCGGCAATCCGCGACTACGCAAAGTCTTTCCTGTTTAACTTGAGTCGCTTCATCTTTTGGTAGAGGACGCGTGGGTCGATGTTGGCGAGGCGTGCCGTTTCGCCCATACGGCCCCCCGTCGTTTCTAGCAGTCGAACCAAATACTCTCTTTCGGCTCTGGCAAGGAATTCATTCAAGGGAAGCTTGCTCAGACTGTTTGCGCGTTGTTCAGAATCGTCGATCATTGACTGGGAGATGCTGGACGATCGGATTTCGTGTGGCAGATCGACCAATCCAATCTCCTCTCGCGGGCACAGCAACATTGCTCGTTCAATAACGTTGATCAACTCGCGAATGTTGCCGGGCCAGTGGTATCGAGTTAGAGCTTCGACTGCCTCCTTGCTACATTTGGTCGCTTGATGCGTCATGCGAGTACCGAAATAGTGAATGTAGTCACTCACCAGGGAAGGTATATCTTCGCGTCGCTCGCTCAGCGCGGGTATCCTCAATTTGACGACCGATAATCGGTAGTAGAGATCTTTGCGAAACTTCCCCAGCTCGACTTCGTTTTCGACAGCTCGACTGGTCGCGGCAAGTACGCGGACGTCGACCGCTATCGGTCTTTCGCCACCAACTCGGACAACCTCGCGTTCCTGTAAGGCACGCAGCAGTCTAACTTGCAAATGCAAAGGCATTTCGCCGATTTCGTCGAGGAACAAAGTGCCATTGTGAGCCAACTCAAAGCAACCACGACGGGAACGACTGGCGCCAGTAAAAGCGCCTTCCTCGTGCCCAAACAGTTCGCTTTCTAAAAGTGATTCAGTAAGAGCAGCGCAATTGACGGCTACGAATGGGCCCTTCGAACGAGCGCTGTCGTTGTGAACCGCGCGAGACAATCGCTCCTTGCCAACTCCGGTTTCACCGAGTATCAACAGCGTCGCATCACTCGGCGCAACCCGTTCTACCACTGACATGAAACTCCGCATCAATTCACTGGCTGATCTAAAATCAGTTAGTCTAGGAGGCCCCAGCGCCCGAACTCGGTCGATCGTGGTGGGCTCGGCGTACCTGCGTCGTTTCAGTACGGCTTCGATCACGCTCTTAAGGGCGGCTGCAGGTAACGACTGCAGAAGCACGGCAACGCAACCCTGTGAAAGCCAGTTCGCTCGTTCGCGGGAATCTTCACGATCGGTCAGCACGATGATATCCGGA
The DNA here is from genome assembly GCA_020427005.1 of Planctomycetales bacterium. Classification (GTDB taxonomy): domain Bacteria; phylum Planctomycetota; class Planctomycetia; order Pirellulales; family Pirellulaceae; genus Aureliella. The sequence continues at coordinate 23,842 of JAGQOY010000042.1, forward strand.
GAATCAGGTAATTCGAGCACTCGCCGAATCCACTCACTGGAATCCTCGGTGAGCATGCTGCGACTGATAACCAGCACATCGTAGCTCTCGCGAACTATTACATCCTGCAAATGCGCTAATGAGCTTGTGCTGTCTGTCAACAAACCAAGTTTTTGGAGGGCTACATTGACCCGGCGCTGAGAAGTGCGATTGTCGATCAACAAGAGTGCACGAAGTAACACGTCGAGACCGTTCCATATGGGTATTTACCAAGGAGAGGGATTTCGGAGTATTACTCCGAACTTGACTGGATTATAGTCCTACTTCATTCTTCCGGAAGATAAGGCACGAGGGCGGCGGCAAAACTGTTTCGCCAACGAAGCAGCTCAGATGCTGGTTCACGCTTTCTGAGTTGAATCATTGGATTGCAACTCTGCGGAGGGTTCTGGCAGCCAGAAGCACAGGATCGAACCGCATGCGTAGACAGATAGTGCAACCGCGGCTGCAGCCAGCGCCAGCGAATTGTCCGGCATCCAAGCCGTAATCGACGTGGTTAACAAGGCGGCCGACGTGCCAATCATGCGGCCTCCAATGTTCGCCGCAAAGCTTTCACCCGTACCACGCAAATGAACTGGGAAGACGCGCGGAAGATAGTTGCCCCAGAAACTGAACTGTGCAACCGTCAGGAGCCCTGCCGCGAAGATACCCCATTTCAGCAGGTCGAGATTATCGCGGGCCGGATAGATGAATACAAGTGGTATGAGAATCAGCCCCGGAAGTTGGAAGACTCTCAACAGTGTTCGACGACTAGCGATGAAGATAGCCAGCATCGCCAGCAAGAATCGCCCCGCCAATCCTCCCAATTCTTGAAAACCATTGACTTCCGCCGCAACGGTCTGTTCGATCGTTCTTTGTTCCGCCGGTGGCTTGCCGGCAGCCAACTCTTTAACTTGCGGTAGTGCGGGAACGATGCGTGGCGTGTGCTGCAAGGCGCCGAAGGCAGCCCCATAACTGCACGCAAACATCAAGGTGGTGACTATGGTAGTTCGACGAAGTGCAGGCGAGAACAGTTCTCCCACGCTCGGTCGCTGAAGCGTGCCAGACGCTTTCTTCTCTGCCCATTGTGGCGATTCAGGCAAAAACGGGCGAATGATGATTAAGGGGATTGCGGGTATTACACCCGAAATGAGCGTGTAGCGCCACGCCTCATGGCCGTCGTAAATCGCAGGCAAGAACTCACCATATCGAATCGCCAAGTAGTTCGCTGCGGTCACCAGTAGTCCGCCGAACGACGAGAAGGCCTGCGTAAACCCAAGTACAGCCTCACGCTGTTTAGGCTCAGGAAACAATTCAGCCAGCCATGCGACAGCCGCTACAAATTCAACACAAACACCAACAAACGTAGTGCAACGGAGAAAGAGCAGCATCTCAATTGAAGTTGCAAATCCAGCAGCGGACGCAGAGAACGCATACAAAAGAATGCTCCATACGAGCACTCGGCGCCTTCCCAATAGATCCGTCAGATATCCCCCCAACAATCCAAACAGACCGCCTGCGATTGCCGGCACAAAGAACAGTATGCCTACCCAAAACTCGAATTCGGGTGTCCCAGGTCTCGCTCCGATGAGCTCCGATAACGCGGGCCGCACAATGAGCGGCAGCATGAGCAATTCGTAAATATCAAACGCAAATCCGATCGAGGCAATGACGCAAACAGTCCATTGCACGAATGTGAATTGTCGTTGCCCCCGCATCGCAAGTCCTTAGAAATCCCATTAGAAGCTATTGAAATCGGACACTGCTCCGCGCGTCCGCAAACTCCGCGCTTTTCCGTGAACCCTTCGTCCGTTCGGAGCCTGACGCCGCTTGGACGTACAAATTGCCAACGCCGGATAGCCACATCTGCTTGCCAGAGCCAGGGAAGCAGATGCGGCGTGCATCGCGAACATGCGTCAAGCATTCTTCGTGCCAGAACCATCTCGAGCGAAATCAAAAGAAAGCCTATCTGAAGCGTCAAAGCTCGGAACAATGCACCGTAAATAACGGTTGATTATTCCGAGATCTTGCTGGATGCCTTATGTAGATTTACACTGCGCAAATACGCTGCGCAATGCTGCTTGCACAGCATGTCAGGAACTTAACTCCAGCTCTCGCTGAGCAAGATCTGCGCTGGGACGAATGAAGAGCACCGACACCACGGAAAACAATGCGAGGCTGGAAAAGACGCCAAAAATTTGGTTGAGCGGGACTGCACGATCGCGCAAAATGCCAAAGCCCCAATCTGCCAATCCTCCGCAGCTAATACTTACTAAATTCATGATTCCGTACCCAGTAGCACGCAATTCGGGCCTTACAATTTGCGACAGAATCGGCATGTTGTTGCAATCAAAGAATCCCCAGCCGATTCCGAACAGTGTCAGAAAAAGAATTGCGACCAAAAGCGTCGAAGAGTTTCCAACTCCGAAGAGCGTTGGAATTAGTAACGACATGCCAAGGGCGCTAACATAGATTCTCCCGCGCACCGTATCGCGCATGAGCTTGTCGGCCAACCAGCCTCCAGCGAACGCGCCAATGAGAGACGCGATGTTGACGTAGAGCGTGGCCGAGACGCCCGCCATGCCTTGGCCAATCAACGGAAATTTTTCCTTGAGAATCGCTGGCATCCAATCTTTGACAACCCACCCGGCCAGGGCAGGCAACGTGAAGCACAGGACCAAAATAATAAACGAGCGGTTGGCAAAGAGTTCACGATACAACGCGGGGAGTGAAAAACTGTCGGATTTCTGAGTCTGGACCGAATCGCAAGAGTGCCGACTGTCGCGCAGAAAAAATAGGAGCGGGATCGCGTAAAGTGCACCGGTTATCCCGGCGGCCTGGAACGCGAAGCGCCAACCGAGCATCGGCGAATCCGCCACATATCCGCTAAATCCACCTGCGATGATGCCGCAGTAAATAGCCGTCTGATGTATGCCAATCGCCCGAGAACGCGTTCCTCGGGAATGCAGATCCGCGATCAATGCTAACGCCGCGGGGATGTAGAAGGCTTCGCTGACCCCCATCAAGCTGCGCGTCCAAAGCAATTCGTCGTAGGTCGTTGCGTTCCCCGTAGTCCAGGTGACGATCGACCAAATAAACAGGCTCGCGCAGATCGTGAATCGACGGCTAAAGCGATCAGCTATATAGCCACCTAGCGGGCTGAAGATGGCGTAAACCCATTTGAATTGCCCGAGCATGAACCCCCAGTTTGCGTCTTTGGCGATGTCGGTAATGTCCGCCATCACCGATAGCTTCATCGCCGCCAGCATCTGTCGATCCATATAGTTCAGCAACGCAACGGGCCACAGCAAGGCTACCGCCAACCAAGCAGCTCGCATGAGCGACGGACTTTGTTGTGGTCGTGGATTCACGAAATTGGCCATCCATAGTGAAAGTGAGTCATGCTATTCCGGAAGTGGCTGGCCCTTGGTTTCGGGTGCGAACCAGATAAGCACCATGCCCAGCAAGTAAATGGCCGTCAACGAGCTGCAAGCGACTGCGTATCCGCCTTGAATCCCCGAGTAGGTGGTGAAGCCCTGATAGTATGGCAGCAGGCTACTCATCTGAAGTGTACCTATGGCAGCCAGAATTCGCCCAAAGTTAAAAGCAAAACCCTGACATGTGGCGCGCATTACCGTCGGAAACAGCTCGGGTAAATAGAGGGGCAGCCAACCATAAAACGAAGCCGTGCACATGCCTGCTACCAGCGCGGCAGACAGCAGCGGTATGCCAAAGGTACTATGACCTTGGTACAGCCAGAGCACCGAGAGCATTGATAGCCCGCACATCGCACAATTGGTTGCCCGCCGCCCCAGCGCTTCACCCATTGCGGCTGCAAGCAGAGTGCCAATCATCGCACCCAGCGCCGTGGCAATCTGCGTCCACTGCTTGGCAAATCTCTGCACGATATCTGGCTCGTGCTCAGGTTCACCTGCAGTGACTGCCACTTGAGCGACTACGCCCTGTAAGCTGCCGGCCCAAGTCACTGCCCATTGCGTCGTGCCCCAAGTACCCAACAAGGCCACGGAACTGAGACAGGCGCCTAAGAACATGCGGTTCACGATCAAGCGCCGATTCTGTCTAGGCGCCAGCACCACATCTTCGCTTAGTAGCGATCTCTCGATATACCGCCAGACTGGATAGGTGAATCCCATGGTGGCGATGACCAGGCCTGCAAGCGTACCCAAGCTTCGCCCGAGTATCGCGCTGCCCAAATTCCAATCGCTGACATCCCATGTCCAGACAATCAAGATTATCGCTGGACCTGTACAACCAATCAGGACGCCGAATAGATCCACCGTATGCCAGCCTCTAGTCCGGCCGCGCTGTTTCTCTTCCTCCCAACGACGCGACTCGGGCACAAAAATGCGAAAGAAGAAAGTCAATAAGGCCGGTAGTGTGCCGATCATCATCATCAGTCGCCAACCGTGGTGCGCCACCAGCATGCTCACGAATTCTTCCGGCATTCCCAAGTGCAGTAGCAATCGTTGCACCGAGCTAATCAGCGAAGCCAAACCCATGCTGGTGAAACCGACGATCAAATAACCAGCGTTGGCGGCGGCTCCAATCAGCCCGGCCATCAAAGCTCGCGATTTGTTTGGCCAGACTTCCATGACCAGCGCGACCCCTAAGGCCCATTCGCCGCCCATACCCAGCGAGGCAAGGAACCGCAGAGCGCCCAGCTGCATTGGAGTTTGGGCCAACCCACACAAACCTGTCAGTAGGGCATACACCAACACACTGAGACTCATCGCCCGCACGCGACCGATACGGTCGCCCAGCCAGCCAAAAAGGACGCCACCCGCTGCAGCACCCACCAAAAACACCGCGATGATTACGCCAAAAGCCATTCCCACGTCAGCCTCGGTGGGATTGGTAGCCGACAGCAAATCCATCATCGCGTCTCGACCGACCATCGAGAACATACCCATCTCGGCGCCGTCAAACATCCAACCCAGGAGTGCTGCCACGAGGGCCGTCCATTTTCCCCAAGTCGTATTTCGTGAGGCTACTGCCGTGTCTACTTGAGTCAAGACAATATCTTTCGCAGGAAAAGAATCCCCATGGCAGTAAGGAGTTGATAATCATGTGTCTGAAACTATCCGAGCAATGCCCCAATCAATCCAATCATTCCCTGATCACGAGCAGTGGTTTCGGAGTATTGATCCGATTTCGCCGAGGGCTGGGAGTCGGCGCCGGCAACTATCGATGACACAGCCAAGATCTTTCGCTAAGACATCCGCGATACCGGGTCCCAATATCTTCATCTTCCTTTCACTTGGCAAGCGAACTGCAGTGTTTCAAATGAACAAGCCATCCCCGTTTTAGGAAGCTAAACTTATGCACGCCTTACCTCTTATTTTGTGTGTTCTAGCGGTGATGGCGATCGCGTTCCGATATTACTCGGCCTTCCTAGCCGCGCGTGTGGCAGTTCTGGACGACACGCGGTTCACACCAGCCACTCGGTGTGCAGACGGTCAAAATTACCATGCCACCAATCGCTGGGTCTTGTTTGGACACCATTTTGCTGCGATTAGCGGTGCCGGTCCGCTTATTGGTCCGGTGCTCGCGATTCAATTTGGCTATATGCCGGGATTGGTGTGGCTGCTCGTCGGAGTCTGCCTGGCGGGAGCCGTTCAGGACATGCTCGTACTCGCTGCATCGGTACGTCACGACGGAAAGTCTCTCGCCGAAATTGCCGGGCGTACTTTTGGGCCGCGGGCTGGAATCCTAACGTCCTTAGCCATCCTGTTTATTGTGATCGTAGCCCTGGCAGGACTTGGCCTGGTGGTTGTGAAGGCGTTGGGGGGCGAAGAAGTGAAACTGCCGTCCCACACGCTCGTCACCAGCGACAACTTGCCAGCCACAATCGAGTCGGCTATCGTCCTCGACCACTCCACGCTCGAGCTGAAGTTCCCTAAAGGCGCAACGATCGAGTACCCCAGTGGGGTGGTTTCACGGCGGACGGAAGCGGTCCGCCTCAAAGTACCCAGAGAAATAGCAAGTTCCAACATCGAAGTCGGCGCTGGCTCATTCGAGCTACCGGTTGGCTCTGTCGAAATGGTGCGGGGCAGTAGTTGGGGAATGTTTACAATTGCCTGCACGATTCCAATTGCACTTTTCGTCGGACTGTACATGTACAAGATCCGCCCTGGACATGTTGTCGGCGCCTCGGTCGTCGGTGCCGGCCTGGTGCTGCTTGCCACCTTCGTCGGCGGCTGGGTTCCGGGGTCGTGGATCGAGCCCCATTTCCTACTTTCGCGCGAGGCGACAATTCTGTGCATCTGCACGTACGGATTCATTGCATCGGTGCTGCCGGTTTGGTTGCTGCTGTGCCCGAGGGATTACCTTTCAAGTTTTCTAAAGCTCGGGACGCTCTTTGTCTTGGTAATTGGAGTCATCGTAGCGAATCCCAAATTAGAAGCACCAGCGGTCAACGAATTCTTTGCTGGCGGCGGGGGACCCTACTTTAATGGTGCCATCTTCCCGTTTGTGTTCATTTGCATCATGTGCGGCGCCATTTCAGGTTTCCACGCTCTCGTGGCGTCGGGTACGACACCCAAAATGATCGGCAAGGAATCGGACGTACGCTTGATTGGATACGGCAGCATGCTGCTCGAGGGCCTGGTCGGTGTGATTGCCTTGTTGTCTGCCGCAGCCCTACCGCAAGGCGACTATTGGGCCATTAATATCGACCTCTCAAGCGTCGACAAGTACGCTCCCGTCCTAATGAAAATGGGGGCCAATGTCGATCACTTGCCGCTGCTCGAGCAACAAGTGGGTGGCGAGTCGCTGCGCGGCCGCACCGGTGGCGCGGTAACTTTGGCGGTAGGCATTTCGCAGATCATGACCAACGCCATCGCTCGGTTCGATTCCACCATCCGCGTCGACGGAGTGATCAAGTACTGGTACCACTTCGCCATCATGTTCGAGTCGCTATTCATCCTAACAACCATCGATACAGGAACGCGAATCGCCAGGTTTTTGCTGCAAGAGATTGCGGGCAAGTTTTGGAAACCGATGGACAAAGCGGATTGGTTGCCGGGAGCAATTCTAAGCAGTTTGATTGTTTCGCTCCTGTGGGGTGGCATGATTTGGACCGGCTCAATCAGTACCATCTGGCCGATGTTTGGAATCGCAAATCAATTGTTGGCCGGAATTGCATTGCTCATTGTGTCTGCCCTACTTTTCGATGCAGGACGCAGTCGCTATTTGTGGGTAACGATGTTGCCCTTGACCTTTGTGTCTGTCACGAGCATTACGGCTGCAGTGCAGATGCTGGAGGATGTGTTTGTACCCAATCTTGTCGCTGGAATCCGTGCAGGCAGCTGGCCACAGGCAATCCAAGGCGGATTAACCTCGGGCACCACCCTCTTTTTGCTGGCCGTTTACATAGGGTTGCTGGTGTTATTTTTAATAAAGCTTACGGGTGCTCCAACTCGCATGTTAGGCAGCCAGAACCATGACTAGGCTTCGGTTGCAAGCATAGGTACCGGTCTTAATTTCAACATGAATAGCAGTGAAGCCGTGACGAGCATTCCGACACTCAGGCAATACAGCCCGCCGACGTAGGAACCCGTCGTGGTCTGCAGCCAGCCCATGATCGTCGGACCAAGGAAGCCACCCAAATTCCCTAACGAGTTGATCATGCCAATGCTACCAGCGGCTGCGCTTTCGACCAGAAACAGGTTCGGCAGTGACCAGAAAGCTGGCATGTAGGCCTTGAAGCCACAAAAGGCGACCATCAGGCAGAGAATCGTTAATGGCAGGCTACCGCGGGTCAACGGCAGCAGCGCTAACGCCAGCGAAGACATCACCAACGGTACGACGGCGTGCCAACGACGTTCTTGAAAGCGATCTGAACTCCAACCTACGGACAATTGCCCCACGAGCGCCAACAACGGTGGTAACATGATTAGCCAAGTCAATGAGCTCAAATTGAGCTGATACCATTCTTTGAGAATACTCGGCATGAAGAATTCGATGCCATAGGTACTGGTTACCGTACAAAAGTATGCTAGCGAGAGCAGCATCACTTTCGGGTCAGAAAGGGCTCGTAGAAAACTGACGTGCCCATGGCCTCGCGTCAACTCCTTCTCAAGCTTGAGCTGAGCCTCAAGCGCCTCGCGTTCATCCGCCTTCAACCAGCCAGCATCCCGAGGTCGATCGGGCAGGTAGTACAGCACAAACAGTCCGAGCAATACGGCCGGGATTCCCCAGAAAACATAGACGACTTGCCAACCCTTCAGTCCCCAAAGCTCGGGATGGTGAATGGTTGTTCCGTTGATGACTTGATCAGTACCAATTGTGAGCAGCCATCCCGACAGTTTTGGGCTTGCAATTTGTGCAACAGGGGTGGCAATTAGAAAAATTGAGATGGCCCGCGCCCTATCCGCAATTGGAAACCAATGCGTGAGAAAGACGATGATGCCCGGAAAGAAGCCTGCCTCGGCAAGTCCCAACAGAAATCGAACGGCGTAGAATTGCCAAGGCGTGGTTACGGCGGCCGTCAACGCAGCCATGATTCCCCAACTGATCATGATCCGGCAAATCCACTTCCGCGCACTCCAGCGTTCGACGATGAGCGTGCCGGGGATCTCGAGCAAGAAGTACCCGAGGAAGAACACACCAGCACCCAAGCCGATCACCGCGTCGGTAAAAGCTGGCATGTCGTGCGACATCGTCAATTTGGCGATGGCTACGTTCTGTCGATCAACATACGCAATCACGTAACAAAGAAACAGCAGCGGCATCAACCGGAAATAGGCTTTTAGTCGTGCCCGATCGAGCGCGGTGGAGGTAGCTACCATAGATTACTTTGACAAGATACGGAGAATGCTCCACAACGCAGTTGCCGTCACGACGCTCCAGACTGTCAACATGAATACGAGAGTGCCAATCGTCATCAGACATCCCCTCGCGCTTCTTCACTCTCGATCGAATGATTGCTCGACCAAAGAAACACCAGTAACCCCAACAAGGCGACAACCCCCGCGATCGTTCCGCGACTGAGCCACAGGTAGGGGTGATCCTTTACTGGAGCCCCTTCGAGCAAGATCTCTTTACCTACTGACTCCCACGTCCAGCCGACCAGCAAAACCAACAAATAGGCGGGCGCGATATAGCGAATGATGTAATAGAAAATTCGTGGAATCTTCAGATCCGCGCCGCGCTGCAGCTCTGTCCACATGGCATGCCGACCAAAAATCCAGCCAAAACAAATCAATTCTAGAAATGCGAACAAGGCCAAGCCGAACGTGCCTACCCAGAAATCGTACTGATCCAAGTAGCCGTGTCCCAGAAACAGAACCAGGGGCAATCCCAGAACCAACATGAATGCGCCGCATATGGCCGCAGAACCCTTTTGGCCAATGCCATAGGCTTCGTGTAGGAAAGCTGCTAGCGGCATACATAAACCTACAGAAGAGGTGATGCCGGCGAAAAACAGAAGACTGAACCAGAGTGTCGCGAACAACCAACCCAGTGGCAGGTCTTCAAAGGCTAACGGCATGGCGACGAAGCCCAAGTCAAACGAGCCTTGACTGGCAATGATTTGTGTCGCCGCCAACCCAAAACTTGATACGGCCAATGGAATCGCGATCGTTCCACCCAGAACGACTTCGGCAAATTCGTTTGTAGCGGCAGTCGCGAAGCCGGTCATGGCGCAGTCGTCGTCCCTTTTCAAATAACTGGCATAGCACTGAATACTGCCGGTTCCGATCGAGAGTGTGAAGAAGATCTGACCTGCTGCGGCCAACCAAACATCAAAGTGCGCGAGCGCCATAAAATTTGGTTCCCAAACAAAGTTCAAACCCACCCAAGGCGATCGATCTGGGAGACTGGCATCTGGCGCTCCCGTACACAACACTCGAATGGCAAGTACGATAGCAAATAGAAACAGTAGCGGCATCGCGATCTTAGCCAGTTTCTCGATGCCTGCTGACACGCCGCGCGAAATGATCCAGCAGTTCAGTCCGACGGCGATCAGCCAAAACGTGATGGCAGGCCACAGCGATTGAAAGTATACTCGCTCACCCTCGGGCGTTACGCCTTGATAATCATGCAAGAACTGGCGCGTGTGCATCATCGGCTCGGACGTTGCCAAGTTCACGGCCTCCGTGGTGTACGCTCCAGTGATGGAATAGAATGCATATGCCAATGTCCACGACTCGATGTAGGTGTAAAACACTACAAACAGGATCGGCAGAGAGATCCCGAGAGAGCCGATCAATTTTCCCCACCGGGAACCTGTCATTCTCAAGAACATGCCGGGCGTGGAATGATGCCCAAATTGTCCTCCATGCCGCCCCATCGTCCACTCGACCCACATCAGGGGAATGCCCAGTAACAACAGGGCGATAAAATACGGGATCAGAAACGCGCCGCCACCATGCTCGGCCGCCAGACGCGGAAATCGCAGGAAGTTTCCCAAGCCGATGGCGTTGCCCGCCATGGCCATTACCAGTCCAAATCGCGAACCCCACTGCTCGGTAGGCAGCGGTGAAATTCCATTGATGGCTGAACGAGAAGGAGGAATGCTTGAGTCAGTTGTCAAAATGGGGGCTTACTGGATTTCGCTGGGTGCCGTGGGACCTTGCGATTTAACCCATTGCACTCCTCATACCAACTCGAAGGGGCCTGGTAAAAACGGAACGAGATTCAAGACATCGGAACAATAGTCAGAATTTTACGGAGCAATGCTCCTGCCAGTCTCCCGTGCACCCAACGCGGCGAGTTGCGCAGCGGTTGGGAGTGGCAATGGCATGGAATGGCATGAAATGTGCTTTGATGCCTTTGCTTATGAATAGTCATCATGCGCGAAAGAGACCGTCGCTAGACGCCTCAGCGTTCGTGGAAAAGCCGCGCGGAATACTACGTCGACTTTATGCATGGGTACTGGCATGGGCCGACACGCCTTATGGTACACCCGCGTTGTTTGCGATCTCGTTTGCGGAGAGTTCGTTTTTCCCAATACCGCCTGATGTACTGCAGATTGCCTTGTCGGTCTCCAAGCCAATGGCTTCGTTCTACTACGCGGGCATCAGTGCGATTGCCTCCGTGTTAGGAGGAATCGTCGGCTGGTTGATCGGTTATGTTCTTTGGTCGGCGGTTGGCGGATTTTTCTACGACTGCGTTCCAGGTGTGACTGCGGAGAACGTGAATTACGTTGGCGAGCTTTATCGGGACCATGCGTTTTGGTCGATTCTTGCCGCGGCCTTCACGCCCATCCCCTTCAAGGTATTTACGTTGGCAGCGGGGATTTTTCATGAGTACGTTCCGCTGCAAACACTAATCCTGGCCTCCACCGTGGGTCGTTCGAGTCGCTTCTTCTTGGTCGCCTCGGCCGTCTTCTGTTTTGGCCCAGAAGTTCGAAAGTTTCTTGATACGCGACTTGAACTGGCAACGGTGATCCTGTTTATCTTGCTAGTTCTAGGCTTCGTTGCGATCAAGACCCTGATGCACTGATCATAGCAGCTGTTCCGGGTTAATCGGACGAATTGCATTTAACATTTAAGGACGACCAAGGTAATTCAATGAGCGAAACTTTATGGGCGTGGATATCGATCGCTGGCGGGCTTGCCGCCCTCGTTGGCGGTGGCGAGCTGCTGGTGCGTGGCGCGTCAAAACTGGCGGCTGCGGTCCGCATCTCACCTTTAGTGATCGGGCTAACGGTCGTGGCATTTGGTACCAGCGCTCCGGAACTGGCTGTTTCGGTCCAAGCATCCTTGGCGGGAAGTGCCGATTTAGCAATTGGCAACGTTGTCGGCAGCAATATCTTCAATGTGCTGTTCATCCTCGGACTATCCGCTTTGATTATCCCTTTGATCGTGTCGAGTGAATTCATTCGCCGCGACGTACCTGTAATGATCGGGGTTTCGGTGTTGCTGATGAGCCTCAGTCTCGATGGCCGCCTTGGACGACTGGACGGAGCGTTGTTGTTTGCGGGGATCGTGGCCTACACGTCATGGTGCATTCGGGCGAGCCGAAGCGAGAGTCAAGCCGTCCAAGCAGAGTTTGCCAAAGAATGGCCGCCGGAGCTACCTCAGCTGGCTCATCAGCGGCGGTCGATGGCGAGCAATATTGCTTTGATAATTGGTGGCCTAGTTCTCCTAGTCGTAGGTTCGAATTCGTTGCTTGACGGGGCGGTCACGATCGCTCACAGCTTTGGTGTAAGCGAACTGGTGATCGGATTGACTATCGTGGCCGCCGGTACTTCATTGCCTGAAGTCGCGACTTCGATCGTCGCGGCCTTGAAGGGCGAGCGCGATATCGCCGTGGGCAACGTGGTGGGCAGCAACATATTCAACATTTTGGCGGTTCTCGGACTTTCGGCTCTCGTTGCTCCCGCTGGGGTGGAGGTAAGCAATCAAGCACTGAACTTCGATATACCGGTGATGATTGCAGTCGCCGTTGCCTGCTGGCCAATTTTCATTTCAGGAAACCTGATCGCGCGCTGGGAAGGAGCCGTCTTCTTTTTCTATTACGTGGCCTACACAGGGCACATGGTACTTGAGGCGACGGGCAATGAATTGCGACATACATTGAGTGGCATCATGCTGCTGTTCGTGGTTCCACTGACGGTCATTACGTTGGCGATCTCTGCGTGGAGAAGCCGAATACCGACATCTTAAAGCGATCGTTCGCGCGGCCCCTCCATTTAGCAAGTTTTCGGGTTGCGGATTCGCAACGCATGTGGGCCGGAGGAGCTGTCCCAAGCGTGGCTACGTAACCCTGCTGACGCAGAGTGCAGGACCTGAGGATTTAGTATTGAGGCCCAACATCCTTGGCAGGTTGTGACATCGGAATACTCGCTGGCATCAAAACACCGCCTGACATGATTATCTTGATGGCTTCTTCCGCACTCCAATCAACGTCTACAACGTCTGACGGTTTAATGACGAAGACAAATCCGGTCGTTGGGTTTGGTGCAGTAGGCACGAATACCGTAAGCAATACCGCTCCGGTTGTGGCGTCTTTGGTCTCTCGCGTTACAAACCCAACCGAGGCCGTCTCCTTCGTTGGGAATGGCGCCAAGACGACGCGTTGAAACGGTCGCGAACTGTCTCCTACCAACGTCTCTAACACTTTCTTTGAAGCATGATAGATGACGGGTACGATTGGAACTCGTTCGACTACGGACTCGCCAAGTCGCAACATGCGTTTACCCGCAACGTTGGTGGCAATCGCACCAAAGATATAAAGTGCAGCCACCGTAAGAAAGACTGCTACAGTGCTAATCCCCCATTGAAGGACTAGAGGCAAAGCCGACAATCCATCGACGTTCAATGCATTTGGATTGATGGCCAGTCGCGATATGACGGATTCACCGAACGGACCTAGCAACACCGCTTCGACAAGCCATAACGAAGCATCTCGCATGATGCGGAAAACGAAAGTCACCACGATGTAGGTGATCCATATGGGAATGATGAGTACGAGTCCAGCCAAAACCCTCGCCCGAAACCTGCGTGAAAATCCCACCGGACTGCTCTGCCCGATCGACTCATTCATATTCAAAATGCCTTTTGGGTTTAGCACAAACGAAACTTGGCGTGTTTGTCCAATGAATACGCGAGGTCTTTTTTCTCATCATCTTCGACCCATGGCAGCAATTCACGGCCCACCTAAGGTACGTTGCTTTTGCCGTTATAACAAAGTCAGTCGCAGCAAACCCGAGCAACGCGAGAACAACGAGCCTGCCAGACCAACCGTGCGACAACTTTTCGAGCATGCCGATCATATCGATCATCGCGATTACCGAAAAGTGAACCGCGGGATGCATTGCGAAAACTTTCGTCATTTCGGTGTGCATGGCATGAGATTCGTGTTGTCTGCTGTGTGAGTTCGAGATTGATTATCGGTCTGACGATTGTGGCTGCTGTTAGCATCGCAATGCCGTTCTTGCTTGGCGCGATGCTTGGCCTATGGATGTACTCTCAAGTTGCGGCGGATGTCGATCGCGTTGGGTTCGTCTAGATCGTTGCCATAGCGCTGTCGATTACAGCGATCCCACTATTTAGGTCGCATCATGAGTGAATTAGATATCCATCGTGCGCCTTGTGCACGACAACTTGCGGGATTCTTGGCACGACTGGTATTTGTGTGGGTTAGTAATAATGGCGGCTCCGGTTGGAAAGTTGACCGGTTGTGGCCATGCGGCCCGTGTTGGAGGTATGACCTGGCGCGAGAGTGGCTGCATTGCCGTAATGATAAATACTCGTGCTCTGATCGGCTTGATAGCGATCAAAGTTGGACGTGACATAGGGGTTATTCCCGACAGCGTCTTTTGCATGTTGGTTATCATGGCGTTAGTCACGACACTCATGACAACACCGCTGCTTCGTCGACTCCTTGGTGATCAATCGACACGCCAGCAAGTTTGATCGGAGCACACGAGCGATAAGCGGGTGAAGCCTGCATAGCTATCTAAATTCGCAACTCAGACGTGGTGAAGCGGGGACGTTGCAAAAAAGTTGTCCCAATAGAGGTCAGATCATTAATGCGTACGGTCAAAGATCCGTCATTAGCACCTGACCGCGCTCAGCCCTCAATTGTGCTGACATCACCACGACCAACGTCAGTTCGGCGTTTGTCGCGCTGACAGCAACGGACAAACCGACGCGAGTTTGACTCGACGCCCCCGCGGCAAGGAACCCTTCGCAGTTGAGCGGTCAATATGACAACTACCGGTGCTTCACCAGCGCGCTCAGGAGGGCGTGACATTGATCATCAACGGAAGGTTTGAACTGCACCCTGTCGGTTCGACACTGGACACTATGGGCGACCAAAATCAACATCCCCCATGAGCCTTCATGCTGTCAATTCGACAATGGAGAAGAAAGTCAAATTTCGTGTCGGTCGAATTCACTTCAGTCCCACGGGTTCTTCCCTTGAAAGCTCGGCGATGCAACCGCCGGGTCCAAAAAAACTTTCTTCCAGCTAGAGGTAATCGCAACCGAAGTAGATACGATGTGCATCCAGGAATATACGGTCAACGACTAGTGATGGCCCTCATGCGATGGTTGGTCGACAGAGATCTTGAGAGAGTCGGTTTCTAGCAGCCGATGATCCGTCAGCCTCGCGCAATCAATTGGTTCCTGGGCGGTCTGTTACAAAGGTAGCAATCAGCCCCCCTTGGGCGGAAAAGTGCATCTTTGGTGCCTTGAGGACGACGATCCTTGCGCAAACCCTTTGATATTTGATGAAGGCTCCGCTGGTATCCGCTCGCTCGACTTTCATGCGACGCTTCCGATGCTGGTGTCGCACAGCGAGGGCGGAGAAATTCGACTTTGGAACTACGACCTGGATTCCGCGATTCAAGACGCTCGCTTTCTCGCAGGCCGCAAATTGTCTGCAAATGAAAGAGAGGCACTTGAATTGCTGCCAGAGTAATGCGCGTCCAAGTGCTTGTTACTGTTAAAAAATCGATCCGATACCATGGATAGTTGAGCAGGTAAGTGAGGCTCAGAATTCCAGATCCAGAGCTGGCTGATTGAGTTGAAGGGATCAGGACCAAGTCGTCGGATAAACCAGGGGTACCTAGAGAAGCCTAGAGCTTCTTTTTGGCCATGGGATCATCCTTTGGGCTTTGGAAGTTCGCGTTTTGTGTTCGGCACTAGCAGAGTGATGTAAAAGTCGATTTTTGCAGAATATTGTGGACAATTAGTAACCCGAAGACATCTGAGGTTTTGTCAATAGGGTTTACAGGATCATTTTGTTGGAAGGTACTTCACAATTTCCG
>JAGQOY010000429.1 GCA_020427005.1 Planctomycetales bacterium
CAGATACGTGCGTGTCGCACCATCCTGAAACGGCAGAACCATGCAATGCACCCGAGCCGCGAAGTCGGGTGTTTTTAGAATGGACAATTGCTCGTCGCGGCCGGGTGATTGCCGGCGTTCTGCCAGAGAATTCGAATGATCGATCGTGGCCAACTTGAACTGGACCAACTGACGCAACGGCTGGTACTTTCGCGCGACCGTCCAAAACGCCAGTGGTTAATCGAACGCATCGGTCACATCTGGTCGCCGGCACGGCCGCGACATTGCTCGTCTGTCACTCGGAATGGCAACTACCTTGTCCACGCTAATCCGAATCGTGAATCCATTTCGGCCGTTGAATCCTTCATGGCCGATCCACACGTTAATGTACGGATTGCGGTTGCATTTGCGATCGGCCAGCGAACTGTTGATGACGATATCGCTCTACGCAATCTCATGCGAATGCTTGATGATCCACATCCACACGTCCGCTGTGCCGCAGTGTATCGGCTCGTGTCTTCGCCAAGGCCATCCTTGATGAAGTCATCGGATGTTGACCGAGCGTTGACCAACACAACGTGGACTGTGCGATGGACGATCGCATCGGCATTGCACGATACGAGTTACGCCGACCGTGGCTGGGAGACACTTTCCAACTGTGTTCCGACAACGGACTTCGCATTTGGTGAATGGCTTCGATACTGCCTGCCATACAAGCGTCGCATTGCTGCCGAGCCAATGCTGAAATCAACTGTCTCGAATCGTATACAAGAAATGTCGCCCGACGAACCAACCTTTGGTTGTGCGAAGGAAATAGCGAACCGACTGCTTGCAGCAAGATAAGGCAGAACAAAGCGATGCACGCGGAGCCGCCGATCGCGCGGTTGTCCAATGGAGAGCGTACTCCGGCGGCCCGGTGATCACCGTCGTTCTGTCACTGACACAATTACTCATGACGCCAACACTAGCGAAATTCCTAGATCACCTTCGTGACTACGGCGTGACACCCGCAGGTGATTTCGTGGCGTCAAAATGGATCGATAACTCTCAATCCGCGCCGTCGCTTGTCTTTCCCGCCGCGGACGATTCGGTCGGTGCCCTGACTGTATACGACGACGGCGAAGAGCTGACGATCGAGATTGGCCACTTGCATCACACGCATTTCTCTGCCTACAACTACGATGGCGAAACCAATGAGCAACGACTTGCAGCCGCAAACAAAGACGCGGCCAGATTCCTAACCGATGTCTTTGCTGATCGCGTCTACTTTACTGTTGATTATGCTGGCGAACGATGCATCGGATCGTCTCACGGTTACTTGGATTCCGGCGATTACTCCACAGGCTCGGTGCGTCTGCCTGACGCTCCGCTATTCCACAATGAAGCAACAACTTCAGAACGCTTCGTATGGTCTGGACCGTTAAACAAATCGTGACAGAACAACGCCGTGCACACGGAGCCGCCGACCGCGCGGATTGCCAATTCAATGCGTAATCCGGCGGCCCGGTGACGGCTGCCGTTATCTGGCTTGGAGATCGCATGGGAAGATTCATCTCCGGCTGTGTCGCGGGCTCGCTGCTTACGATTGTGGCACTTGCCATGTTCGCCGGATTGTTGTCTTCTGGCGCGGAACGACAGCTGATCGACGACTGGCGCAGAATCCAACCTGGCATGAATAGAGATACGGTTTTGCAAACTCTTGGCAAACCAACATGCGACATGAAACTTGGTGATGGATTTCCTGCGTGGGCTGAAACATCTGTTCCCGATGACTATTACAAATCTCATTCTCTGTTGGTGTTCTATGTTCCCGCACCCGGACCCCAACTACTCCTGGTATACTTGGACGAAGACGGTAACGTGTCGTTCGTTTCCAGCACTTACACTTGACGCCGAATCGCCAGATAACATCATGATGAACCGAAGTCGCCGACAGAGGGGCAATTGAATGGTGAATCGTTCACGGCGACTCGGTTATCATCAACGTTCGCAACCGCAGGTCCATTACCGCATGAGGCGAGTACTCGCCAGCCTTGTCCGCGGGACACTCGGCGATGTTTCTCGATCTGTGGAGTGAATTCAGTGGCTCGATGGTTCGTTGAAGGGCAGGGCAAGTTGGAGACTCCCCCTTCGCATTGTCATGCCGCTTGCTTCGCATTCGGCTCGCCAATGCGTTCGACGTCAACATCGCCGCTTGCGTGCTTTACCTATTTGGACGCCCTCTCAACTCCAGTGCTCTCGGCTTGGTTCCACAATCAC
>JAGQOY010000430.1 GCA_020427005.1 Planctomycetales bacterium
AAACGACGCGATCGGCGGCTCCGCGTCCAACGCTTTGTTCTGCCTTCTTCAATCGGTGAGTTCGAGCCGCCACCGATTTATGGTATCAGAATCGTTTTCAATGATCTTCAGCCCTTCCTCCGCATAGCGAAAACCAATCGCGTCAGCGAAGCGTAGACATTCTTCGTCCGATTCCTGAAACTCGGCCCATTGCTGCCATAGTTCCGCCATGACTCCCTGTTCGGAACGAGCAATCAGAATCCACTTCGGATCGTCGTGAAAGAGCCAAACATATTCAATAGTCCCAGCACGTGTCCAACGAACAAATGAATCAGCGTTGGAATCCCACAGCGGCACGATGTCGGTTGCATCGGCGGGAATGAAGTAGTCCCAGTTGGTAGTACCAATGTGGATGCTGAGGTTGGGATGGTAGCTGTCAGGATCGCAGAGGATTCGAGCAAACGATGGACTGACGCCACGGGCGATGAGTTCGTCGAGTGGTAGTGAGTGAATTCTCATCTCTTTGGCAGAACGATTGCAATCACCCGGTCGCGACGAGAGATTCTCCTTTGCCAAAACGCCCGACTTCGCGACTCGGGTGCATTGCTTGGTTACATGGCGCTTCATTCGGCCGGTTTGTAACTGTAGAGACGATAACCGTCTCGCTGTTCAAACCCGTCGGGCCATAAGTCCTTTGCCAAAACTTGGTCAGTTATAATCGCCATGTTGGCACCGACGTCGTCGATTAGCGAATCCGATATTGGCAACTGGAGATCCTCTGCTTTCCCATCATACGCTTTTACAAAGGCTATGGCGTCCTCCACCGTCTCAAACGGGGTCACTTCGTTGCGATCAAAACTCGGTTGCTCAGTTCCTGGGGGTGGCTGATGCTCTGAGCATCCGCTGAAGGATGAGAGGACGAGCAAGGCAATGATGTATTGGAGTTTTGTCACGTGACGCCCTTGAGTTGTTGACATGTAACGTTGCGGTTAACCGGGCCACGGCATTCAGCATTGGTTCGGAACTGACAGCGCCCGTGGCTCCGGTTGAACCGTTAGTTAGGTGTCGGTGGACACATCGTCCCATTCTTGGTCCATGTACCCCATTAGCCAATTAAGTGCGTGGTGACGTTCCATTACGACTCCGTCGTCCAGACTGGCCGGTGACGCACGTTTGTTAATGCGTGCATCGACCACCGCCCAATGATAGCGGTAGATCAGGTCCGCAGCGTCAAGGATCTCTGATTGAGGACGAAGCCTGGCATTTCTCAGAAATCCGTCGCGTCCGTTATCAAGAAGGATTGAGACAGCGAGGTTTGCGTCGCAAGCCGTGTCGGGACGTCCGAGTTCGTCAATGTAACCTAATGCCCATAACATGACCCAATAACACTCGTATCGCCACGAGAACTGAACAAGATCATGTTGAGTCGGCCTGGGATTGTTGATGAATTCCTTTTCATCCGGCGTGAATGACGAACCGAGTGCGAAGTCGTTGATCAACGCGTCGATGGTCCCTTGCTCGATACCTTGGCCTTTGGCGGCCACTACGCACAAAGCCATTGCACGAATAGCCACTTGTTCAGTGGTGCGACGTGTTGATTCCGGTTCGGTTTGAATTAGTGGCAAATGTTCAATGAATGGAATCCCTTCGGTCCTAAGAATTGTGATTGAACGAAGTTTCCGTGCTTGAGCTTCGTCAGTCAAATTGGATCCCTCTTGCTCGCTGCGTTGCCGGCTTGGCTCTTGATCGGATGTCGTCATCGAATTTGAGCGAGGCGTGTCATTCGAGCAGCCGGTCACCGTGGCGACAATGGAGATGATAAGGAACTGTGCGAGATTACGCATAGATAAAGACACCTAACGTTTCGGTTAACCGGGCCGCGGGATTCAGCGTTGATTCAGAACCGGCAGCGCCCGTGGCTCCGGTTGAACCGCTGGTTCGCAACCCAAGGCAAACCAACGTCGATCGTTTGCCCTGATCACGATCCGCATTCTAGCGGAGCACGCCCTTTGGATCCAAGTGACGAGGCACATCGTAGTCTGATTTCGTTGATCGGAGTCCGGTCCTCGACAAAGGTTGATCGACATCGAATCCACCTGGGAATCGACCTGGAACTGAGCGGCAGGTTTGCAACCGAGAAGTGGTCAGAACCGAAGTGCAAGGACGTTCCATCTGTCGTCCCAATCTTGAATCCCACTCAACCC